>NZ_JAUSYQ010000002.1:9892314-10200954 GCF_030816965.1 Streptomyces canus
CCTCGGTCACATGGGTGACGATCAGCCAGAAGCGGCCGTCGTGGTGGCGCAGGGTGGGAGCGTAAATGCCGCCGGACGACGGGGTGGCGGCGGTGAGGGCGAGCTGGCTCGGCCGGTCCAGGGCGTTGCCGAGCTGTGTCCAGTGGACCAGGTCGCGGCTGTGGAAGACCGGGATGGCGGGGAAGTACTCGAAGCTGGAGCAGACGAGGTAGTAGTCGTCGCCGACGCGGCAGACGCTGGGGTCGGGGTGGAAGCCGGGGATGACGGGGTTGGCCACGGTGGCAGCCGCCCGCAGTTTCTCTGACACTCGGTCAAGTTCCTTCGATATTGGGTGAGTCGGCGCGATCACGGGGTCTCCGACGCCACGCGGGGTGCGCTGGTCATTGCTGCCCTTCCGAAGAGAGGGAGGGGGAGGACCGTGCTCAGGCGATACGGAGTACGGCGCTGCCGCCGGCGGCCAGTTCGGTGACCGTGCCGCCCGTGAGCAGGTCGTGGGCGGGCTCGGGCAGGGGCACTGGCTCGGCGCCGTGGTTGATCAGGAAGCGCCAGCGGCGGCCGTCCGCGGTGTGCCGGGTGACGGCCTCGACCTGCGGGGGCAGCCCCGGCGTCTCGCGGCCCATTCCGGTCTCGTCGAGCAGCCGGGCGACCAGTGCGCCGTAGCCGGCGTCGTCGAGGCGGGTCGAGAGATACCAGCCGTGCCCGGTGCCGAAGGCGTTCCGGGTCACCGCCGGGCTGCCCGCGAGCATCCCGTGGGTGTAGGTGGCGAGCGTCTCGGCGCTCTCGGCGTGCAGGGACTCGCTCCAGGCGGTGCCCTGCGTGCCGTCCGACAAGGTGATCCGCTCGTCGCGCCGCAGCGGCCGGTACTCCTCGACCCGGATGCCCAGCGCCTCGCGCAGGGGAGCGGCGGGATAGCCGCCGAGGCGGGCGTGAAGGCGGTCGTCCACGGAGCCGCTCGCGTGCTGGACGAGGAGTGTTCCGCCTCCCGCGACGTAGCGGCGCAGGTTCTCTGCGGATCCGTCGGAGAGCAGGAAAAGGGCCGGGGCGATGACGAGCGGGTAGCGGCTCAACTCGTGTTCGGGGTGAGCGAAGTCGACCGTGACTCCTGAGTCCCACAGCGTGCGGTGGGCCCGGGCGAGTGCCGCGTGGTAGTCGAGCTCTGTGGAGGGCAGGCCGTCCACACCGAGTGCCCACCAGGCGTCCGGGTCGTGCAGGACGGCGACCGGCGCGGAGACCGTCGATCCCGCCAGCTCGCCGAGACGGGCGACCGCCTCTCCGGTCTGTGCGACCTCGCGGAAGATCCGGCTGCCGGGTCCTGCGTGCGGCACCATCGCCGAGTGCCAGGTCTCGGCGCCGGCCCGGGACTGCCGCCACTGGAAGAAGAGGGCGCCCTCCGAACCGCGCGCGATGTGACCGAGGGTGTGGCGCAGGATGTCCCCCGGCTCCTTGGCGAGGACCCGGTCGCCGTCGTAGACGGTGCTGGTGCCCTGCTCCATCAGCAGCCATGGACGGCCGCCGCCCAGGGAGCGGGCGCGGTCCGCGTGGAAGGCGACGTCGGCGGCGGCGGCCAGGCCGGGTGCGCTGGGGTACTGGTCGCAGGTGACCACGTCGAGTTCACGGGCGAGGGCCCACAGGTCGACGTTCTGGTACGCGGGCAGCATCAGGTTGGTCGTCACCGGCCGGTCGCTGTGTGCGCGGATCGCGTCCCGCTGCTCGCAGTACGCGGCGGTGACCTCGTCGGCCCAGAAGCGACGGAAGTCCAGCTCCTGGCCGGGGTTCTTGTGCCAGTTCGTGGCACGCGGCGGCAGCACCTGTTCCCAGGAGGTGTAGTGCTGGCTCCAGAAGGCCGTTCCCCAGGCCTCGTTGAGGGCGTCCAGCGAGCCGTGGCGGGCGCGCAGCCACACCCGGAAGGAGGCCGCGGTGTGGTCGCAGTAGCACAGAGTGGCGTACTCGTTGTGCACGTGCCACAGCACGAGGGCCGGGTGGTCGCCGTAGCGTTCGGCGAGCACCGCGGCGATCCGGCGGGCCGCGTTCCGGTAGGCGGGTGCGGTGAGACAGTACGTGTCCCGGCTGCCGTGGACGAGACGGGTGCCGTCGGGCTGGACCATCAGTGCGTCCGGGTGGGCCAGGGTGAACCAGGGCGGTGGGGAGGCGGTGGGGGTGGCCAGGTCCACGGCGACCCCGTTCGCGTGGAGCCGGTCGAGGTGGGCGTCCAGCCAGGCGAAGTCGTAGCGCCCCTCCTCCGGTTCCAGCAGGGCCCAGGAGAAGACGCCGACGGTGGCCAGGTTGACCCTGGCCCGGCACATCAGCTCGTCGTCCTCCTTCCAGACCGCTTCGTCCCACTGCTCGGGGTTGTAGTCACCGCCGAAGGCGAGTCCGCCCAGGCGGTCGGTGATGCTGCGCGAGGTCATGGCTGCTCCTTCGGAACAGGGCACTTGGAGGAGTCAGTGCACTGACGTACCGTCACCTGGGGTGTGAGCAGGGCTTGTTCGTCATCCGGCTACGCTCCCTGCGGCGCGGTGGTGAGGGCAGGAGTGTTGCTGCTCGGCCGATTGCGCCAGGCAGGGGACGACGACCGAGGCGTCCTCGGGCACGAGAAGGAGTTCCCCGGCGGTGGCACGGTGCCCCGCAGGGGGGCCGCGGTGTACCTGCGGCCCTTTCCCTGGGGCGCCGGAGACGGTGGTGGGGCGGTCGGACGGGTGGCGGAGGAAGCCGGGGGCGGTGGCCAGATCAGGGCCGTTCGACACCGAGGGCATGTCCGGCGTGACGGAGGCCCTGGGTACGTGGACGGGCAGCGCCTTCCGCAGGCCTGACGCGGCGTGGGTCCTGGTCTGCTGTTGCTCGCCGGTTCCGCGGGCCGACAGGCGCCGGGCCATCGCAGCGGCGTCGGCGACGGCGGCCGTTGTGCCGACGAAGCCTCTCCGGTTCAACTCGTTGGTCATGACGCGGCGCTTCCCATCGGCGGACCGAAGCGCGTCGAAGCGCTTCACCTGGCGGGGAACGTTAATGACATGTTTCTCGCCAAACAAGAGGAGCAACGCCAAGAAACTTTCATATTGCCTGGCCGTTGACGCCTCTCACGGGGCCGATGGTCTCGTCGAAGCGCTTCAATAATCTCGAACCGGGCTGCTCAGGGGACTCCTCGTGGGTTCTCTCCCCTCGCGCTGCCGATGGGCAAGCGGGCCGACGATCTGCTCGGGCGGCTCACCTTCGACGAGCGGATCAAGCTTCCGCACCCCATGCGCGCCGACCGTCGAGCGCCTCGGCGCCGCCGCTTTCCGTACGGCACGGAGGCGCGGGCGGGTTGTCCCGGCTCAGTCAGGCGACCGTCTTCCCAAGGGCCGCGAGGGCCGAGGGCCGTTGGCTGTGAGGGGGGGGCGCGAGCGGGGACGAGGGCCTCGTGCGCGAGGTCGCCGGCGCCGCGTCGGCCGGAATGCGGGCCCTCCACTCCCACCGCCCGACGGTGAACGGCCTCTGTGCCATGCCCGCGATTCCGCTACACCGCGATGCCGGCCTGTCCGACGTCATCCGTGTCGAGGCGGGAGCAGCCCGCGAGGACACCGGGTCGGGAGAGGCATGTCCGAGGGCCGGGCCGGCGGACCGGTTGCCGAACGAGATCGCCGTACCGGTTACTTGCAGCCACTGCAGCTGGACGAGGTGACCGCCGATCGACCAGAACAGCGCAGTTCAGCAGAGGAGTGCCGACTGCGGCACAGCTGGACACCTCCTGATGCCACGCGCTCCTCGTGCTCAGGGCGAGGAGAGCGCGCCGCACTCTGTCTACGCAGTCAGAACCGACGCGTCAAGGCTTTCGACGGACTCGGGTCTCTCGCTCGGCCAAGGGCTCGGCGACGCCTGCGCAAGGGTTACGAATCTGTTTCGGGAGCTTGACGGCCGCCGTATGACTGCGTAGACATGGCAGCGCAGTCAGACGAACACCGGCACCACCACCGGTCACGATCATCTGGAGCCACCATGAGGCGAGGCACAGGGCGGGGCGGCAGTTCCGGTGCACCGCGCAGTGTGGATGTGGCCCAGCTGGCGGGTGTCTCCCAGAAGACCGTGTCCCGGGTCTACAACGACGAGCCGTACGTCTCCGCCGAAGTGCGCCGACGCGTCCTGGAAGCCGGTGAGGAACTCGGCTACCGGCTGAACAACGCCGCCCGGGCACTGGCCTCCGGGCGTACGCGGTCCATCGGCGTGGTGACGCTCGGCACCGCCCTGTACGGACCCGCCTCACTGATCATGGGGGTCGAACGTGCCGTACGGGACACGGGATACGCCCTTCGCGTGGTCAACACCCTGGAAGGCGACCCGACGGGCGTCGCCGGTGCCGTCGACTCACTCCTGGAGCAGGGCGTCGACGGCATCGTCATCTCCGAGCCGATCGACGACGGACACGGTGACGACCTCTCCGCCCGCGTCGACGTACCGGTCCTCGTCCTCGGGGCGCCACCCCTGTCCATGCCGAGGACGCTGGCCGCGGGCGTCGGCGCCGATCTGATGGCGCGTACGGCGACCGAGCACCTGCTGGAACTCGGACACGACACCGTCCACCATCTCGCCGGTCCGTGGCGGTGGTACGCCGCCCGGGACCGCCTGGAGGGCTGGCGGTCCACGCTCGCCGCGCACGACAGGGCGATACCCCGCGTCGTCGAGGGCGACTGGTCTGCCTCCAGCGGCTACACGGCGGGCCGCGAGCTGGCCCGCGACCCCGACATGACCGCGGTGTTCGCCGCCAACGACGACATGGCGATCGGTCTCATCCGCGCACTGACAGAAGCCGGCAGACGGGTGCCGGAGGACGTCAGCGTCGTGGGTTTCGACGACATCCCCGTCGCCGCCTATGTGACTCCCCCTCTCACCACGATGCGCCAGCCCTTCGACACCGTGGCACAGGAGGGGCTCAAACGCCTCGTGCACTCCATCGAGAACCCGGACGCGCCACCCCTGTCGGCCGGTGAACCACCCGTCGACCTCGTGGTCCGCGCCTCGACCGGGCCCCCGCCGCCGACCCGGACGATCCCGGGCCGAGATCGGGCCCTGGCCTCTTCTCCGAGTGGAAGCCGCACCGGCCCACCCCGGGACGGAGGTGCATCCACGTACCACTGATCAAGACCGACCGGCCCGAGGAACAGCGTTCCCGGCCGGACACGTAACCGTGAGGCGAGCCGCCGTATCGGTCCTGTTCCCGCCGGCCTCGTTCACCCGCCTCGCACCCCCGGACAGCTCGTCACACCGACGACGCCACTCGTCCTCCCTCCGAGCGGCAGCCACTGAGCAACCTCGCCGCCGCAGCTCTCCGCTCCACCCGTAACCCTCCCGTCCACGGGTCTCTCTCCGCAGCACGTGGAACACCCCGGGCGGCGTCCGCGAAGACGCGCACCCGTGCCATGTCGACCTCCGTGTCCTGGCCGTCGCGTCCGAGCTTCCTGTCTTCCTCATCACCCTCCATTCCTCATCACCCTCCTTTCGCACGCCCGTGCTCGGCGTGCCATTCCTCAGCCATCGGCGGGAGTTCGTCATGCGCAGATCCAACTCCACCCCCAGTCAGTCCCAGATGAGCCGTCGGCTCCTGCTCACCGCCGCGGGAGCGGTCTCGTTGGGTGCCGCTCTGTCCGCCTGCGGCGGCGGTGACGGCGGTGGTTCCGCCTCCTCGTCCTCGAAGCCGGTCAGCCAGGCCGACATCGACACGGCGATGAAGAAGCCGACCGAGCTGACGTTCTGGACGTGGGTTCCGGACATCGATCAGGAGGTCGCGCTCTTCGAGAAGAAGTACCCGGCGATCAAGGTCAAGGTCGTCAACGCGGGCCAGGGCGTGCAGCACTACACGAAGCTGCGCACGGCGATCAAGGCCGGCAGCGGCGCTCCGGACGTGGCGCAGATGGAGTACCAGGCCATTCCCACGTTCACGATCACGGACAGCCTCCTGGACCTGAACCCGTACGGCGCGGCCAAGCTGAAGGACACCTTCGTCGACTGGACCTGGGGACAGGTCAGCGGCCCCAAGGGCGAGATCTGGGCGATCCCGCAGGACACCGGTCCGATGGGCATGCTGTACCGGGCGGACATCTTCGAGAAGCACGGCATCGAGCCGCCGAAGACCTGGGACGACTTCGCCGCCGCGGCACGCAAGCTGCACAAGGCCGACCCGGAGGTCTACCTGACCAACCTGGCCGGGAACGAGGCGGCCGCCTGGCACGGACTGCTCTGGCAGGCGGGCGCCAAGCCCTACGCGACCTCAGGCAAGGGCAACGTCTCCATCGACGTCGACGACACGATCTCCAAGAAGCTCGCCACCTACTGGGGCGGCCTGGCCCAGGAGGGTGTCATCGGCGTCGAGCCGGACTTCACCGACGCCTGGTTCTCCGCGCTCAACAAGGGCAAGTACGCCACCTGGATCACCGCTGCCTGGGGGCCGGTCTTCCTCGCCGGCTCGGCCAAGTCCACCGCGGGCAAGTGGCGGGCCGCCCCGCTGCCGCAGTGGGACACGTCGAAGCCGAGTTCGGGCAACTGGGGCGGTTCGACCAGCGCGGTCATCAAGCAGAGCAAGAACCCGATCGCGGCCGCCGTGTTCGCGCAGTTCCTCAACAGCGACCCGGCCAGCGCGAAACTGTTCAACACCAAGCAGTCGTTCTTCCCGGCGACGAAACCACTGCTCGAGGACCCGTCCTTCACCGGTGCCGCGGCCCCCTTCTACGGCGGACAGAAGGTCAACCAGGCGTTCGCCGACATCGGTGAGACGGTGAGCCCCGACTTCCAGTGGCCGCCGTTCCTCGACCAGGCCGTCACCGACTGGACCGAGACCGTGGGCACGGCCCTCACCAGGAAGAAGGACGCCGTCGCCGCGCTCGACGCGTGGCAGTCACGGCTCACCACCTACGCCAAGGCCCAGGGCTTCACCGTCAAAGCCCCGTGATGTCCGGCGGGTCCCGTGCCGACGCCCTCCGGCAGCGACGCGGGACCCGCGCCCGGCCGGTCCTTCCAGGGAGGCCGGCCCCTTCCACCAGAAAGGCCCGATGATGACTGCCACGACCGTGGCCTCCACCGAGGAGCCGCGCCGAGCGGGGCCGAGGCGACGCCCCCGCGGTGGCCTGCGTCAAGGTGCGGCAGGTCCCCTGTTCGTCGCACCGTTCATGGTGCTGTTCCTGCTGATGTTCCTCGCCCCGCTCGGCTACGCCGCCTACCTCAGCCTGTTCCGGGAAAAGCTCATCGGCGGCAACGCGTTCGTCGGGCTGGACAACTACGTGACAGCCCTGAAGGATCCGCTCCTGCGCCAAGGAGTCACGCGGGTCGCGACGTTCCTCGTGATCCAGGTCCCGCTGATGCTCCTGCTGGCTCTGGCCTTCGCTCTCGCGCTCGACAGCGGCCTGTTGCGGCTCGCACGGGTGATCCGCCTGGGCATCTTCGTGCCCTACGCCGTCCCGAGTGTCGTCGCCACCCTGATGTGGGGCTACCTCTACGGTCCGGACTTCGGGCCGTTCGCCCAGCTGAGCGAGAAACTCGGCCTGCCGGCCCCGCACTTCCTCGGCGACGGATGGATGCCGGTAAGCCTGGCGAACATCGTGACCTGGGAGTTCGTCGGCTACAACATGATCATCCTGTACGCGGCTCTGCGGACCGTCCCCCAGGAGCTGTACGAGGCGGCGGCGATGGACGGCGCCGGCGCCTGGCGGACCGCCTGGTCCATCAAGCTCCCCGCCCTGCGCCCCGCGCTGCTCCTCACTCTGCTGTTCTCCGTGATCGGCAGCTTCCAGCTGTTCAACGAGCCGAAACTGCTGCAGCCCGTCGCGCCCGACGTCATCGACAACGCCTACACCGCGAACCTCTACGCCTACTCCCTCGCGTTCACCGGTCAGCAGGTCAACTACTCGGCCGCGGTGTCCTTCTTCCTGGGCCTGGTCATCGTGATCTTCTCCTACGCCGTCCTGTTCATCGCGAACCGCAGGAGGACCTCGTGACGAGCACGACTTCCCCTTCCACGTCCCGGCCGGCCCCGCGCGCCACCACGGCCGGCGCACGACGGACCGCCCGTGGACAGCGCCGGCGGTCGGTCGGCCGCCGCAGCACACCGCTGACCATCGTCATGCTGGCCGTCCTGGCCTACTTCCTGCTGCCGCTGTTCTGGCTCGCCGTCTCCTCGACCAAGAGCACCCAGGACCTCTTCACCACCTTCGGTCTGTGGTTCTCGCACGCCCCGCAGCTGCTCGACAACGTCCGGGAGACGCTCACCCACGACGACGGGGTCTTCCTGCACTGGCTGCTCAACACGGTCCTGTACTCCGTCGGCAGCGCACTCGGTGCCGCCCTCCTGGCCGCCGCAGCCGGCTATGGATTCGCCAAGTACCGGTTCCGGGGCAACAACGCGGCCTTCGCCCTGGTCCTCGGCGCCATCATGATCCCGACCACCGCGCTGGCCATTCCCACCTATCTGCTCTTCGCGAAGGTGGACCTGGTCAACACGCCTTGGGCGATCGTGCTGCCCTCCCTGGTCAGCCCGTTCGGCCTCTACCTCATGCGCATCTACGCCGCGGACGCCGTCCCGGACAGTCTCCTGGAGGCCGCGCGCATCGACGGGGCCGGTGAACTGCGCATCTTCGTCACGATCGCGCTGCGGCTGCTGGCTCCCGGCCTGGTGACCGTCGTGCTCTTCACCCTCGTGGCGACCTGGAACAACTACTTCCTGCCGTTGATCATGCTCAACGACCCGAAGCTGTACCCCGTCACGGTCGGGCTGTCCTCCTGGGCGTCCCAGGCCTTCGGCGGCGGGAGCGGCGCGAACAGCAACATGCTCGCGCTCGTGGTGACCGGTTCCCTCATCTCCGTCATCCCGCTCGTCGTCGCCTTTCTGCTCCTGCAGCGGTACTGGCAGAGCGGTCTGGCCACCGGCGGCGTCAAGCAGTGACGCCCGGTCGACGTCAGCGCCGACGCACCGGCCCATCCCCCCATTGACTCTTCGGAGGTTCCCCATGGCGGTTCTGCCCGCCCGCGTCCTGTTCGGTGCCGCGTACTACCACGAGTACACGCCCGCCTACGACCCTGAACTGCGGCCCGACGAACGGCTGAAGACCGACCTCGACCTCATGGCGGAGGCGAACTTCACCGTGATCCGCCTGGGCGAGTCGGTCTGGTCGACCTGGGAGCCCGAGAACGGCCGCTTCGATCTCGACTGGCTCCAGCCGGTCCTCGACGGCGCCCACGAGCGGGGCATCGCCGTCATCCTCGGCACCCCGACCTACGCCGTTCCGCCGTGGCTGGCCCGCCAGTACCCGGAGATCACCGGCGAACGGCGTACCGGCGAGCGCATCGGCTGGGGCGCCCGGCAGGAGGCGGACTTCACCCACCCCGCCTTCCGCTTCCACGCCGAGCGGATCATCCGCAAGATCGTCGCCCGGTACGCCGACCATCCGGCGGTCATCGGCTGGCAGGTCGACAACGAACCGGGTCTGCACCTCTTCCACAACCACGGCGTCTTCCAGCGGTTCGTCGACCACCTGCGCGAGAAGTACGGCGACGTCGAGACCCTCAACCGCGAGTGGGGACTGGTGTACTGGTCGCACCGCCTGTCGACGTGGGCCGATCTGTGGACCCCGGACGGCAACGAACAGCCCCAGTACGACGTCGCCTGGCGGGAGTTCCAGGCCCGCCAGGTCACCGAGTTCATCGGGTGGCAGGCGGACATCGTCCGTGAGTACGCCAGGCCCGAGCACTTCGTCACGACGTGCATCTCGTACACCCGCCAGGGGGTGGCGGACGACGAGATGAGCGACCGCCTCGACATCGCCTCCGGCAACCCGTACTACGACATGCAGGACGGCCTGCTGCTGCCCGACCCCACGCCGGACGAGCACGAGCAGGTCTGGAAGACCACCGGCGTGTGGTCGATGTACCAGACCGCCGACTGGATGTTCTCCTCCCGCCAGGAGCCCTTCCTCGTCACCGAGACCAACGCCAACTCCATCGGCTTCGCCTGGGACAACCGGCCCGGCTACGACGGCCAGTGGCGCCAGGCCGCATGGGCGCACGTGGCACGCGGCGCCCGGATGATCGAGTACTGGCAGTGGCAGACCCTGCGCTTCGGCGCCGAGACCTACTGGGGCGGAGTCCTCCCGCACAGCGGCCGGCCCGGTCGCACCTATACGGAAGTCGCCCGGCTGGGTGAGGAGTTCGCCAAGGCCGGACCGCTCGTCGCCGGACTCGAGCCGGACGCCGACATCACGATGGTCTACTCGATGCCGAGCAAGTGGCTGATGCAGAAGTACCCGCCGTTGTCCAAGCCGGACGGCTCGCCGGACCCTGCCGCCTACCATCGCATCTTCGACCCCTTCTACCGGGGCGCCTTCGACGCCGGCCGCCAGGTGCGGATCGTGCACGCCCGGCAGCTGTACGAGCGGATGGCACCGCAGGAGGCCGCCCGCCGCCACCCCGTGCTGGTGGTACCGGCGCTGTACATCGCCGCCGACGCCACCCTCGACTGGCTCGCCGCCTACGCGCACGCGGGCGGCCATCTGGTCCTCGGCCCGCGCACCGGCTACGCCGACCACGAGGCCCGGGCCCGTCACGAACCGGCGCCGGGCCGCCTCGCCGAGGCCGCGGGCGTCCAGTACGACGAATTCAGCAACCTGGCGGGGACGGTCCCGGTTCGCGCCGTCCCGGGTGGCCCGCTCCAGGTGTCCGCTCAGGCGACGGCGACGCACTGGGCCGAGGGCCTCACCGTCGTCGGCGCCGAAGCGCTGGCCTCCTACGAGCACCCGCACTTCGGGCGCTGGCCGGCCGTCACCACGCACCATCACGGCGCCGGCCGTGTCACCTGCGTGGGCACCGTGCCGAACCGCGACCTCGCCCAAGCGCTGGCCGCCTGGATGGCTCCGGACACACACGGCGGGTGGCAAGAACTCCCCGAATCCGTGACAGCGACGACGGGCACGGCCCCCGACGGACGTCGCGTCCACATCGTGCACAACTGGAGCTGGCAGCCCGCACGGGCCCGGACCCCGGTGAACCTGGCCGACGTCCTGAACGGCGACCTCGTACCGGCCGGTGCCGCGTTGGACCTGGGCCCTTGGGACGTACGTGTCCTCGTCTCCGCCGACACCGCCGCTGACCCCGGAGTGCACATCCCTGCCTGAACAGGCCGTACCCACCGTGGTCATCCCCAGAAGGAGGAACTATGCAAAGAAGAAGCGTAGGCAAGGCGCTGGGCACCTTCGTCGCGGCGTCCGCGATGCTGGCCATCCCCGCGTCCGGAGCGCAGGCGTACAACCCGACGGGCGGAATCCTCTACCAGCTCGGCAGCGATCCGTGCCTGAAGGGCCGGGGCAACTGCGCCGTCTACCCGAAGTCGGCCCAACTGCCCGGCGGGCGGCTGGTCGCGTCGTTCGAGAAGTCCACCGTCGTGCCGGCGTCGGGAAGCGCCGACGGGCAGACCCTGCCCGTCTACAAGAGCGACGACGACGGCACCAGTTGGCAGCCGCTGTCCGAGGTCAAGGCACCGGCGTACCTCTCCAAGGACCCCAAGTACGCCAAGTACACGAGCAACTGGACCAACCCGTACCTCTACGTGCTCCCGCAGAGCGTCGGCGCGCTGAAGGCCGGCACGCTGCTCCTGGCGAGTGTCGTCTCCGGTGACGACTCCTACTACAGGGAGCACAAGGCGGCCGACCCCGGCTGGACGCCGAACAACGACGGCGACCGCAGCGACATGGCCATCGCCCTGTACTCCAGTACCGACCAGGGCAGCAGCTGGAAGGTCGTCAACGTCGTCTCGACCGCCGGCTGGCAGGGCGGCAGCGCGGGCGCGGTCGGGCAGAACATCGCGGCCGCCAACAAATACCAGCAGGTGGACCCGCTCTGGGAGCCGTACCTGATGGTCCACCAGGGCAAGCTGGTCTGCTACTACTCCGACGAGAACGACTACACCGGCTTCGACCCGGTCACCGGCGTCCCGAAGAAGGATCCCGCCAACGACACGGCGACCGACTCGCACGGCCAGATCCTCGTGCACCGCACCTGGGACGGCAGGAACGCCGCATGGAGCGACCCTGTCGTCGACATCTCCGGATCCGTCCAGGACATGGGGGGCGGCAAGACCGAGATCGGCGGCGGCAGGCCGGGCATGACCAACATCGTCCGCACGACGGACGGCAAGTGGATGCTCACCTTCGAGTACTGGGGCGGCGGTGCCAACACCCGCTACGCCATCGCCGACGATCCGCTCACGTTCTTCCGGGGCACCCAGACCGGCATGTCCGTCGGCTCGCTCCCGGTCGTCGCCGGTTCCCGTCCGCTCGCGGGCGGCGGCAGCCCGGTCCTGATCCGGCTGCCCGACGGACGCCTGGTCTACAACGCGTCGAACAGCGGTGACGTGTGGGTCAACGAGAGCGGCCGCAGCGACGGCGTGTGGACGGAGTACCAGACCACCTCACCGGCCGGCTACAGCCGCAACCTCCAGTACGTCGACGGCACCGGCCGCATCGCCATCCTCAACAACCAGGGCACCTCCACGATCGCCTACGCCGAGGTCGACCTCGGGGACTCGGCCGGCACCTACTACCGGCTCGTCAACCGCAGGACCGGCCAGGTGATCGGCACCGGCAACAAGACCAATGACGCGAACCTCGGGAACGGGGACGTGCCCGACGTGGCCCTGGAGGACGCCGGTGCCGCGGCGGACCAGGACACGCAGTACTGGCACGTCGTGACCGAACCGAACGGCGGCACGACCCTGCTGAACAAGTCGGGCGGCCGCGCGGCCGCCATCTGGACCGGCAACGCCACGGCCGGCCAGCGGATCGGCCAGTGGGTCGACAACAGCTCGTCGGGCAGCTGGAACCTCGTCAAGACCCCCGACGGCTACTACCGGCTCCAGGCGGTCAAGAACACCGCCCTCTACCTGACCGGAGCGTCCGCGGGAGCCCCGCTGACCCTCCAGAGCGCCGCCGACGACGGCTCACAGGAATGGAAGCTGGTCCGCTAGGTCCAGCAGATCCGGGCAGGATCGGAGGAACCTGGTCGGGTTCCGGCTCGATCGCCGGAACCCGACCACATCAGTTGCAGATTCGCGTGCATGCGTGTTCAAGGCGGGGGTAGACGGATGATCATCGGTCAGCGGGCAGGCTGACACGAGGCCGAAACAGTGGAGGGGCACATCATGGCGACGACCGTGCGGACCGCCGGACAGACGGTGACCATGCCGGAGATCACCGACCCCTCCCAGGTGGCTCCCAAGGACGCGCGGGAGTTGTCGAAGGTTTTCTTCGAGCAGCTCGCCGTGCTGGAGGAAGGCACGCCCGAGTACCAGTACGCGCGCAACACCCTGATCGAGATGAACATCTCTCTGGTCCGTTACGCGGCCGGCCGGTTCCGCAGTCGTGGCCAGGAGGAGATGGAGGACATCGTCCAGGTCGGCATGATCGGCCTGATCAAGGCGATCGACCGGTTCGAGCTGTCCCGCGAGGTGGAGTTCACCTCCTTCGCCGTCCCCTACATAGTCGGTGAGATCAAGCGGTTCTTCCGCGACACCTCCTGGGCCGTGCACGTGCCTCGCCGGTTGCAGGAGGCACGCGTGCAACTGGCCCGTGCGAGCGAGGAGTTGAGCAGCCGACTGGGCCGGACGCCGACCACCGGGGAACTGTCCGAGCTGATGTGTCTGCCCGAGGAGGAGATCGTTGAGGCCCGACTGGCCTCGAACGGCTACAAGTCGGCTTCTCTGGATGCGGCGATCGGCGGCAGCGAGGAGGGCGAGAGTGTCCTCGCGGACTTCATCGGCAACCAGGACCCGGCGCTCGGCCTGGTCGAGGACTTCCACGCCCTCGCACCGATGATCGCCGAACTCGACGAGCGCGACCGCAAGATCATCCACTGGCGGTTCGTCGAGGAACTCACCCAGGCCCAGATCGCAGAACACCTCGGCGTCTCCCAGATGCACGTCTCCCGCCTGATCACCCGTCTTTTGACCCGCCTGCGCGAAGGCATGCTCAGCAGCCACTGAACACTGAGGCCTTCGCAAGGGGACTCGTTGAGACGCTTCAAGGTGTGAGGGGTGACAACTTTCCGATGGTGAACGCGTGCGAGGGGATCTAGCTCGATCGTGTGATGGTCGGCTCTCGGGCTTGCGAGGTGTGGTGCGGGCCCGGGTGGCGTGAGCAGCGCGATCTGGGACGCCGGGTGCGGTGCCGGCGTACGGGGGGCTCCGCCCTTCCGGGATCGGAGACAGGATTCCGTGTCGCCACCCGGAGGCGAAAGCGGACGACCTGGGGGTGCCCCCTCTGGGGGAGCGCCCAGGACCGTTCGGGCGTGCCAGTGTGTGGACTCACTCCCGCTCACTGTCCAGGAACGGTTCGAGCACCTGATTGTGGGTGTGCTGGTAGATCACAGACGTGCGGAATCCGACGACTTCGCGGCGCGCGGTGAACTTGTCCATGAGGAAGCCGTGGAGGTGGTCCACGCTGGGCACGGAGACGTGCACGATCATGTCGTCGCCGCCGGTGACGACGTAGACCGTGCTGACCTCGGGCAGGCCGGCCGCATAGGTCTTGAACGCCTCGATGACCGCCCGGCTGAGGGGGCGGATCTGGAAGTGGATGAGCGCCTGCACATGGCGGTTCAGGGCGGCGGGATCGACGGCGGCGTGATAGCCGGTGATGACTCCGCGGGCGCGCAGTGCGCGGATGCGTTCGAGGCAGGTCGACGGGGCGATGCCGAGCGTGCGGGCGAGGTCGCGGTTGGTCTGCCGCGCATCGCGCTGCAGATGCCGGACGATCGCCGAATCAAGTTCGTCCATGCGGCGATTATGGCCGCCGTACCGAATTCTATTCGGCCCATGGCCGCACCTTCTGCCGGAACGGCTAGCTTCACGGCATGACAGCCGCACTTAAAGAAGCTCTGGCCCTCCAGGTACCGGATCCTTCGCACGAGCTGGTACAGGTCGTGCGCGGCCGCCGCAGTGGCCTCGCGATCACCATCGCGGTCCACTCGACCGCGCTCGGCCCGGCCGCCGGCGGGTGCCGGATCGCTCACTACCCCGACCCCGCCGCCGCGGTCGCGGACGCGCTGCGGTTGGCGGAGGCGATGACCGAGAAGAACGCGCTGGCCGGATTGGACCACGGCGGCGCGAAGTCGGTCGTCGCCCTCCCCACCACAACACGGCCGACAGGCAGGGAGCGTACGGCGCTGCTCCACGACCTCGGCGACGCGATCGAGTCGCTCGGCGGCCGATGCATCGCAGGCCCGGACGTGGGAAGCAGCCCGGCCGACATGTCCGTGATCGGCGAACGCACCACGCATGTGTGCTGCCGGCCCGTCGAGGACGGCGGCAGCGGCGATTCCTCCTTCCACACCGCGCGCGGGACCCTCGCGGCGCTGGGCGCGGTGGCCGACGAGGCCTTCGGCTCACCGGAGCTCGCCGGCCGGTCCATCGGGGTGATCGGCCTCGGTGCGGTCGGCGCCCACGTGGCCCGGCTGCTGTCCCGGGCCGGCGCGCGGGTCGTCGTGACGGACATCGATCCGGCCACTCGCAGCCTGGCCGAGGAGGTGGGCGCGCGCTGGGTGGATCCGGACAACGCACTCACCATGGAGGTCGACATCCTCGTGCCGGCCGCTCTCGGCGGCCTCCTGACCGCGCGCACGGTGCCACTGCTGCGGTGCGCCGCCGTCGCCGGCCCGGCCAACAACCAACTCGACGAACCGGCCACCGCCCGCCTCCTCGCCGCACGCGGCATCCTCTGGGCACCGGACGTGGTCGTCAGCGCGGGAGGAGTCATCCACGCCACCGGGGTCGAACTGCGCAGGGAATCCGAGGAACAGCTGGCCGAGCGTCTGGCCGGCATAGCCGCGACGCTCCGACAGGTCTTCCACACGGCCCGGACCCACGGGACCACACCCGCCGCCGCGGCCAGGGAACTCGCCGGGCAACGCGTTCGCCAGGGAGCCTCGCACCCGGATCACGGTGCACAGCGGCCGCCGGTCTCATAGGCTGCCGGGCCGAGGAAGCCCGATCCGCCGACACTCCGCCCGACAACACAGGAGAGCTGACGACGTGACGAACCGCTGGGTCGGAGTGACCATCGACTGCCTGGACGTGGAACGGATCGCGGGCTTCTGGAGCGCCCTGCTGGACCGCCCGAGAACGCCGTCCCGGCCCGGCTGGGTCTACCTCGGCCATCCCGGCGACCCACAGCCCCGCCTCACCTTCCAGCCCGTGACCGAGCCGAAGCACGCCAAGGTACGCCTGCACCTCGACGTCGCTGTCGACGACATCGACCAGGGCATCGCCCAGGTCGTCGCCCTCGGCGGCCGGTTCACCGGCGAACGGCACGACTACGACGAAGGTGTGGTCGTCGTGATGGCCGATCCCGAAGAGCACGAATTCTGCCTGGTCCACTACTACTGACCGGCCCCACGCCCCGTCACGCAGTGGCGTGTGGCGTACGGGTTTCCTCCTCGACGGGCTTGGCCTCGAGGCTCAGCTGTCGAAGTCGACGGTGAGGGTCTCGGAGGCTGCATAGGTCTGGCAGGTGAGGACATAGCCCGCGGAGACCTCAGGCGGTTCCAGGGCGTAATTGCGGCGCATGTCGGCGTCGCCGCCGGTGACGAGGGCCCGGCAGGTTCCGCAGACGCCGCCCTTGCACGCGAACGGCAGGTCGGAACGGGCCTGTTGGGCACCGTCGAGGATGCTGCGGTCGCGGGGCGCGGTGAACGTGGTCGCCCGGCCGTCGAGGACCACGGTGACCTCGCTCGCGGGGCCTCGGTCGGTGGTGTCCTCGCGGTCGGTGGTGGTTGCCTCGAGTGGTTCCTCGTCGGCGTGGAACAGTTCCTGGTGGACACGGTCCGCCGGGACGCCGAGTCCGTCCAGGAGCGCGCGGGTGCCGCGCACCAGGCCGTGCGGGCCGCACAGCCACCAGTGGGCGACCTCCCGGACGTCGAGGAGAGCGTCGAGCAGTGCGGTGAGCCGCGCAGTGTCGAGGCGGCCGGAGAGCAACTCGGCCTCGCGCGGCTCGCGGGACAGGACGTGGACGAGCTGGAAACGGGCCGGGTACCGGTCCTTCAGGTCGGCGAGATCGTCCGCGAACATCACGGTGCCGGTGCGCCGGTTGCCGTACAGGAGCGTGACGCGCGCGTCCTCGTCCGTGGCGAGGACGGACGCGGCGATGGACAGCATCGGCGTGACGCCGGACCCGGCGGCGACGAGTACCTGGTGGCCGAAGCCGCCGGTGCCGGCTGGATCCGGAGTGAACGCACCGCCCGGGGTCATGACCTCCACGGTGTCCCCGGGGCGTACGCCGTGCACGAGCCAGGAGGAGAACAGGCCGCCCGGTACCACGCGGACGCCGATGCGCGGCGCCGTACCGGCCGGTGAGCAGATCGAGTACGAGCGCCGCTCGTCGCGACCGTCGATCTCGCGGCGTACGGTGAGGCACTGACCGGGCCGGAACGCGAACTCGGCGGCCAGGCGGTCGGGGACGTCGAAGGTGAGGGCGGCCGCATCCGCGCACAGCGGTTCCACGGCGGACACCCGCAGGGCGTGGAAGGCCGGGCGGCGACGGGACCGAACGGGGAACGAAGTCATGGCAGGTCCTTGACGTGGGGGAACGGCTCCAGACACGTGCGGCAGCGACGGAGTGCCGTGCAGGCGGTGGCGGCGAAGTGCGAGATCTCCTCGGTGTCGGCCGAGGCGCAGCGCGGGCAGGGGACTTCGGGCGGCGCGGTGGTGAGGCTCAGCCAGGTCCGAACCCGTGCCGGACCCGGCGCGTTGCGTGGGCCGGGCGGCGCGATGCCGTGCTCCGCCAGCTTGCGGCGGCCCTCGTCGGTGATCCGGTCGGTCGTCCATGGCGGGTCGAGCACCGTGATCACCCGCACGTCGGCGAATCCGGCGGCCAGCAGCCGGGCCGACACGTCCGCGCGCATCTCGGCCATGGCGGGACAGCCCGCGTACGTCGGGGTGAGCCGTACGACGACGGTGCCCTCCGGCGTCACCTCGACGCCGTGCAGCACTCCGAGGTCGGCGAGCGTCAGCATCGGCAGTTCGGGATCGGGGACCTTGGCGGCGATCCGCACCGCCCGCTCCGGTGACGCCGTCACCACGACGCGTCCGGGTGGGCACGGGCGACGCTCTGCAGTTCGGCGAGCAGGGGTGCCAGATGCGGGGTGTGCTGTCCGTTCCTGCCGGAGCCGGGGACCGGGGACGCGGGTGTGTCGAGCGCGGACACGTCGGCGGACCGGTTCAGCCCGGCATCGGCCAGCACATGGAAGAGCTCGAGCCGGGTCCGCGCGGCGACGGCGGCCGGATCGGCGCCGAGGCGGGCGGCCGTACGGTCCGACAGCAACTCGTCCAGCCAGGGGGCGAGGGCCTCCAGCGCAGCCTGCATACGTGCGGCGGACTCGTCGGTGCCATCGCCGAGCCGGACCGTCCACTCCGCGGCCCAACGGTGGTGATAGGCCAGCTCCTTGACGCTCTTCGCGGCGATCGCGGCCAGCACCGGGTCGGGTGCGGTGGCGAGCGCCTCGCACACGGCCAGTCGCCAGACGGACAGCACCAGCAGGCGGGCGACGGTGAACGCGAAGTCGCCGCCCGGCAGTTCGGTGAGGCGTATGTTGCGGAAGTCCACAGGGGCGCGGAAGTAGGCGTACGCGTCCTCGCCACGGCCCGTGCCGTCGGCCCGACCCGCCCTGGCGTACAGCAGACGCGCCTGGCCGAGGAGGTCGAGTCCGATGTTGGCCAGCGCCAGCTCCTCCTCCAACTCCGGGGCGCGGGTGCACCATTCGGCCAGCCGTTGTGCGGACACCAGGGCGTCGTCGCCGAGCGCCAGACAGCAGGCGGCCAGGTCTTCCGCGTCGACTCCGTCCGGCACCGTCTGGTCGATCCCGTGCAGGGGGTCGGTGAACCCGGTGCCGAATGCCCACCGCGCGCCGTCGCCGTCGACGTACAGGTCCTCGTCGGTCATGCGCTGCTCCTCAAAGTTCCGGGGGGTCCCTAGATGTGGGGGACGTCGTCGGGGATGTCGTAGAAGGTGGGGTGCCGGTAGACCTTGTCGCCGCTGGGCGCGAAGAAGGGATCCTTCTCGTCGGGCGCGGAGGCGGCGATGGTGTCCGAGCGCACGGCCCAGATGCTCACTCCCTCGTTGCGCCGGGTGTAGAGATCGCGGGCGTGCAGCAGGGCCATGTCGTCGTCGGCGGCGCGCAGGGAGCCGACGTGGACGTGGTTGAGCCCGCGCTTGCCGCGCACGAACACCTCGTACAGCGGCCAGTCGGCCTTGCTCGTCGGGCTCATGCCGTCGCTCCTTGCCGTGACCGGGCGGTGCGCTTGGCGGCGTGCGCGGTGGCGGCCCGCCGGACCCAGGCGCCCTCCTCGTGCGCGGCCCGGCGGCGGGCGATCCGCTCGGTGTTGCACGGTCCGGCACCGGAGACGACCCGCTTCAGCTCGTCCCAGTCGGGGGTGGAGAAGTCGTGGTGGCCGCGCTCCTCGTTCCACCGCAGGCCCGGGTCGGGCAGGGTGACGCCCAGCTTCGCCGCCTGCGGGACGGTCATGTCGACGAAGCGCTGCCGCAGGACGTCGTTGGAGTGCCGCTTGATCCTCCAGGCCATGGAACGCGCCGAGTTGGGGGAGTCGTCGTCGGGCGGTCCGAACATCATCAGGGACGGCCACCACCAGCGGTCGACGGCGTCCTGCACCATGGCGCGCTGCTCGTCGGTGCCGCTCATCATGGTCAACAGCAGTTCGTAGCCCTGCCGTTGGTGGAAGGACTCTTCCTTGCACACGCGGACCATGGCGCGTCCGTACGGTCCGTACGAGGTGCGGCACAGCGGGACCTGGTTGCAGATGGCGGCCCCGTCCACGAACCAGCCGATGACTCCGACGTCGGCGAAGGTGCGGGTGGGGTAGTTGAAGATCGAGGAGTACTTCTGGCTGCCGTCGATCAACCGCTCCGTCAGGTCGGTGCGGTCGGCGCCGAGGGTCTCCGCCGCCGAGTAGAGGTAGAGCCCGTGCCCCGCCTCGTCCTGCACCTTGGCGAAGAGGATCGCCTTGCGGCGCAGCGAAGGCGCCCGGGTGATCCACTCGCCCTCCGGCTGCATGCCGATGACCTCGGAGTGGGCGTGCTGGGCGATCTGCCTGACCAGCGTGGCCCGGTAGGCGTCGGGCATCCAGTCGCGGGGCTCGATGCGCTGGTCACGGGCGACCGTGTCCTCGAACGCGGACATGTTCATGGAGGCAGGTGTTTCATGGACGGGTGTCGCTCGCATCGGTGTCTCCGTCTCTTGCACGGGTGCTCCTTTCAAGGGGGACGGGCAGTCAGCGGCCACGGAAGACCGGGCCTCGCCGTTCGAGGAAGGCGGTGACGGCCTCGCGGTGGTCATGGGTGGTGCCGAGCCGCCGCTGGACGACGGACTCGCGCTCCAGCGCCGCCGGCAGGGCCGTGGTGGCCGCCGACCGCAGCAGCGCCTTCGTCTCCCGGTGCGCGGCGGTGGGCCCGGCGGCCAGCGCGCGGGCCAGGGCCGCGCCCTCGGCGGCGGCCGAGCCGTCCGCCACGACGCGGTGCACCAGCCCCCACTGCTCGGCGTCCCACGCGGAGAAGGCGTCGCCGAGCAGCATGAGGCCGGCGGTGCGGGAGGGGCCCAGCTGCCGGGCCAGGGCTCGGGCCACGCCCGAGTCCGAGGCGAGCGCGACACCGCCGAACGCGGTGGCGAAGCGGGCGCCCTCGGCCGCCACACGTACGTCGGCGCAGAGCGCGAGGCCCAGTCCGGCGCCGACACAGGAGCCCTCGACCGCGACGACGAGCGGGATCGCCAGTGCGTGCAGCTCCTTGACCAGCGGGTTGTAGTGGTCGGGGATGTTGGCGAAGGCGGTGGCGGGAGAGGTCTTCAGCAGGTGGGCGTGCTCCTTGAGGTCCTGGCCGACGCAGAAGTGCCGGCCGCGAGCGGTGATCAGGGCCGCCCGCACCTCGCGCCGGGCGTCCGTGGTCAGCCGCCGGGCGGCCATGAGGAGGGCGCCGCGCAGGTGTGCGTCGAGCGCGTTGCCACTTGCGCGTCCGCGCAGTTCGATCACGGCCACGGAGTCGGTGACCTCGTACGACACACCGTGCGACGCGGGGCCCTCGCTCACTGTGGGCGGTCTTTCGCTCACTGCCATCGGTAGAACCCCTGACCGGTCTTGCGGCCCAGCTCACCGCGGGCGACCTTCTCCCGCAGCAGCCGCGGTGGTGCGAACCGTTCGCCGAGCATCGTGTGCAGGTGCTCCGCGATGGCGAGGCGTACGTCGAGTCCCACCACGTCCGTCAGCCGCAGCGGGCCCATCGGGTGCCGGTAGCCGAGGCGCATGGCCGTATCCACGGCCTCGGGGTCGGCGACGCCTTCCTCTACCATGCGGATCGCCTCGAGACCGAGGGCGAGGCCCAGGCGACTGCTGGCGAACCCGGGCGAGTCCTTGACGACGACGTCCTGTTTGCCCAGGGCGTGGGTCCAGTGGACCGCAGCCGCCCGGGTTGCTTCGGTCGTATCGGGGGCCAGGACCAGTTCGACGAGGGCGGACACGGGCACGGGGTTGAAGAAATGCATCCCCAGGAACCGCCCGGGGCTCCGCAGAACCGCCGCGAGTTCGGTGACGGACAGGGCGCTGGTGTTGCTGGCCAGCACGCAATCGTCGTGCACGACATCCTCGGCGGCGGCGAGCAACTCGGCCTTCAGAGCCGCGTCTTCCGGGACGGCCTCGACAACCAGGTCGGCGTCGTGCGGCAGTTCGACGACCGAGGAGACGACGGTGACACGGTCCGGCACTCCGAGGGTCTGCGGGCCGGCGAGCGTCCCGCGCTCGGCCGCCTGCCGAAGCCCCTTGGTGACCCTCTCCATTGCCGCGGCCGCCGCGGACTTGTCGCGCTCCACCACGACCACGCGCGACCCGGCGGCCGCGAAGGACTGGGCGATACCGGCGCCCATGCGACCACCGCCGACGACCCCCACCACGGGGGGTGGTGCTGGTGCCGAGGTCATGCCCGGCCTCCCTTCTTCTCCAGGAAGCGCGTCATGCGCTGCTGTTTGTCCGGGCTCTCGAAGAGCACCGCCTGGGCGAGGTCGTCGGCCACGGGATGAGCCCCCGAGGCGTCGGTGACGAGCTTCGTGAGCCGCAGGGCGAGCGCCGAGGAGCGGGCCATCCGGTCGAGCAGCGCGTGCGCCTCGGCGACCAGTCGGCCGGTCGGTACGACGTCCATGACCAGCCCGCACGCGAGAGCCGCGGCGGCGTCGAGGGTGCGTCCGGCGAGCAGCACCTGCTTGGCCACCGACTCGCCCACCAGTTCGCGCAGCCGCCAGCACGCACCGGCGGCGGCGAGGATGCCGAGGCCCGGTTCGGGGTTGCCGAAGACCGCGTCCGTCCCGGCGATCCTGAGATCGCAGGCGTACGCCAACTCGGCACCGCCGCCCAGCGCCCAGCCGGGCACGGCGGCCACGGTGGGCAGGGGCAGCCTGCGTACCCGCTCGAACAGACGGCTGTTGATCCCCTCCAGCGCTTCGTCCCGGCCGCGCCGCCGCAGTTCGCCGATGTCGGCTCCGCCGGCGAAGACCCCGTCGTGCCCGGTGAGCAGGAGGAGTCTCGGGGTGCGCTCCAACTCCTCGCACACGCGGTGCAGTTCGGCGATCATGCGGCTGTTGATGGCATTGCGGGCGGCGGGCCGGCGTAGGGTGACGACCACCCGGTCCGTGTGCTCCTCGACCGACAGAGTCTCGCGCGTGTTCATACGCGCTCCACCAGCATGGCCACGCCCTGTCCGACGCCGACGCAGAGGGTCGCCAGGCCTCGTCGGCCGCCCTCCCGTTCCAGTCGGCCCAGCAGGGTGAGCAGGATGCGGGCGCCGGAGCAGCCCAGGGGGTGGCCGAGGGCGATGGCCCCGCCGTCGGCGTTGACGCGGTCCGGGTCGAGCTTCAGCCGGTGCATGACCGCGAGGGCCTGGGCGGCGAAGGCCTCGTTGAGTTCGATCGCGTCGAGGTCCTCTGCCGTCCAGCCCGCCCTCTTCAGGGCCCTGGCGGTGGCCGGCACCGGGCCGAGCCCCATCAGGTGGGGCTCGACCCCCGCCGAGGCAGCCGTGACGACCCGGGCCCGGGGAGTCAGCCCGTGGCGCTCCACCGCCGCCGCGCTCGCCACCACCAGGGCCGCAGCCCCGTCGGACAGCGGCGAGGAGTTGCCCGCGGTGACGATGCCGCCCGGGCGGAAGACGGTGCGCAGGCTGCTCAGCTTCTCCAATGTGGTGGTCGGGCGCGGCCCTTCGTCCTCGGTCACCTCACCGTCCGCCACCGGCACCGGGACGATCTCCGCCGCGAAGCGGCCCGCCGTGCGCGCGGCCACCGCCCGACGGTGACTGCGCAGCGCGAAGGCGTCCGCCTCCAGGCGGCTGATGCCGTCCAGGGCGGCGACCTCCTCCGCGGTCTCGCCCATCGACAAGGTCGTCGTCGCGGGGAAGCGCGGGTTGGTGAAGCGCCAGCCGAGCGAGGAGTCGTGGACGTCGCCGGGCCGGGCCCAGGGTGTGCCCGGCTTGGCCATCACCCACGGCGCGCGGGTCATCGACTCGACCCCGCCGGCCACGACCACGTGGGCCTCGCCCGCCCGTATCGACTGTGCGGCGGACGCGACGGCGGTAAGCCCCGAGGCGCACAGCCGGTTGACCGTGTATCCGGGGACGGTGTGCGGAAGTCCGGCCAGCAGTACGGCCATCCGCGCGACGTCACGGTTGTCCTCGCCGGCCTGGTTCGCGGCGCCGAGGATCACCTCGTCCACGGAGCCGGCCGGGGCCCCGGCACGTCGCACGGCCTCGCCGAGGACGAGCGCGGCCAGGTCGTCGGGGCGTACGGAGGCCAGGGCCCCGCCGTAACGGCCCTGCGGGGTACGGGCCCCGTCGATCAGGTAGACCTCATCGGACATCGGTGGGCTCCTCGTGCTCCTGGTCGGGTGCGTGACGGCGGGACTGGAGGACGGTGAAGCGGCCGGTGACGAACGCCGGGTCGGTCAGGGTCGCGTTCGCCGCGGGGTTGGCCGACGTGCCGTGGAAGTCGCTGAAGGCGGCGGACTGGTTGGGGAAGACTTCGCCGGTCAGGTTCTCCGACAGGTGCACCCCCGCTTCCAGAGCCGTCGCGCGCGCCGCCGCCAGGACGTCCTCGCCGGTCGCGTAGGCGCAGGCGGTGAGCGCACCGTGGCGCCGTACGGTGTCGTGCAGGACGCGCAGGGCGTGCCCGGTGTCGTCGGTGGCGATGACGAAGGAGACCGGCCCGAACCATTCGCTCGTATACGTCTTCTCGTCGGCCTCGGCGTCGAGCCGGGCCACCAGCGGGGTGCGGACCACGGCGTCCGGGTGGTCGGGGTGCGTCACGGCCCGCGAGTGATGGGCGGTACGGCCCAGGGCTTCCGCCTCCTCCAGACGCGAGAGGACTCCGCCGTTCACGATCGCGCCGAGGGTGGCGACGGCGCGGACCGGATCGCGGAGGAGGTCGTCCAGCGCGGAGCCCAGATCGGCGGCGAACTCGTCGGCCGTACGCGGCCCTTGGTCGGTGGGGAACCCGTCGCGCGGCACCAGGATGTTCTGCGGGGTGGTGCACATCTGCCCGCTGTAGAGCGACAACGCGAACGCGAGATTGCGCAGCAGCCCGGCGTAGTCGTCCGTGGAGTCCACGACGACGGTGTTGAGTCCCGCCTTCTCCGTGTGCACGACGGCCTGGCGGGCGTTGGTCTCCAGCCAGTCGCCGAACTCGCTGGAACCGGTGAAGTCCACGATCCGCACGTCGGGGTGGGTGGCCAGGGCGGGAGCGGTGCGCTCCTCGGGCCGCGAGGCGGCCAGCAGCACCACGTCCGGGTCGAAGCCGGCCTCCGCCAGCACCTCACGAGCGATCCGCACGGTGATCGCCAGCGGCAGCACGGCCCGCCTGTGCGGCTTGACGATCACCGGGTTGCCGGTGACCAGGCTCGCGAAGAAGCCCGGGTAGCCGTTCCAGGTGGGAAAGGTGTTGCAGGCGACGAGCACGGCCACGCCCCGGCCGACCGGGGTGTAGGTCTTGTCCATGACGATCGGACCGCCGCGCCGCCGGGGCTTGCTCCAGCGCGCCGTGGCCGGATGACGCCGCTGCGCCTCCCAGGCGTACGCCACCGCTTCGAGGCCGCGGTCCTGGGCATGCGGGCCACCCGCCTGGAAGGCCATCACGAAGGGCTGGCCGGTGGTGTGCTGGACGGCGTGCGCGATCTCGAAGCTCGCCGCGTTGAGGCGGGCCAGGATCTCAGCCGCCACGCCGGCCCGGGCGTCGGGGCTCGCCGAACGCCACGCCGGGGCCGCGGACTTGGCCGTCGCCACGGCGGCCTCGGGTGCCAGATGCGGGTAGCTGATGCCGAGGGGGAAGCCGTACGGCGACACCTCCGTGGCGGGGACGGTGCCGGTGGTGGGGTGCCCGTCGAGCGGGAACGGACGGTCGAGGAGGGCACGGAAGGCCGCCTCGCCCGACTCCGGCGCTCCGGCCCCGTACACCGAGGCGCTGGGTATTTCCGGATAGGGCGTCCAGTAGCCGCGGTCGGTGGTGCGGGCCACGGCCTGTTCGAGCAGGTCCGCGTGGCGGGCGTAGAAGGGTGATGACATGAAAGCTCCAGGCCGAACGTTCGGTCGGTAGGTGGGTGGAGTGCGCCCGACGTAAGGGCAGTGAAGAAGAGGGTCGGTCAGATGTCGGCGAGCAGGACTGCCGGGCGTTCCACGCAGTCGGCCACGAAGCGCAGGAAACCGCCGGCGGTGCCGCCGTCACAGACCCGGTGGTCGAAGCTGAACGACAGCTGTGTCACCTTGCGGACGGTCAACTCACCGTCCACCACCCAGGGTTTGTCGACGATGCGGCCCACACCGAGGAGAGCCGCCTCCGGGTGGTTGATGATGGGTGTGGAGCCGTCGACGCCGAACACGCCGTAGTTGTTGAGGGTGAAGGTGCCCCCCGTCAGCCGGTCGGGCGGGAGGCTGCCGGTCCGGGCCAGCTCCGTCAACCGGGTGAGTTCTGCCGCCAGTTGGACTGTCGTGAGCCGGTGGGCGTCGCGGACGACGGGCACGACGAGGCCGCGGTCGGTCTGGGCGGCGAAGCCCAGGTGCACCTCGTCGAAGCGCACGATCTCCCGGCGCTCGGTGTCGACGGTCGAGTTGAGCTCGGGGTAGCGGCGCAGACCGGCCACACAGATACGGGCGAGCAGCGCCAGCAGCCCGACCCGGCGGCCCGGTTCGGCGGCTTCCATCGCCTTTTTGGCCTGGAGCAGGCCGGTGGCGTCCACATCGACCCAGGTGGTGGCGTCGGGGATCTCGGTCCGGCTGCGCGTGAGCTTGTCCGCGACGGCTTTGCGGATGCCGCGCAGGGGGATGCGGACCGGGCCGTCGGAGGTCGGCTCCGGGGCGGGTTCGGTCGAGGCGGGTGCCTGTCGGGCGACGGCCTGTTCCACGTCCCGCCGCAGGACGACCCCGGCCGGACCGGAAGGCGCCAGCACGGCGAGGTCGATGCCGTGGTTCCGGGCCAGCCGCCGGACGAGGGGCGAGATGACGCGGGGCGCATGCGTCTCCATGACCGGCACGGGTGCGGGCGTCTCCGGTGCGGCGGCCGTACGTCGGCGACGACGGCGCGGTGCCGGTTCGTGCCCGGTGCCGTAGCCGATCAGGACGTTGCCGGAACCGGCCTGTTCCTCCTCGCGGTACCGTTCGGCGGCGGTGTCCGGGACGGCCGGTTCCGGCGCTGCGGGTGCCGCCGCTCCCACCGTGATCAGCGGTTCGCCCACCCCCAGCGGCGTTCCCGCCTCCACGTGCAGTCGCAGCACCGTGCCCGCGTACGGCACCGGCACCTCGACCGCGGCCTTGGCGGTCTCCACCTCGACCACGATCTGGTCGATCGTCACGGTGTCACCGACGGCGACCTTCCACTCGACGATCTCGGCGTCGGTCAGTCCTTCGCCGAGGTCGGGCAGCCGGAACACCTGCTCGTCCAGTGTCGCGGTGGTCATGCGACCGCTCCCTTCACCAGGTGCCGGGTGTCGGGCTCGTCGGCGAACTGCAGGCGGTCAACGGCGTCGAGGACGCGGTCGACGCCGGGCAGGTGCGCGTGCTCCAGCTTCGGCGGCGGATAGGGGATGTCGAATCCGGCCACCCGCAGTACGGGAGCCGCGAGCGAATGGAAGCAGCGCTCCTGCACGCGCGCGGCGATCTCGGCGCCCACCCCCGCGAAGCCCTGGGCCTCCTGCACGACTACGCAGCGCCCGGTCCTGCGGACCGACTCCGTGACCGTCTCGTCGTCGAAGGGCACCAGGGTCCGCAGGTCCACCACCTCCAGCTCGATCCCGTCCGCTGCGGCGGCCTCCGCGGCGGCCAGGGCGACCGGGACCGAGGGGCCGTAGGCGACGACGGTGGCGTCACGCCCCGCCCGCCGGATCGCCGCCCGCCCGAACGGCAGCGCGCCGCGAGTCTCAAGGTCGGTGTCCTCGCGCGACCAGTACAGCTTCTTCGGCTCCAGGAACACCACCGGGTCGGGGTCCGCCACCGCGTCCCGCAGCAGCCAGTACGCGTCCTCTGCCGTGGCAGGGGTCACGACCTTGAGGCCGGGGGTGTGCGCGTAGTAGGCCTCGCTGGAGTCGCAGTGGTGCTCGACTCCGCCGATCCCGCCCGCGTAGGGGATACGGATCACCAACGGCAGGCCCATCCGTCCGCGGGTGCGGTTGCGCGTCTTGGCGACGTGCGAGGCGATCTGCTCGAACGCCGGGTACGCGAACGCGTCGAACTGCATCTCCACCACGGGCCGGAAGCCGCCCATCGCCATGCCGACCGCCAGCCCGACGATGCCGGCCTCCGCGAGCGGGGTGTCGAAGCAGCGCTGCTCGCCGAAGTCGCGGGTCAGCCCGTCGGTGATGCGGAACACCCCGCCGAGCGGACCGACGTCCTCGCCGAAGACGAGGACCCGTTCGTCCTCGCGCAGCGCGTCACGCAGGGCGGTGTTGAGCGCCTGCGCCATCGTGACCTTGGCCATGGTCGTCAGTCCTCCTGTGCCTGGGTGGTGTCGGCGAGTTCTGCCGCCATCTGGGCGCGCTGTTCGCGCAGTTGGGGGGTCGGCTCGGCGTAGACGTGGTCGAACAGCTCCAGCGGGTCGAGCACGGAGTCCGCGTTCATGCCGGCGCGCACTCGCGCGGCAAGCTCCTCGGCCTCCTCCCGCAGCTCCGCCACGTCCTCGTCGGTGAGCGCGCCGCGCGAGCGCAGGTACGTCTCCAGCCGGTCGACGGGGTCGGCGGCCCGCCACTGCTCGACCTCGTCGTCCTCCCGGTAGCGGGTGGCGTCGTCGGCGTTGGTGTGCGCGTCCATGCGGTACGTGTGCGCCTCGACCAGGACGGGGCCGTGGCCTGCCCGGGCATGCTCCACGGACGCGGTCAGCACCGCCAGCACCGCGACCAGGTCGTTGCCGTCGACCTGCTCGGAGCGCACCCCGTAGCCGATGCCCTTGTACGCCAGGGCGGGCGCCGCGGTCTGCCGGGCCAGCGGCACCGAGATCGCGTACTTGTTGTTCTGCACGAAGAAGACGACCGGGGCGCGGAAGACGGCGGCGAAGTTCAGCGCCTCGTGGAAGTCACCCTCGCTGGTCGCCCCGTCCCCCACGAGCGCCATCGCCACGCCGTCCTCGCCCTTGCGGC
This sequence comes from Streptomyces canus, assembly GCF_030816965.1. NCBI lineage: Bacteria > Bacillati > Actinomycetota > Actinomycetes > Kitasatosporales > Streptomycetaceae > Streptomyces > Streptomyces canus. The sequence continues at coordinate 9,920,969 of NZ_JAUSYQ010000002.1, forward strand.
GCAGGGACTCGGCCATGCCGGTCGCGTGCAGCACCTGGGTGGCCAGCGGGGTGCACTGGGGGGCGGTACGGGTGGCCGCGGGGTCGTAGCCGCAGTGCCAGTCGCCGCGCAGCAGCGTGAGCACCTCCGCGGGGTCGATGCCGCGGGTCACCAGGGCGACGGAGTCGCGGTAGGTCGGGAACAGCCAGTCGTCGGGGCGCAGGGCGAGTACGGCGCCGATCTGGCACGCCTCCTGGCCACGGCTGGACGGGTAGACCGCGAGGCGGCCCTGCTTGGTGAGGGCGGTCGCCTGGGTGTCGAACCGGCGGCCCAGGACCATCCGCCGCCACGCCTCGAGCAGGGCCTCGACGGGAGGCTCGGTGTAGTCGGCCGGTGGCCTGGCGACCGGTGTGCCGTCCTCGGCCACGAACCGCACCGGCGTCAGGGACGGCAGGAGGCCCTGGACCGTCTGGCGGAGGCTCTTCACGGACATGGAGGGCGCTCGCTTTCTCTGGACACTTGACAGGAGAATGGTGGCCACTGGTGAATATGTGTTCAATAGCTCGGCAGGATCGGCGATGAACTGCCGAACACGATGGTCTGGGAGGACAAAGTGTCCGAGGAAAACTCACTGCCGGGGGCAGTGGCCGGACGAACTGCCGTCCCGCTCGACGACATCGACCGGCAGATCCTGAGCCGGCTCCTCGAGGACGGCCGGATCTCGGTCCGCGCCCTCGCAGAGCAGGTGCACATCTCCCGGGCCAACGCCTACACCCGCATCGGCCGGCTCGTGGCCGAGGACGTCATCACGGGCTTCACCGCGCAGCTCAATGCCCAGCGGGCGGGCCTGGGCACGAGCGCCTACGTCATGCTGGGAATCGAGCAGAACGCCTGGCGGGACATCTCGCGGGAACTGCGCGAGATCCCCTACGTGGAGCATGTCGCCCTCGTCACCGGCGACTTCGACGTCCTGGTGCTTGTCCGTGCCCCGGACAATCTCGTGCTGCGCCAGGTGGTGCTGGAGAAGATCCAGGGGATCCCCGGAGTGCGCTCCACCCGCACCTGGCTCGTCTTCGACGAGGTGCGGGGGCGCGGCGCCACCTGGACGCACTGAGGACCTGCGCGGTCATACGTCGGCCAGCGCGGCGTCGACCTCGAGCCGGGTCGGTGCCGGGACGGGAGCCGACGGCGGGGCGTGCCGCCGGGAGCGCACCACGCGGAACCGGCCGGTGACGAAGTTGACGCCGGAACCCGGCAGTTCGGCGAGGGCCGAGGACGGATCGGCGGGCAGGTCGTCCAGGTTCTCCACCAGATGCACCCCGGCGTCCAGTGCGGCAGTCCCGGCCGCCGCCAGCACCAGCGGGTCGGTGGAGTGCACCGAGGCGTACAGCGCTCCGTGCCGCGCCACGGTACGGCGCAGGAGCGCGAGGCTGTGCGAGGTCGAGTCGGTGCCCACCAAAAAAGAGACGAGCCCGGGCCACTCGCGTGTGTAGACGCGTTCGTCGGACGCACGCAGCCGCACCAGCAGCGGGCTGCGCAGGTCGGCGTACGGGTGGTCGGGATGGGCCACGGAGCCGGAGGCGTGCAGGACCGGGCCGTACCGTGCGGCATCCGTCAGGGCGCCGCGTACCTCGTCGGCGGTGATCGCGCCCAACACCCTTGCCGCGCGGGACGGATGGCCGAGCAGCCGGTCGACGGCGTCGCCGAGGTCGGCCCCGAGGTCCCGCAGCGTCTTGTGCCCCTCGTCGGTGGTGAAACCCCGCTCCGGAACCAGGATGTTCTGCGGCGTGGTGCGCACCGTCCCGTTGCACCGGCACGAGGCGAGGGCGAGGCCGCGGACCAGGCCCCGGTAGTCGTCGGTCGAGTCCACGACCACGGTGTTCAGTCCGGTCCGGTTGGCGAACACGGTCGCCTGGCGGGCGTGTTGCTCCAGCCAGTCGGCGAAACGCGCGGGGCCCGTGTAGTCGACGATGCGCACCGCCGGGTCCGTGGCCAGACGCCGGTGCACCTGCCGTTCGGGTTCCGCCACCGCCAGGCTCACGAGGTCGGGGGAGTGACCGGCCTCCGCCAGCACCTGCCGGGCGACCCGCACCGTGATCGCCAGCGGCAGTACGGAGCGCGGGTGCGGAGCCACGACGACCGGGTTGCCGGTCACCAGGCTGGCGAACAGACCCGGATATCCGTTCCAGAGCGGGAAGTCGGGACAGCCCACGAGCAGCGACACCCCGCGGGGCACCAGAGTGCAGGTGCCCTGCAACGGTTGCCCGCCCCGTTCGGTGCTCTGCCAGTGCAGGTCGGCCGGGACGCGTTCCGATTCGGCGAAGGCCTGGGCCACCGCCTCCAGGGCACGGTCCTGAGCGCGTGGCCCGGCGGCGCGCAAGGCTCCCTGGAGGGGCTGGCCGGTGGTGTGATGCACCGCGAGGGCCAGTTCGTGGCTGCGGGTGTTGAGCCGGCGCAGGATCTCCACGGCGAGTCCGGCGCGCTGGTACGGTTCGGCGGCCCGCCAGCCGGCCGCCGCGCGCCCGGCCGCCGCGACCAGCTCCGCGGGATCACAGCGCAGGTAGTCGATGGGCGGGGCGAGGCCGTACGGGGACGACTCCGTGCGCACACGGCCGAGCTCGCCGGGCTGCCCCAGTTCGAACGGCCGCCCCAGCAGTGAGCGGAACACCTTCCCCGCGGTGCGGGTCGACCTCATACCCGCGTCGGCCGCGTCCTGGCCGGTCGCCTCGGTGAAGGGGCGACGGCACTCACCGGCGGCGATCGCGCGAACGACGCTCTGCAGCAGCTCGCGATGGCGCTCGTAGGGACCGGGGCGCATCGCCGTCAGCCCTGCCGGCTCGCCGCGAGCGCGAGGAAGGCGTCGTTCTCCTCCGGCAGCCCGATCGTCACCCGGACGCCCTCGCCGGGGAACGGGCGCACCACGACCTTCCCGTCCGCGCAGTGCCCGGCGAAGGGAGTGCTGTCCTCGCCGAGCGGCAGCCAGACGAAGTTGGAGCGGGAGTCGGGCACGTCGTGGCCCAGTGCCCGCAACCGCCCGGTGACACGGTCGCGTTCGGCGACCGTGAGGGCGGCCCGCCGGGTGACCTCCGCGCCCTCACCGAGGGCGGCCACGGCGGCCCGCTGGGCGAGCGCGCTGACACTGAACGGCACCTGCGTGCGGCGCACATGCGCCGCGATCCCGGGCGGCGCGACGCAGTAGCCGACCCGCAGCCCAGCCAGGCCGTACGCCTTCGAGAAGGTCCGCAACACCGCCACGTTGGGCCGGTCACCCAGGAGGGCGAGCCCGTCGGGGACCAGGGCGGGATCGGCGTATTCCCGGTACGCCTCGTCGACGACGATCAGCACATCCCGCGGCACCCGGTCCGCGAAGTCGGTCAGGGCCCGCGCCCCGACCGCCGTGGAGGTCGGGTTGTTGGGGTTGCACACGAAGACCAGCCGGGTCCGGGCGGTGATCGCCGCGGCCATGGCGTCGAGGTCGAGGGTGTGCTCACGCAGCGGCACCCGCACCGCCGTACCGCCTGCCACGGAGGTGAGGATCGGGTACGCCTCGAACGAGCGCCAGCCGAAGACGACCTCGTCACCGGGCCCCACGACGGTGTGCAGCAACTGCCCGCACACCTCGGAGGAACCGGCACCCACCGCGATCCGGTCCGGCTCGACCCCGTGGTGCGCCGCCAGAGCCTCGATCAGCGAGGCGGCGTGCAGATCGGGGTACCGCGAAACGCCGCCGGCGGCCTCGGCGAGGGCTTCGGCCACCCCCGGCAGCAACCCGTACGGGGATTCGTTGCTGGCCAGCACGACGGCGCCGGGCAGTTTGCGGCCCGGGACGTAGGCGGGCAGCTGGGACAGGGACGCACGGACACGCACCATGCTGGTCTCGCTTCTGCAGCGCTGGGACCCGAGGCCTGGCCGTCGGGCACTTGACAGGGCACAGCGTGAAGAGCGGACGACAAGCGCTCAACTGTTTGGGAAATTCGGCTACGAATCGCCGGAAACCAGGGTGCTGATCGGCAAACCGTCTTCCGGCCGGCCCTGCCGGACCTTTGCCACGAGACGGACGGCACGCCCTTCGCCGTACCCCCGAGCCCCTCCTTGATCACGGGACGGACACAGCGGGCCATCGAGGCCCCCGCCGCGGTCAGGAGACCAGCAGGCTGCTCGCCGTCCGAACCACGCGACGTCCGCGGCCCGCCCCCTTCCGATCGAGGGAGACCATGCACAGCACCCACACCCGCTTCCGCCACGCAGTCCTGACGGCGGGCGCGACGGCCCTCGCGCTGCTCGCGACCGGCTGCTGGTACGCGTCCACGGGCGCGCGGACCGGCGGCTGCCGCGACGTGGGCGACTGGTCGGGACGGGAACAGGCGGCCTGGCTGCGGACCGCGGTCGCCTTCCACGGGACGACCGACGGGGCAGACCCGTCGTACGCACAGGCATCGGTCGTCGTCCGCGGACCGCGTACGGGCGATGTCCGGGTGCTGTGCCGACCGCTCGCCGTCCAGGTCGAGTTCTGGACCTTCACGGCCACGACGACGAGGCCGGAGATGTCGTTCGTCATGCGCTACGGACTGTCCGCGGACGGCGGCAGAACCCGAACCGTCGCTTTCCCGGCCGGTCTTCCCACCGGACAGGACGGCACCTGCGTCCGGGTCCTTGTCGCGGCCTACGCGGGCACACCTCTGGCCGGCGGAGAACTGCCTGAGCTGACAGCGGACTTGGCCACGGCCGGGGACGTGGACGTGCGGTTCGGGACGGCACGGATCGGTGTGCACCGGCTGCTCCCGGCACAGGGTCCCGCGCAGTGCCACGCGGGCCGGTCGACGCCGAGACCGTCACCCACCGCGTCGACCGGCTGGGACATCTACCATCCGTGACGCGGTCAGTTCTGTCCGTCGGCCGCGGCCGGGATGGCTGGGACCTTGCTGGTTTCCCACGGCATCGGTTGGTCGTGACTGTCTTTGTTCTCACCCGCCAGGTGTATTGATCACGAGCGAACCTCAGAGGTCGGGCTGGTTCGGAACGCCCCTCATCCTGCTGAGCAGCCCGGATCCGGCCATCGACGCCAATCTCGCCATCGCGCTGGATGCTCTGCCGGCCGAGAACAGCGTGACCCGGGCTGCCGCACGTCTGCACACCTCGCCCGCCGCCATGAGCCGCACCCTGGCCCGGCTGCGCCGCATCCTCCAGGACCCCCTCCTGGTCCGGGCCGGACGGGCCATGGTCCCCACCCCACGCGCTCAGGCCCTGCGTGAGGAAGCCGCCGCCGTGGTGCGCAGCCTTGGAGCTCTGCTCAGCGCTGGCGCGAGCGTCGACCCGGCCGGCCTCCGCAGCACCTTCACCCTCCAAGCCGCCGACCTGGTCGGCGCGGCGCCGGCCCCTGGACTGCTGCAACTGGCCCAGCAGGAGGTGCGGGGGGTCTCCTTCCGGGTCCGGGCCGAAGAACTGGAGGCCGGTCCCGCACTGCGCGACGGCCGAATCGACCTGGAGGTCGGATCCATCGACCACGTGGACCCGGAAACCCAGGTCGAAGAACTGGTCAGCCTCCGCATGGTGGCGGCCGTACGGCCCGGTCATCCGCTCACCGAAGGGCCGCTGCCCCCGGTCCGGCTCGCCGCACCCCACACGTCGCGGTCAGCCGGCGCGGCCGGTTCACCGGCCCCCTCGACACCGCCCTTGGCGAGCAGAACCTCCAGCGGCGGGTCAGCGTGGTCCTTCCCAGCCATCTGGCCGCGATGACCCTCGCAGCCCGCAGCGATATGGTCTGCCTCGTACCGGCCGCGCACTGGCTCCGCAGAGCCGTCCGCCGAGTTCTCTGCGCGCCGACGGTCGAGTGTGACCCGCAGGCAACTTACCGACGAGCAGCGGAAGGTGATTCAGCGCTACCTGTCCGCTGGTGCGGAATGTCCGTCGCGTGCGTCGCTGGCTGAGCGATCCGAGGTGGCCGTACGCGTCGAGGGGGTTGACCGCGGTGAGTGGCATCGTTAACTTTCGACAGGTCCGCCACTTGGACAGTGTTCACGATATCGAACGACGTTGGTGTCCTGTCGAACCTTTGAGTGGTGGCTGGGCGAAATCAACAGCGCCTCCCGTCGAAAACGGCAAGTGTGTAGCCATTCCTGATGGTGGGAGCGCTCCCATCATCCTTGAGGAGGAAACGTGACGCAGAGCCGCAATAAGCCTTTGAGCGGGGAGAAAAGTTCGACGAGCCGCAGGACCGTCCTGGCGACATTAGGGGCCCTGCCTGTTCTCACCGCCGCGACGTCGGTGACGAGAGCCTCTGATGCGGGGGCCGTGACGGCTGCCGCTACGGCGGTCATCGACCCGTCGGCAACGCGGCAGACGATCCGCGGCTTCGGCGGCATGAGCCACGCAGCCTGGATCGGCGAACTCACAGCGGCCCAGCGGGACACGGCGTTCGGGACCGGAGACGGGAGGCTCGGGTTCTCCGTGCTGAGGATCCCGGTCCCCGAGGACCGGGGGGCCTGGAACCGCGATCTGGCGACGGCGAAGCGCGCGGTCGAGCTCGGCGCCATCGTCATCGCCTCGCCATGGAATCCGCCCGCTTCCATGGTCGAGACCTTCGTCCACGGCAGCCAGACCAACGCGCGACGCCTCAGGTACGACATGTACGGCGCCTACGCCCAGCACCTGAACGACTTCACCACGTACCTGCGGAACAACGGAGTGAATCTGTACGGCATATCTGTGCAGAACGAGCCCGATTACGCGCAGGACTGGACGTGGTGGACGCCCACCGAAATGGTTCGCTTCCTTCGGGAGAACGCCGGCTCCATCGGGACCAGGGTCATCGCGCCCGAGTCCTTCCAGTACCTGAAGAACATGTCGGACCCGATTCTCAACGACTCGGCGGCACTCGCCAACGTGGACATCATCGGGGCGCACCTTTACGGCACGCCGTTCGCGAACTTCCCTTACCCGCTCTTCAAGCAGAAGGGCGCGGGTAAAGAACTCTGGATGACGGAGGTCTACTACCCCAACAGCACGGATTCGGCGGACCTCTGGCCCCAGGCACTCGACGTGGGGGAGCACATCCACCGTGCCATGGTGGACGCCGAGTTCCAGGCCTACATCTGGTGGTACATCCGGCGCAGCTACGGCCCCATGCGCGAGGACGGCAAGATCAGCAAGCGTGGCGCCACCATGGCGCACTTCGCCAGGTTCGTCCGACCCGGGTATGTGCGGGTCGAGGCGACGGCGAAGCCGGCAACGGATGTCTACGTCTCGGCGTACCGGGGCGGCGGCTCCACGGTCGTTGTCGCCGTCAACAAGGGGGCTGCCGCGGTGAGTCAGCAGTTCACCCTGGCGAACAGCGCCGGGCCCAGTGTCTCGTCCTGGTTGACCGACGCGAGCAGGAATGTCGCGTCCCAGGGGACGACCGCCGTATCGAACGGCTCCTTCACCGTCACGCTCCCCGCTCGAAGCATGATGACGTTCGTGATCCGCTGAACCCGGACTCCCGGCGGGAAGCACCCACCCCATCACCGACGTGGCGAAGGCCATGGGCATGATTCCGGGGACTTCTGCCGTCCCGTTCGAGTAGGCCTGGCTCGACGACGCTCTGTGGGCCTGCTGCTCGACATTGGCGACGAGCCCGTTCCAGACGTTGACCGTGCCACCGGGCCGTCATCGGCGCGCCGATCTCCCTCATGGGCTCTCCGCTCGCCGACTCCGGCACCGCGGTCGCCCGACCGCCGCCGGGTCCCTCTACCCAGGGTGTGCTGTCTCACCAGGCCACCGCTCCATGACGGTCACGGAAGGTTCCCGTCGGTCCGTCCGCCCCGATGGTGGCGAGTTCGACGATCGCATCGGTCCCTTCGGTCACCGTCTGCGGGCCGCTGTGCCCGTTGAAGTCGGTCGCTGTGTAGCCCGGGTCGGCCGCGTTCACCTTCACGTCCGCCCAGGCCTTCGCGTACTGCGTGGTCAGCATGGTCACCGCAGCCTTCGAGGCCGTGTAGAGCGGCGCTACGGGCCTTGACTCGACGCGCGCGGGGTCGTGGGTTGCCGCGAACGACCCCATGCCGCTGGACACATTGACGATGACCGGGTTCGCGGACTTGCGCAGCAGGGGCAGAAACGCGTGCGTCACCCGGACGATCCCCACCACATTGACCTCGAACACCGCGTCGGCGTGAGCGGCCGTGAGCCGGTCGGCGGGGATGTGTGGTTCGTGAACTCCTGCGTTGTTGATGAGGACGTCGATGCCCCCCTCGCGAGCCGCGACGTCGGCGGCGGCCGCGGCCACCGACGCGTCGTCGGTCACGTCGATCTGGACGAAGCGGGCACCGAGCGCGTCGGCTGCCGCCTGGCCGCGCCCTGGATCGCGAGCACCGATGATGACGGTGTGGCCGGTGTCGATCAATCGGCGGGCGGTCTCGTACCCGAGGGACTTGTTGGCTCCTGTGATGAACGTTGTTGTCATGCAGGCACTCTCGGCCCGTGCCGAGAGGACAACCAGTGCCCTCTGCGACGGTAGGACTGCCAGTACCAGGCACAACTGCTGTCCGCAGGACACAATGGCCGGGTGGACGAGACCCTTGGCACGGCGTTGCGCCGCTGGCGCGACCGGCTTTCGCCCGTCGACGTCGGGCGGACGTCCCGGCCAGGACGACGTGCGGCGGGCCTGCGGCGCGAAGAACTGGCCGACCTCGCAGGACTGTCGGTCGACTATGTGGTCCGGCTGGAGCAGGGACGCGCCACCAGCCCTTCGGCGCAGGTCGTCGCGAGCCTGGCCAGGGCACTGCAGCTACAGCCGATGGAACGCGACCACGCCTACCGGCTGGCCGGCCTCCTGCCTCCCCAGGAGGGAACGATCTCCACGCATGTGCCGGCGGGCGTCCAACGGATGCTGGCTCGCCTGGGGGAGTTTCCGGTGGGCGTGTTCAGTGCCGACTGGACCTTGCTGTCCTGCACTCCAGCATGGGCGGTGCTGCTGGGCGACCCCAGCGCACGGACACGCGCCGAGCGGAACCTGGTGCGGGCGGTCTTCGCCGTGGGATCCAGAGGGCTCGCGTCCTGGCCCGTGCTCCAGGGCGGCGACACCCTGAACTCCGCCCTCGTCGCCGATCTGCGCACGGCTCTCGTCAACTACCCCCGCGACCGTGGACTGGCCGACCTGGTTGAGGAACTGCGCTCCACCAGTGCGGAGTTCACCCGGCTGTGGGACGAGGGTGCGGTCGGCCCGCACGTCTCGGCCCGCAAGACCATCGTGCACCCCCAGGTCGGCGAGGTGACGTGCGACTGCGACGTGCTCACCGTCCCGGGCTGCGACGTCCGCCTCGTCGTCTACACGGTGGCCGCGGGTTCCGCCGACGCGGAGAAGCTGGACTTCCTGCGGGTCACGAACGGTGTCAGCGCCGACGGGTCCTCGCCGCGGGCTCCACATCGCTGAGTCATGACTGGGTGCCGTCCATGGCCACCCGGTTGGTTTCCGGGGGAGTTGTGCGTGGCCGAGGTCGGGTCATCGGGTCGGCCACAGCCGCACCGTGGCGTCGAGACCGCCCGTGGCCAGGGTCCTGCCGTCCGGGCTGAAGGCCACCGCGTTGCCGTGCCGTGCCGTCGCGGCCTCCGGTGGCCAGGGTCCTGCCGTCCGGGGCGAACGCGAGGTCCAGGGTTGGCCGGGGGTGAGGCAGGGCGATGCTGGTGCGATCGGCGATGTTCCCCAGGGACGTGGCGAACGTGCCGGTCATGGCCGGCGTCCTGCCGACCGGGCCGAAGGCCGCCTTCGTCAGGTCTTCGACCTGGTCGGGCCAGGGGGTGGTCGCGGTGCCCTCGGCAACGTCCCACAGCCGTAGCGTGCTGTGGGTGCCCTGGACCACGGACAGCCCGGCGGCCGGCGTGTTTCCGTCCGGGCTGAATGCCAGGCTGCCGGCGTGGCCGTGGGGGGAGAGGGAACACGGTCTTGCGGCGCTCGGTGGCGCTGTTGGCTCTCGATTCGATCACCGCGACCGGTTACGGCCGCGCCGGTGGCAGCGAGCGCGGCGAGCAGCAGCGTGCGGCGCCGCACCGCGGCGGGGGGCTTCACCGGCGGCCGACCGGGTTGCGGTCGTGTTCCGACGGCCGAGCCGTGGCGGGAGTGTCGACCTCAGCGGTCTCGACGGAGCCCATCGGCGTACCTCCGGTCTTGGAGCAGTCTTCGAGGAAGGGAGCAGTACTAACCGGAGTGGTGGACAAATGCGGCAGCGGCGTCGGCGCAGCCCCAGGCCAGCGTGACTCCGGCGCCTCCGTGGCCGTAGTTGTGCACCAGCCGTCGTATCCGGCCGGGCGGGCGGGGGTCGGTCTCCAGGCGGACGCCGCTGTCCCGCCAGGGGCGTAGGCCGACCCGGTGGCCGAGGACGGGGGCGCCCTCCAGCTCCGGCAGCAGCTCGGTGCAGCGGCGCAGAATCGCCGCGGCGGTGGCCGGGGACGGCGTGGTGTCCCACTCGTTCAGCTCGAAGGTGCCGCCGAGGACGACGTCCCTGCTGCGGGGGTGGACGTAGGTGTGGCCGTCGGCGTTGTCCTCGTCGCGCACGGAGGTGTGCAGCCCCGGGTTGGCGACGAGGACCAACTGCCCTCGCGCCGGCCGTACTTCGGTGTCGCCGGACAGGGCGCGGGCTGCCAGGCCGGAAGCGTTCACCACCACGGGAGCCCATACGCCCGCCTGTTCGAGGGCGTCGATACGACGACGGATCAGTGTGCCGCCCGTTGCGTCGAAGGTCTGCTGGAGCCAGGGCAGGTAGTGGGACATCTCCACGGTCGGAACGGTGAACTCCCAGCCGCCGGTGAACGGAGCCCGCACCTCGTCCTCGCGCAGGGTGTGCAGGTCGGGGAGGGCCGAGGCCCACCAGGGAACGTCCTGGCGCTCGCCGCGCAGCAGCATGCGGGTGGGGCGCATGACCACGCCGGGCACCCCGTTCGCGGCCTGGCGAGCGAACTCGTCATAGGTGCGGGTGGCCCAGTCCAGCACGCGCGTCTCGAACCGTGTACGGGTCGGGTACCAGACGGCCGCGGCGACCGAGGACGTCGTCGTGGCCGATGGCTCGGCCGCGACCAGGGCCACGCGGGCACCGTTCTGCTGCAGTCGCAGCGCGGTGGTGAGCCCGATGACCCCGGCTCCGACAACGACCGCGTCGAACTTGTAGCCCATGGCTCTCCCTTGATCGCCGAACCGTGTGCGTCCCACTGTCGGCGGGCAGTTGCAGACCTGTCCAAGACCAGTCATGTCCAACGCCATAAGACCTGCTTATAGTTGAGGATGGACCTGCGGCGGCTGCGGTATTTCCTCGTGCTGGCCGAGGAGTTGAACTTCACGAGGGCCGCGCACCGACTGCACATCGCCCAGCCCGCTCTGAGCCAGCAGATCAAAGCATTGGAACGGGACATTGGCGCACCGCTGCTCGAACGCAACAGCCGGGGCTGTCGGCTGACCGCCGTCGGTGAGGTTGTGGCCCGCGAAACCGGCGAACTGCTGGCCCACGTGGCCGCGTCGCAGGAACGGATCCGTGCGGCCGTCGGCGGACAGCGGCGGCAACTGCGCCTGGCCCTGACCCGCTCCGCTCGCGGTGGCCCGGTCGACGCACTCCTCACGGAGTTCCGGGCCCGCCATCCGGACGTGGATCTCGTCGTACGCACCGGGTGGACCTCGCACAACATCACCGAGCTGCTGGCCGGGAGGCTGGACGCCGCCTTCGTACGGCCGCCGCTGGACGGCGAGGGTCTGGAGTGCCGGCACATCGCCCGCGAGGAACTCCTTGTGGCCGTCCCCGCGGAGCATCCCCTCGCCCGCGAACGAAGGATCACCCGCGGGCAGATCGCCGCAGAACCCGTGATCCTCTGGCCGCGCGAGAACGCCCCTGGAATGCACGACGTGATCTCCCGGCAGCTGTGGCCCGACGGCGGGCCGCGCATCGTGCGGGAAGAGCCCGACGACGAGCAGCTTCTCCTCAGCGTGGCCGCGGGCGTCGGCATCGCGCCGGTGCCCGAGGGGCGCGCCCGCGCGCTGCGCATACCCGGAGTGCGGCTCAAGCACGTGACCGCACCCATGCCCACCGTGGAACTCGCCCTGGCCCACCGGCCGGCAGGCGCCGCACCGGCGCTGCAAGGACTCCTCGGCCTGGTCGGCACCCTGCTCGACGAATGAGCCCAGGCCGGTCATGGGAGTGGGGGCAGCGAGAGCGTCGCGGCCGCTGCTGTCATCGACGTTCCCTGGATCCTTCAGGTCGCCGAGGCGGCCGGGGCAGGAGATCCAGCCCCGATGACTACGGCGTTCCCCTCTCGGCGGTCGCCCGCCACCGCGCCGAGCTGCTCGGGCAACCCGTCTACGAAGGTCCCTACGCCGAAGCCGCAGCCCTGGTGCACGCGCTGGGCCGGTGCCGCCGGCTGGAGCGTTCCAATGGCCGTCGCCGCCGCGTCGGGTGTCATGTACCTGGAAGCCGCTGGAATGCCCGTCAAGCCCGCCCGCGAGGATGCCGTCGCCCTGAAGGACCTGCTCCTCGACCCTGCCTGCACTGCCGGGAAGATCGCCGCTTTGCTGCGGACCTGGCCCACCGCCACCTGACGCCCCGGACCCGGCGCTGATTCGCCGGCAGCAGCACCGCTCGCGCAGGGACAAGCCCTCCTGTGATCCGTTCCCTGCTTCAGGGAGACGTCACAATGACCTTGCCCCGGTCACGGAAACGCTGTGACCGGGGCAAGGATCAGCTGTCGCGGAGGATGCCGATCGCCGCTAGTTCCGGTACCGGAACACGATCCGTCCGCGCGTCAGGTCGTACGGCGGGAGCTCCACCAGCACCCGGTCTTCCAGCATGATCTTGATGTAGTTCTTGCGGATCTTCCCGCTGATGTGCGCGAGCACCTGGTGGCCGTTCTCGAGTTCCACGGTGAACATGGCGCTGCGCAGGCACTCGACGACCTTGCCCTCGACCTCGATGACGTTCTTGTTCTTCGTCATCGCGCCAGCTCCAGGTTGCTGCTCATCGGCCGGGCGCCGATGCCCCCGAACAGCGCCGAGGCCGCGTGGTTGGACTCCTGGACCTCGGTCCAGGCCGCGGCGACACCGGAGCGGTGCATCGTCCCCAGTGCGTGGGCCAGCAGCGCCCGCGCGATGCCACGGCGCTGCTCGTCGGACCGGACCGCGACCAGCCCGATGCGTGGTCGCTTGACCGTCACCACCCGGATCAGACCCAGGTAGCGGTCGGCCACCGCGGCCACCGCGTACTTCGACGGGTCCACGATGGTGTCGCCTTCGAGCCGGGGGATCACCTCCGCAGGCATGGACTGCCACCCGACGGTCGCCTCGACTTCGTCACGGATCGCGCGGTCCACCGCCCGCAGCAGACGCTCGTCCGCCTGACCGGCGGGCACGATCGTCACGCCCGCAGGCGGCATGGCTGCTTCAAGCCCTGTGACCCGCGGGTCGGTCGGCACGACGTACTCCCACTCTCGGCGCCGGATCGTGAAACCGGCCCGCCGCCAGCCGGCCGTCAGCTCGACATCGGCTTCGTCGACCACCGTGTACAGCGGTGCCGGCAGTTCAGCCAGCATCACCTCGGCGAGCCGGTCGAAGATCACGTCGTGCCAGGCGTCGATGCTGACGAACAAGCGTCCGTCGGGCCGGTGTTGCGCATGCCCGCGACCGACCACGAGGTCGTCATCCAGCGCATGCCATTGCCTGTCCGCGACGCGCGTGATCATCAGCGCGTTCTCGCTCAGGCCAGATGTGAAAGGTTGTGTGTTCATCGGAGTCTCCCTCCAGGAGTGCCTCGATCTAGGCGCTCCTGGCGACACCGAACGTCAGCCGCCGGACCGTGACGGGTTGAGGGAGCACCCATGGGTAACTGTGTTCACGGGTCTCACCTCCATACGACGACTTCACGGTCCATCAGGACCGTAACAGCGGGGCGCCGCCGTACTCCAACCCTTTTCTGTCGGCGAGCTGGATGGGTTCGTCAGGGTGTTCCGCCAGGGGATCGCTGACCGGGACACGCCGTGCGCTCGTAGCGGCGGTGGAGTCTGCGGCAGAAGCCGGCATGCCGGAGTGGGATCAGGACCTGACTGTCATGGACCTTGGTGCCCGACAATCCGACGGACAGGGACAGACGCCGTGGCGCGGCGGGAGGCGACGGCGGTGAACGCTGGGCCAGGGGGCTTAGGTCCAAGGTCGGATTCCAATGGACTCCGGCGAGAAGAGAATGAACGGGTGACCTCTCCTGCGTTCGATGTGGACACCTTTCTCAGCCAGCCGCTCACCGCGCGCATCGCGACCTCTGGCCCGGCGGTGCGACCCGTGTGGTTTCTGTGGGAGGACGGAGCATTTTGGGTCCTTACGGGGCCGTGGGCCAGGCTCTTCGATCAGGTCAGGTCAAACCCCGGGGTCGCCCTCGTGGTCGACGTCTGTGACATCGAAACAGGCCTTGTCCAGCAGGTGATTGCTCGTGGTGATGCCGAGCTCGTGCCCTTCGACGCAGCGCGAGGCCGGCGCAAGCTCATCCGTTACCTCGGCGAGGACGAGTCCCGCTGGGACACACGCTTCGTTCACTACCTGTACGACGACCCCGCGGAGAGGGGCACGACGTGGTTGCGGCTGGTTCCTGACTCCCTCACCGCACAGGATCTGAGCTATTCCGTCACCGCGTGAGCGAGGCCGCCGTCGCCACCCGGCAGTCTTGGTGAGGCCGCTGAACCTCGCCCTTGGATGGACGCGCCGCGACCGCAAGATGCCCTTCGCCCGCATCGCCAACCAGGCGCTCCGGCAAACCCTGCCCCGCGCCGTCTGCACCGGCATGGGTACCGCATTCATCCTCGCCGCACTGGCCGTCCTCGGCGGCGACGCCCTGACCGACTTCGCCCTCGCCCTCCTCATCGGCCTCGCAGTGGCGCCTACTCCTCGATGTTCACCGTCACACCGCTGGCCGTCGACGTCACAAGCGCCGCACTGAGCGAGCTGCCGCTTCTGTCGCGTGGGTCGGTCAGGCGGCGGGCTCCAACCGGACACAGCACCGGCCGGGGCTGGGCGACAGACGGGCCGCGTACCCGCTCTCGCCCAGTCCGTGAAGGACACCGCGCAGCAGATGGAGGTTCATGCCGCAGACCGTCTGCGTGTATTCACGGGCCAGGGAGTGGAAGGGACAGTTGCCGAGCACGATGGCGCCTTCTTCGTGCTGCGGCTCGAACCCGTACCGCTCCAGCAGGTCGAAAAGACTTCCGCTGTCCGGCCCGCCCAACAAGGTGCCGAGCTCTTCGGCCCTGCGGTGCAGCACATCCTGCACCGGCGCACCCGTCGCCGCGGATTCCTCCACGGACTGTGCCAGCAGCCGCCCGGCGAGTTCGTAGCGCCGGTCCGGCAGGCTGACCGCGATCTGTTTCGCCGAACGCCGGTAGAGCTTGGCGGGCCGGCCCGCCCCCGGACCGGCCCGCCCGCTGCGCCGCTCGTAGACCACGTCGAGCAGGGACTCATCGGCCAGACGGTCAAGGTGGAACGCTGCGGTCTGCCGCGCCAGACCGAGTGCGGCGGCCGCTTCGTCCCGGCCGACCGGGCCGGGCTGGCGCACCACATGGTCGTACAGCCTCCTGCGCGTCGGCTCGTCCAGAGCGGCGATGGCGGAGACATCGGCGTCGCGTACTTCCTTCGGGTCGTCCACGAACACCAGTGTAAAACCAACAGTCATTGACTAAAGAAGGGGACGGCGCTTCTATAGGTAATGAGAGTTGTCGATAGAAGGAGTCGTCATGACCTCCGCAACCGCAAGAGCCACGTCCCCCGCCGCCTCGCGGCGTGCGCTGCTGGCCGATCCCGGCTATCAGGCGTTCGTGATCCTGCGCACCGCTTTCACGGTGGCGCCGATCCTGTTCGGGCTGGACAAGTTCGCCAACCTGCTCGTGGACTGGCCCGCCTACCTCGCGCCCTGGATCAACGACCTCGTTCCCGGCAGCGCCCAGGCAGCCATGTACGCCGTGGGCGTGATCGAAGTCGTCGCCGGTATCGCCGTGGGCCTTGCGCCTCGCTTCGGTGCCTGGCTGGTGGCCGGCTGGCTGGTCGGCATCATCGTCAACCTCCTGACCATCCCCGACCACTACGACATCGCCCTGCGCGACTTCGGCCTTCTGCTCGCCGCCGTCGCACTCGCCCGCCTGGCCGAGCGCTACCACGGCAAGCGGCAGCACTGAACCGGCGCGACCCACGCCGAATTGCGCGCTGAGAGTGAGCGCTCCTGTGGGCGTGGGCTTGCGTGTAAGGATTTTGATCCCCGCTGACGCCCGTCCCGCCCTCTGCGGGAGCGGACGGGAACATTCGCCACCGCGTTCGGGCGGCGTGGGCGGTACCAGTCCGGCCGTTCGGCCGCGCGTCACCTTGAGATGCGGGCTTCGATGCCGTCGAGCAGGAAGTCCAGGCCGATCCGGAAGGTGTGGTCGGCGTCCAGGTGGGCGGCGTCGCGCACGACCGTGGCCAGCGCGGGGAACCGGCCGGTGGCGAAGGTCCGTTCCAGATAGGGCCCGAGCGAGGCCTGCCAGCGCTTCTCGTCCATTCCGGTGGCCCGCTCGGCACGCCGTCCGGCGATCTCCCGCCGCACCGCGCCGATCACGTACGCGTCGACCGCGCCAACCACCGGCATGATGTCGTCAAGGCCGAAGCCGTCCAGTGCGGCCACGACGGTCTCGCCCCTGGCCAGCGCGTGCGGTCCGAGCTGCGGTCGTCCACCGAGCAGGTCCGCGAGCCATTCGTGCTGGTGAGCGGCCTGTCGGGTGGTTTCGGCAAGAGACCGCAGCACCTCCCGCCAGTCGTCTCCCAGCGGCTGGATCTCGGCATAGGCCGCATCGACCATCAGGTCGAGCAGCTCCTCCTTGCCGGCGATATAGCTGTACAGCCGCATCGGCCCGACGCCCAGAGCGGTGGCGACCTTGCGTAGTGACACCGCCTCGAGGCCGTCCGCGTCGGCCAACTGGATCGCCGCTCGCACGATCCGCTCCCGGCTCAGTGGGGCCGGGGCGGGTCGATTCGGTGGCTCTGGCCTCTCCCACACCAACATACCGCTGACGATACATTGCCTCGGGCGATACAGTGTATCGATCCGTACAGCGTATCGAGGAGGTAACCATGACCATCGCCATCGTCGGAGCCGGCCTCGGCGGCCTGGCTCTCGCCCGGGTCCTGCACGTGAACGGCATCGGCTCCGTCGTGTACGAACGTGAACCGTCGCGCGGGGCGCGCGGTCAGGGCGGCATGCTCGACATCCACTCCGGTCAGCGGGCGCTGCGCGAGGCCGGTCTGATCGACCGGTTCTACGCGATTGCCCGTGGTGAAGGTCAGGACATGCGTCTTCTCGAGCCGGATGGCACCCTGTTGCTCCAGGAGGACACACCCGACGACGCCCCGCTGGATCGACCCGAGGTCGACCGCGCCGATCTGCGCGACCTGCTGCTGGATTCCCTCCCCGAAGGCGTGGTGCGCTGGGGGCACGCGTTCGCATCCACCGACAAGGGCCTGTTGCGCTTCGCTGACGGCAGCAGTGCGACGTATGACCTGCTGGTCGGCGCGGACGGTGCGCAGTCCCGGGTCCGCGCGCTGCTCACCGACGCTCGCCCGGCGCACATCGGCCAGAACGTCGTCGAGATCGGCATTCCCGACATCGACCGCACGCATCCCGACCTCGCGGCGATGGTCGGGCGCGGCAACTACTGGGTGCTCGGCAACGGAATATCCCTGGGGGCGCAGCGCAACGGCGACGGCCGTGTTCGTATCGGCCTCAGCTTCTACAACACCGCCGAGGACTGGTTCACCACCAGCGGCATCCCCTTTGACGACCCGGCCGCCGCCAGGGCGCGGCTGATCGATCTGCTGCCTGGCTGGGACTCACGGGTCACCGCGCTGATCGCGGCCTGCGACGACACGGTCGTGCCGCGGTCGATCAGCGCTCTCCCGGTGGGCCTGACGTGGCCGTCGACGCCAGACGTCACGCTTGTCGGAGATGCCGCGCACCTGATGCCACCGGTGGGAGAGGGCGCCAACATGGCGCTGCTCGACGGCGCCCTGCTCGGTCTCGCGCTGGCCGCGCACCCGGACGACTTTCACACCGCCGTCGAAGCATACGAACGCGAGATGTTCGAACGCACCAGCGCCGCCGCCAGGATGTCCGCGGACATCCAGGAATTGCTGACGTCGCCCGATGCCGCCCAGAAAATGCTCGCGTTCTTCCAACCTGGCTGAAGGCAACCACGACTGTGCCGCACCCGCTCCTGCCTTACGCGCGCGGGCTGCTCCTGCCACTGTGAAATCTGCAGCGGTGATGGCAGGCAGCGTGCAGTCGCCAGTTCACCCACCAGGAGCGAGAGATCAGTACTCCAGTTCGGGTCGGAGAGGGCCGCCGACCGCGTGGAGGTGGCGGAGCACCTGGGCGTAGGAATTGAAGAGCCCGGTCTCGTGGTAGGCGATGCCCTGCCGGGCGCAGAAGGAGCGTACGAGTTTCTGGGCATGGCGCAGTCCGGGCCGCGGCATGGACGGGAACAGGTGGTGCTCGATCTGGTAGTTCAGTCCGCCGAGCGCGAAGTCGGTGAGCCGGTGGCCGCGGATGTTGCGTGAGGTGAGTACCTGCCGACGCAGGAAGTCGATCCTGTCGTCCTTGCCGAAGATGGCCATGCCCTTGTGGTTGGGAGCGAAGGAGCAGCCCATGTACAGCCCGAACAGTCCCTGGTGAACGAGGAGGAAGACCACGGCCTGGACGGGGGACAGGACCAGGAACAGGGCGGCGAGGTAGCCGGCGACGTGCGCCGTCAGCAGTCCCGCCTCGGTCAGTTTGGCCTTCCGTGAGTGCGCGTTGCCGGTGCGGTCGAGGAGTGCCTGTACGCCGGCGACGTGCAGGGCGAGTCCTTCCAGGAGCAGCATCGGGAAGAACAGCCAGGCCTGGTGGCGGGCCAGCCAGGCGTACGCCCCGCTGCGGACGCGGGCGTGGTCCTCGGTGAAGGCGATCGGGCCGTCGGCGATGTCGGGGTCGCGGTCGACGTGGTTGGGGTGGGCGTGGTGCCGGTTGTGCTTGGAGATCCACCAGCCGTAGCTGAGCCCGATCAGCAGGTCGGCGTGCACGCGGCCCAGCAGGTTGTTGACGCGCTTGGAGGCGGCGATCTGGTGGTGTCCGGCGTCGTGCCCGATGAACCCGGTCTGGGTGAACATCACCGCGAGGAAGGCGGCGGTCACGAGCTGCCACCACGACTGCCCGATCAGGGCGAACGCCGTCCATCCGGCGGCCAGCAGAAGCAGGTTCGCGCCGACCTTGACGGAGTAGTAGCCCGGCCGCCGCCTCAGCAGCCCGCTCTGCTTCACCTCGCGGGACAGCGCGGCGTAATCGCTGCCCCGGCCGCTGGGCGAGTGTTCCGTCGTCCCTGCGCGGTCCGCCGGCTCGGTGCCCCGGTTGACGGTGTCAGTGGTCACGGTTTTCCTTTCGAACGCGTGGGGGCCGTCGCCGTCGGCGCGGGGGCAGGGCGCCGGGGCGGGAGAAGCCTGTACGGCAGCAGCGCGAGGCAGGCCCGCGGCACGGGCTGCCTCGGAATCGGGGCCCTCAGAACGCGCGAAACCGATCGGCCTGCATGCCCTTCGGGCCCTGGCCGCCGGTGAACCACTTCACGGTTCCTTCTTCAACTACAACCACCCGCTACAACGTCCCTGGCGCCCGGCAAGTTCCCGGTCGGGCGGGGGAGGGGGTTGGCGACGCCCCGACACGTCGGCTCGGGGACCCGCAGGGGAGTACGGTTGCGGTACCGAGTGCACTTCGTACGCCGTCATCCGTTGCGGCGTCGCCCTCGGGGAACGGCATAGGCCGGAGTACATCGCATCCGGCCGGAAGAGAGCCGCACCCGTATGAGTCTGATGAGCCTCGGAGTACTCGCCTCCTCCCGCAAGGAGAACGAGTTCCGCCTGCCCTTGCACCCTGCCCACCTCGACCGGATCGCCCCGGACATACGCGAGAGAATCTTCCTCGAACAGGGCTACGGCGAGCGGTTCGGCGTCCCCGACGATGCGTTGCGACCGCTCGTGGCCGGCCTGCGCTCCCGCGAGCGACTCGTCGCCGAGAGCGACATCGTGCTGCTGCCCAAGCCGACGCATGACGACATCTCCGCGCTGCGCGAGGGTCAGGTGCTGTGGGGATGGCCGCACTGCGTGCAGGACGAGAAGATGACCCAGCTCGGCATCGACCGACGGCTGACCCTGATCGCCTGGGAGGCCATGAACCACTGGACCTCCACGGGCGCCTTCAGCGTCCATGTGTTCCACAAGAACAACGAGCTCGCCGGCTACTGCTCGGTGCTGCACGCCCTCCAGCTCGGCGGGCTGACCGGACACTACGGCCGCCGTCTGCGTGCGGTGGTCATCAGCTTCGGCGCCACGGCGCGCGGAGCGGTCACGGGACTGGGCGCCATGGGGGTCACCGACGTCACGGTGCTCACCCAGCGCGCCGCCGCGGCGGTGGCCTCGCCGATGCCCTCGGTCGTGATGGCCCACTTCGAGGAGCAGGAGGACGATCCGTCGCGCCTGCGGGCGGTCACCGCGGCCGGTTCCAAGCCGCTGGCGGAGTATCTGGCGGGGTTCGACATCATCGTCAACTGCGTCCTGCAGGACACCGACGCACCGCTCACCTTCGTCACCGACGAGGAACTCGCCCTGTTCCGGCCGGGCACCTTCTTCGTCGACGTCGCCTGCGACGAGGGCATGGGCTTCACCTTCGCCCGTCCGACCACCTTCGGCGAGCCCATGCACGAAGTGGGTCCGGGCTGCCACTACTACGCGGTGGATCACAGCCCGTCCCACCTGTGGAACTCCGCCACCTGGGAGATCAGCGAGGCGCTCCTGCCCTACCTGCGCAAGGTCATGAGCGGCCCCACGGCATGGGACAGCGACGTCACGATCACCAAGGCCATCGAGATGCGTGACGGCGTCGTCCAGAACCCGAAGATCCTCTCCTTCCAGCACCGGGCGGCCGCCTACCCCCACCTCCCCGAGACCTCGGTCCTGGCTTCCATTGCGGCGACGGTCTCCTCCACCCGGCCGACCTGACACGGCACCTGGTTCGACAGCGCCGACATCCAACTGCCCCCGTACGGCCGTCCGCGTCGAGGGAGGCCCCTTCAGCCGGCGCCCTACCCGCGCACCTCTGTAGGGCGCGCGGAGGTCGCCGACCCAGTGGGTCACCGCTTCCGTCCGGGCGACGGCGACCTCGTCGCGGGGCCGGCCGCCCCGCGTGCAGGGCCGCCGGTTCCGGTGCCTCCTGGCCGCGCGACACGCTCCGCTCTCGTCGAGTAGTCGCCGTCGCAGGAGCGGGGCGGCCGCAGTGACGGGCTCGACGCAGGCGACGACAGGAAGAACCCACGGCTGGTCACCCGATCGTTCCCCCGCTGCTGCCCCTGTCGGCCAGGGTCCGTTCCGCGGGCTGTCACAGCAGGATCGCGCCGGTCACGACGGCCGCTGTTCCGGCGATCAGCAGGATGATGATCGTGCCCACGGCCCTCTCATTGGCACGGCGGTCGGCCGCGAGGTCGGGGGTGTAGACGGCTGGGTCGGAGGGGGCGTAGTGGATGGTGAGCCGGCGGCCGAGGGAGTGGCGCGGGTCGGGGATGCCGTCCCGGGACAGGACGGTGACCTCGGTGCCCTCGGCGGTGGTGAAGGTGACGACGGGGGCGTGGTTGATGATCTCGTCGCCCTCCCCGTCGGTGTGGACGTCCCTGGTGACGGCCACGACACGCGCCGGGACGGCGATGGCATCGGCCAGCAGGGCGTCGCGGGCGCGGGCCGTACGGATGTCGGGGCTGCGTGCCGCGAGGGCCGTGACCAGGGTGCCGAAGCCGAGCAGTGCCCACGGGTAGCCCCACAGCACGGTCGCGTGGATCACCAGCCCGATGAGGAGCAGGACCACCATGCAGAACGGGCCGTACCGGCCGTTCTTGTCCTCCGGACCGTGCAGCACGACGCGGAACCGGTGCGGCTGCCCGCGCGGGTGGCGCACCTCCACCTCACGGCCCACCCAGGCCTCCTCGACCGAGTCGCCGTGCTTGCCGACGTTGGACAGGGCGAACTCCTGCCCGGTGTCCGGATCTCGGAACGCGACCGTCACCGGTATCCCGGGCCGTTTGGAGGCGCCGTGCTCCGGCTGCCCCACCTCCACGATCCGCCCCTTCACCCAGACCGCTCGCTGGGCCGGGGTCAGCCCGACCAGGGCAAGCCCGTAGCCGAGCAGTGCCAGGCCTGTGGGCAGCACCCACCACAGTCTCAGTACGTCGTCCACGCTCATCCAAGTCGCGCCCCCTCCATGGAAATTGGCCCGTTTCGCTCGGGCGCTCAGAAATCGATGCGGAACAGGTGGTCGGACGGGTCGACCACGGCCGGCAGCCGCAGGCCCACACGGAGGGCGGGGGGCTTGGATCGCTTGCAGGTCGCCTCGAACGTCGGGCACCCCGGCCCGCTGATCCGCAGGCCGACGGTGACACCGGCCTGTTCTCCGTCGTCCCAGTAGGTCAGTTCGGTGACTTCCGCCGTCGCCGCCACCCCGACGGTGTCGAGCCGCCGGTTGTACTCCCTCTCGTTGTCGGTGCTGGCCCACAGGACGACGCCGAGGGGAGCACAGAGCACGGTGCACAGGACGCCCGCGAGCAGGAGACCGGCGGCGGAGCCGGTAAAGCCTGCGACGATCAGCAGGACCGGTCCGGACATGCACAGCCCCGCGGCCAGGGAGTACAGGAACAGCGCTCCACACGGACCGATCCTCGACGCCTGCGTCGGCTCACGGCCGCTCGCGTCGTCCGCCATCTCAAAGGCGCCGTTCAAAGACACCGCCTCTCGGCCACGCTCCGCGCCAGCAGGTCCGCCATGGCGTGCAGGCCGGGAAACCGGTCCGCGTCGTACGGCATGGCGTGATGCCTGCCGGATCTCACGGTGATCGTCAGCCTGCGGAACCGCCCGGACCTGAACTCCAGCCGCGGCTCCTCCCGGAGGTGGTAGCGGGCGGCGTCGACGTAGCCGAACACCTCCAACACCCGGCCGTCGAAAGACAGCAGCACGGAGTCGGAGGTCGGTGCCTCGTACGGTTCGTACGGCGTCGGGGTCACGGAGCCACGCCGTCCCCGGCGTACAGGTAGCCACCGGGCCGGTCGGGGTCGGCGATCAGCAGTACCTGGTCGCCGACCCGGGGAATCCGCAGCTTCGAGACGATGGTCTGGAGGGCGACCTGGTCGGCCGCCCCGGACGGCTGGAGGACCAGGTCGACGACCGGGTCGAAGTTGACCAGCTTGCCGGTGTCGCCGATCGACACGACCACGGCCTGGGTGGTCGGCGCCCCCGCGGCCAGCAACTGCTGTACGCCGAGGCCCGAGGTGTACGCGCCCATCGACTGCTGGACCCGGGCGAAGTCGTCCGCGCCGAGGAACGCGCGCGTGGCGCGGCCGTAGAAGCCCTTGCCGCCCGCCACCTGGGCGGCGATCTCGGAGGCCCGCTCCTCGCGGCTCTTGCGCTTTCCGAAGATTCCCATGGTGGTCTCCCCTTCTCGTGGCCGGGTCACGCGGTGGGTCGTTCCGGTCACGGTTGGCTGTTCGCCGTCGCTCCTGCCTGACGAGACGGACGCTAGGCGGCCGGCAACTCCTACCGATCCCAGGTTCGTTCGTCTGTTTGAGGTCGGCGTACGCTCCTCACATGCCGCCCCCGAGCCAGCCGACCGGCGTGCGCCGACCGCGCGCCCAGGTCATCGACCACGCCTGGCGTGGCCTCGGTCCGGGGCTCGAATCGCTGAGCGGCCCCGGCGGGGCACCGTTGACCCGGACGGTCAAACTGATCGTGCTGCCGCTGGTCGTCCGGCCCGCGCTGCGCCCCGAACTCGCCGTGGACTTCCTCGGACCGGCCGAGGCCGCCTGCCTGGACGGGCTGATCCGTGGGTCCGGTGCGCGTCTCGTGGCGACGGCACAGTGGTTCACGCTGCTCAAAAAGACCCGCCGGGCACTGGGCATCGTGGCGGGCAACCCCCAGGACCTGTACTTTCAGCGCTGCTTCGAACTCGCCACCGAGCAC
The DNA here is from genome assembly GCF_030816965.1 of Streptomyces canus. Classification (NCBI taxonomy): domain Bacteria; kingdom Bacillati; phylum Actinomycetota; class Actinomycetes; order Kitasatosporales; family Streptomycetaceae; genus Streptomyces; species Streptomyces canus. The sequence goes on from NZ_JAUSYQ010000002.1 coordinate 9,944,982, forward strand.
GGAGCGCCCTCGACCGACGTGGATGCGACGGACAGGGCCAGGGCCGTCGTCGAGGACGTGGCGGACACGACCGACGGTCGCACGGTGGAAGCGCTGAAGGGCTATCTGTCCGACGCCGCTCGGCGCACCCGGCTCGACGGAGAGCTCGCCACCGCCTGGGAGAGCCGCCTGTCGGGCCCGGCCCCGAGCACCGACGCGAGCGCGGCGGTCGACCTGGCGGCCGCGGCCCTGGACGCCTGCGGCACGCTGAGCCGGGCGGGAGAGGCACCGGAGTACGCGGCCCTGATCGAGGCCGGACACGGAGAGCTGTTCGGCCGGGCTCTGTGGGCGCACACGGGCGGAGTCTGGGGCCGGGGCGACCTGCCGGCACCACTGGGACTGACCGCGCACCAGGTGCCACCGCGTCCGCAGGTCGGCCGCGGCGCCTCCACGGCCACGCTTCCCGCCCCGCTGGACCGCACACTCTTCGAACGGCTCTTCGTCGTCCTGCAGTCGTCGGCCCGGCGGGAGGAACTGCCGACGGTGCCGGAACTGGTCGGCCGGGAGGCCGGCCGCAGCTGCGCCCCGCTCGGTCTGCACGACGAGAGCCTGCGCGTCGCCGTGGTCCTCGGCGGCCGACTCGCCGTGGGCCTCGATCCGCTGGGCACCGGGGAACCCGTGCTGGGCCGGACCGCGGCACACCGAGCCGTCAACAGCCGCTGGCGCCGGGAGGCCTCGGTCCTGCGTGCCCGCAGAATGACCGTCTCCCCCCGCCCCGATCCGGACGGCGGCGTCCTGGACGCCCTCGCCCAGGACCTTCGTACCCCGTGGACCGCCTACATGCGGCGGCTGTGGGTGCGGCTGCACGGGCGGGACGTCCGCGACGCGCCCCTGGAGGACCTCGCGGCGGCCTGGGCGGTGCTCGACGGCGTCGCCCGCTCGGTGATGATGGACCACCGCGCCAAGGTCAGGTCGGCGCTGCGCGCCCTGTCAAAGGCCCCCACGCGGGCGGCCGAGCCGAGGAGCGCGTGATGGCGCGGGCCCACGTCGATGTCGCGCGGCGCGAGGACGGCACGATTCGGATCGACGCCGACCCGGGCGCCGGTTCCGCGGCCCAGGACGACGAGCCCGCCGGATCCGCCGTTCACGACGAGGCCGCCGGGGGCCCCGACTTCACCCGGGCCGTCCTCGAGGTCGCGGGTGCCGTGCTGACCTGGCCCGTTCTCGGCGCCCCCGGCCCGCCGTACGCGGAGGTCAACGACAGGGGACGGGCCCAGCAGTGGCTGTGGGCTCTCTACGGCGAGCGCGTCGCCACCGCCGTCCACGACCGTACGGCGGCGGAGCCGCACGGCGTGCGGGTGGCGGCGGATCCGACCGATCTCGCCGGCAGCGCGGCCCGGCTCGCCCTCGGGCACTGGGCGGCCAGGTGGTGGCCGGCGTCGTACGCGGACGGGATCCCGGCCCTCGAACAGGACGTCCTCGGACTGGAGTTGGCCGCGCTCACCCACCGGTGTCAGCAGCTCTTCGACGACGACGGCGACCAGCCCGACGACTGCACTGCCGAACTGATCGAGGAGCACCGGGACGCCCTCGACCCGCTCATCCAGTGGTGGCGCGCGGCTCCCCAGTCGGCGGACACGGCACGCCACCTGGAGAGCGTCCTGCGCCTCGTCGACCACGCGGCGGACACCATCGGGCTGGACGGACCGGCCCTGCGCCACCTCCGATCGTCCCTGGACCAGCGCCGTCCGGCAGGTGTACCGGTCGACCCCGGCTCCTTGTTCGCACGGCACGGGGGCGGCTACGCCCTCGCGGCGGGCGAAACGCTCGTCGCGGGCGGCCGGGTGATCGCGCGGGGCCCGGGCACCAACGACTGGCGCCGCTACCCGCCCGGCTTCGTCGACGCGGCCGAGGACGCGGTCTCCTGGACCGCCCGCGCGCTCGGCGCGCGACGCCGGATCGAGGTCGAGGTCGTCGCCCACACCGCCGCACCCTCAGCCGGTGGATCGCTCGTCGCGGAGGTCCACGTGAACGGTGGCGGCCCCAACCGGGTGCCGCTCACCAGGACGGACGACAGGTGGACCGGCCGGGCGGACCTGGAGCCGGGCCTCCTCGGCGGGACCGCGCCGCCGCACATCGAGGTCGGTGTCCTGCTGCCCGGCTTCGATCCGGGCCCCTTCGAACCCGGCTGGGACCCGGCCTCCGGCGAAGACCGGGGCCGCGTCGCCCGGGACGCGATCCGTGCCCTGGCCCGGCGGCGACTGGACGCCGCGGCGGAGCACCTGACGTACGACACGTCGCCGTACGCCGTCTCCTGGGGACCGTTCCTCGCCGAGACCGTCGCCGCCGGCCCTAGCGGTGAGGACTACTGACGGATGCCGGAAACAAGCCGGGAAGACGGCGAACACGAACAGAACGCGGCGGTGACGCAGCTGTACGGGGAGCCGTTCGACAGCGGTCTGGCCCTGGCCGAGCAGCACCGGCTGACGGCCGATCTCACGGCCGCGTGCGCCGTCTACGAGCAACTGTTGACCCTCGCCGAGTCCCTCGAGGACTCACCCGACGTGCAATTCCTGCGGGCGCATCTGCTGGCGAACATCGCGAGTGTCCGGCTCACCGCCACGGACCTGGTCGCGGCGCGGGACGCCGTCGAACGGTCCCGTGCCCTGCTCGACGGCATCGCCTCGGCGCCGATGGGACCGCGTGGCCGTCAACTGTGGCTGGAGATGATGCTGAGGACGCTGCTCGCCGAGGCCGACCTATTGCGCAGGACCGGGCGCCTGGACGAGGCGCTGGCCTGCCTCGACGAGGCGGCGCTCAGACTGCCCGGGTTCGACGACCCCGAGGGACTGCGCACAGCCGAACTCGGTCTGAACCGGGTACACCTGCTGATCGAGCGGAGCGAGTGGGGAGCGGCCGAGGAGCAGGCCTCGGCCCTGCTGTCCACCACGCCGGCGACCGCGGTGGAGACCATCCCGCGCCTGCTGATCGCCCTCGGCCTGATCTGCGCCTCGACCGGGCGGTTCGACTCGGCCGAGGATTACTTCGCCCGCGCGGAGGACGCTCTGCGGGCGATGGGGGACACCGGTGAGCTGCAGTCGCTTCTCGCGCACCGGGCGTACACGGCGATGCACCGGGGCGACTTCGACCTTGCGGAGCGGCTGTTCGCCGAGGCCTCCGCGTTCTTCGAGCGGCACCGCCGGTACGGGGATCTGGCCGTCTGTGAACAGTCGCGGGCCTTTCTCGCCGGTCAGCGTGGTGACAGCACAGGCGCGGACGACCTGACGGCGGCGAGTCTGGCCCGGTTCGAACAACTCGGCGCCTCGGTCGCCGCCGCCGACACCATGCTGCTGGGCGCCCAACACGCCTACGACCGCGGCGACATCCCGGAGATGAAGCGGCTGGCCCAGGAAGCCCGGGACGTGTACCAGGCGCGGGAGATCCACGAGCGGTGCGCACAGGTCGACCTCATGCTCGCGCGAACGCTCGAGGACAACCTGAACCGGACGGACCACGGCGATCACGAACGCAAGTCCGTCGACAGCGCGCTTTCCCTCGCCCTGCCCGCCGCGCTGGCCCTGGAGGCGGCGCGCTACGGCTTCGCCACCGCCCATGCCCGCAGTCAGTGGCTGGAACTCGCCGACGACGCCATGCGGTTGGTCTTCCGTCTCGCCGTACGCCGACAGGATCAGGGGCTGCTCTTCGAACTGGTGGAACACCGTTGCGCGGGCGCCTCCCTGGCACTGGACCGCACGCCGTCGACGCCGCCGACCTCGCCTGCCGGGGCCGCGGGAGAGGCCGGAGGGACCGGAGAGAGCGTCTCGGTCTTCCCGAGTGCGGCGATGAAGGTGTACGGGCAGGTCGACGGCCCGCCGACGCTCGGGGGAGTCGCGGCGGACGCCGCCGCCTCCGCCGGCCTGCGCGTCGCGCCGCCGCCGAAGGTGCGGATGTCGCAGGAGTCCGGCCGGGTCGCGCTCCAGGAGTACATCGCGGCGGCCGAGTTCCGCTATCACCGACGGATCGTGGACGAGGAGGAGGTGCCGTTCTGGATCACCGACGACCTGACGAGCCGCCCGGTCGTCCAGGTCCGGCTGGCCGACGCCGGCGACCTCTTCATGACCTGGACGTGGGCCGGCGGGGCCCGGGGGTTCGGAACCGGCCGCGGACCGGCCGACGAGGTCGACCGGGCGGTGCGTGCGCTGGCCGCCGCGCTGCCGGGGCCGGGCGCGGCAGCGGAGGGGATGCGGCACGCGTTCGCGTCGGGTGCGATGACCGATCCCCACGACGAGCACGTACTCGCGCGGGAGTTGACCGAGGCGATGTGGCCGGAGGGACTGACCGCGCAGATACGGCAGGTGTCGGCGCGCGCGGGCCGTCCACTGGTGCGGATCCAGCCGTCTCCCCGGGTCGCCCAGGTCCCTTGGGAGCTGCTCGCCGTCGAGGCGGAGAGCGACGTACGGCTGATCGATCTGGCGGACGTCGTGACCACCGCGCCGACGTCCCTGCGTCGGCCGGATCCGGCGGGGCGTCCGGCCCCGGACGCAGAGGCGGCTCCGGATGCCGGTGGCGGTGCACGCCCCCGCCCCGTCGCAGCCCCCGACACCGATATCGACACGGTCGTTCTCGTCCTCGACCCGCGGATCCCCGGATTCCGGGCCGACTCCCCGCTCGGCTCGGTCCTTGGACCGCCCGGCTCGGACCCGGAGTTGCTCGCGTTCGTCCAAAGCCGCCTCGACGCGGGCGCCGTCGTGCCGTCCGTCGCCGCCCCGGCCGAGGCCTTCCGCCGTACCGATCTGGACCGGGACTGGCTGAGCGGTGCGCTCCGGAAGGGGGCACGCCGACTCATGTACGTCGGGCACGTGAGCGGCGCGCCGGTCGAGGGCGGCCAGAGCGAGGACGGCACGCTCCATCTGTGCTGCGGTCCGGGTACCGCCGGCCTGGCCGAGGCGGTCCGCACCCATCGCCCCCTGTCCGCCAAGGACCTCCTGCTGGGCACCCTTCCTCTGCGTGCCGACGGGGAGCCGGGTGCGCGGATCTGGCCCGCACCGCCGCGGGTCGCTCTCATCGGCTGCGAGAGCGGCGGCGATCTCCGGTTCGCCGAGTCGTTCGGCCTGGCCACGGCGATGCTCCACAACGGCGCAGAGTTGGTGACGGCCACCCGCTGGGTGCTGCCGACGAGCTTCGCGTTCCACCGCCTGGCCGGCCTGCCCGAGTCCGTTCGCCCGCTGTCCGCGGCGGTCGTCGCCGTCGACACCGCCCATGAGGACCAGGACCCCGTGGCCCGGCTCGGCCGTTGGCAGCGTGAGCAACTGGACCACTGGCGGTCCGACGGCCGGATCGAGCACTCGCCCCTGCTGTGGGCGGCTATGACCTGCATCGTCGTGTGAGTCGCACGGTTCCTGAGTGAGCGGACGAGTGGCGGGCGCCGGTGGTGTGCGCGTTGGTGGGGGCCCAGCCGACCCAGCCCCCGGCGAGTCGGCACAGTGGCCGGTCGCCGACTTGACGGCCGGCGGCCGTTGGTGCCCGCAGGCCCGGTTCACCTCGGGTCGCTGCGGATGCCGCCTGTTCGACGATCCGTCCGATGGCGGTCATGCGGCCGCGAGCACGTCGATCTCGCTCTCACCGAGACCCGCCGCGACCGCCGTCGGCGCCGCATCAAGTGAGGGCGCCCGCGTAGGAGCCGGCCCCGGTGGCGGCTGCCGGCCACACCTGGTTGGTGTCGACCTGGTGTGCCCAGGTCAGTCGGCGATCGCTCGTGTCGGGTCGTCGGTCAGGCTGCTGGCCAGCCACTGCTCCACGGCCGTGATGTGGACGGTCGCCGCGGCAGTGGCGAGCAGGGCGTCGCGCGACTGGAGCGCGCTGAGGATCTGCTCGTGGTCGTCGTGGGCGTTGTTGAGGGCGTGATCGGCCTGGCTGCCGCGGACGATGCGGACCCGCTGGGTGCGGGTGGAGAGCACCTGCAGCAGCATCGACAGCACGGGGTTGCCGACGGCTTCGACGATCCTGAGGTGGAAGGCGATGTCGTGGGCGACGAATTCCTCGACGGTGGTGACGGTCCGGCACCGGTCGAGGATGTTGCGCAGTTCCTGGAGGTCCTTCTGCTTCAGCAGCGCGGCGGCCAGCCCTGTCGCCTGCGGTTCGAGCAGGCGGCGTACCTGGAGCAGTTGCAGAGCCGTGTGGCCCTGGGAGACGTCGGCGGCGAAGGAGAGGCTTTCCAGCAGGAGGTGGGGCTCCAGGCTGGAGACGTAGGTGCCGTCGCCCTGCCGGGTGATCAGGATCCGCATGGCGGTCAGCGCCCGGACGGCTTCGCGCAGGGAGTTCCGGGACAGTCCGAGCTGTCCTGCCAGGTCCTCCTCCTTGGGCAGTCGGGAGCCGGGTGCGAGTTCGCCCGCGACGATCATCGCCTTGATCTTGTCGATCGCCTCGTCCGTGAGTGCCACGAGGGTGCCTCTCTGAGTGGGGGGAGTGCCGGCCGGCGGCCCCGCCGGGTGTGCCCCGGGGCGGGCGGAGCCGCCGACCCGCGCGTGGCTATTCCTGCTTCTCGCCGGATGCGAACCGGGAGATGATCAGGGCGACGATGATGATGGCGCCGTTGAGGAACTGGTTCCACAGCGGCGGTACGCCCGCCAACGTCATGACGTTCACGACCAGTTGGAGGGTCAGCACACCAGTGAGCGCGCCGAACACGGAGCCCTTGCCGCCGTTGAGGCTGACGCCGCCGATGACGGTCGCGGCGAAGACCTGGAAGATCCAGCCGCTGCCCTGGGTGGCGGAGATGGAGCCGTAGTGGCCGCTGTAGAGGATGCCGGCGAACGCGGCGAGGACGCTGCCGGCGATGAGGACGATCCACACGATGCGGTCGACCCGGATACCCGCGGTGCGAGCGGCCTCCGAGTTCCCGCCGATGGCGTACAGCGCCCGGCCGTGCCGCAGCCAGGCCAGGGCGCTGCCGCCGATGGCGAAGAGCAGCCCGCACACCCAGATGGCGGCGGGCATGCCCAGCCAGGACGCCTTGCCCAGGTAGGTGAAGGAGGAAGGCAGCTCGACGATGGACTGGCCTTCGGAGAGGGCGACCTGCAGCCCGCGGAGCATGGTCAGGGCGCCGAGGGTGACGATGAAGCCGTTGAGGCGCAGCTTGAGGATGAGGAAGCCGTTGACGGCGCCGATGAGGGCGCCGACCAGCAGACAGAGCGGGACCGCCGTCCACTCCGGGAGGAGACCGAGTCCGTTGAACCGTCCGCCGCTGGTCGGCAGGACGAGCCACACGGCGATGACAGGGGCCACGCCGATGGTGGACTCCAGGGACAGGTCCATCCGTCCGCTGATCAGGATGAAGGTCGTGGCGAGGACCAGCAGACTGAGCTCGGTGGACTGCTGGAGCACACCGATGAGGTTGTCGGAGGTGAGGAAGGCCGGCGAGACGATGAACCCGATCAGGCCCAGGACGAGGATCGCCGGGACCAGGGACAGCTCACGGAAGCGCCCGAGGTCGACCCGGCGGCGCGTGGCGTCCGCGGTGGCCGGCTCGGCCGGGCTCACTGCGGGCTCGGTGAGATCTGTGGTGGCGGACATGACTACCTTCCGTGCTCGTCTGCGCCGGATGAGGCGGGTACGGCGGATTCGGGGAACGTGGTGGCGGAGGTCGCCTCGCCGGAGACCCCTTCGACGGCGGCGACGAGGTCCTCGTCCTTCCAGCCGTGGTCGAACTCGGCGACCACGCGTCCGTGGAACATGACGACGACCCGGTCGCAGACCTTCAGGTCGTCCAGTTCGTCGGAGACGATCAGCGCGGCCTTGCCGTCGTCCGCGACCTGCCGGATGCGGCCCAGGAGGAACTCCTTGGACTTGACGTCCACGCCGTTGGTGGGGCGGATGGCCACCAGCACGTGAGGGTCGGTGGCCAGGGCGCGGGCGACGACGACCTTCTGCTGGTTGCCGCCGGAGAGGGCGGAGACCGGGGTGGCGGCTCCCGGCGTCTTGATGTCGAGGTCCCGGATCATGCGTCCGGCGAAGGCCTTGGTACGGGCGGGCAGCACGGTGCCGAACGGGCCGAGCTGGGCGGTGACGGTCAGTGTCGCGTTCTCCGCCACGCTGCGGTTGTTCACCAGCCCCTGGAGGTGGCGGTCCTCGGGGACCAGGCCGACTCCGGCAGCGAGCGCGGAGGGCACGCTGCCGGTGCGTACAGTCCTGGCGCCGACCGTGATGCGTCCGTCCTTGGCGCGGTGCAGACCGGCGATGGCCTCACCCACCTGCACATTGCCGCTCGCCGTGGCGCCGGCCAGCCCGACGACCTCGCCGGAGCCGACCGAGAGGGAGATGTCCTCGCAGACACCGGGCAGTGTCAGGCCGTCGATCGCCAGGAGTTGCGCGGAGTCGGACGGCGGGGCGGGACGCTCGCCGGCGGTGGCGGTGATCTTGGAGGCCGACTCGCCGGTCATGGCCTCCACCAGCGCCTGGTGAGCGAGTTCGGCGACGGGGGCGGTGAGGATGTGGCCCGCATCGCGGTAGACCGTGACCGTGGTGCAGAGGTCGTAGACCTCTTGCAGGTGGTGGGAGATGAACAGGAAGGCGACACCCTGGCGCTGGAGGTCGCGGAGCTTTTCGAAGAGCCGGTCGATACCGCGGGCGTCGAGCTTGGCGGTCGGCTCGTCGAGGATGATGAAGCGCGCACCGAAGGACAGGGCCCGTGCGATCTCCACGAACTGCCGCTGTTCGACGGTGAGGTCCTTGGCCCGCGCGGCGGGGTTGACGGCCACGCCGTACTCCGCGAGCAACTCCTCGGCTCGTCGGCGCAGTTGCCTCCAGCGGATGGGCTGCACCGCCCCGGCGCTCTGCCGGTTCAGGAAGAGGTTCTCGGCGACGGTGAGGTCACCGATGACGGTGGAGCGCTGATACACACAGGCGACCCGGGAGCGCCAGGCGTCGATGTCACCGAAGGCGGGCGCCGGCTCGCCGGAGAAGCGCAGGGTTCCGGTGTCGGGCTGCTGGAGGCCGGTGAGGAGGGACACGAGCGTCGACTTGCCGGCGCCGTTGCGTCCGACGAGGGCGTGCGACTCGCCCGGGGCGACGGTGATACGAGCGTTGCGCAGTGCGACGGTCGCGCCGAATCGTTTGCTGACGCCGGTCGCCTCGGCCACCGGGGCCGGGGTGCCGAGGCCGGTCGGCGGGGTGGTCGCGGTGTCCGCCATGGTGGATACCGTCCTTCGTGTACGGAGGCTGGGGCCGAGGGGCGTGGGTGTGCACCCGGGGCGGGGTGCGGCGGGCCGCGCGTCGGGGACGGGGGTCTCCGTTCCCGACGCGGTGGGCGGTCGCTGTCGGTCGTCAGCCGACGTTGTTGCCCCACAGCGACTTGTCGTCGACGGTGTCCTTGGTGACCAGGGGCGCGGGCAGCTGGTCCTCCAGGCCGTTGGGCAGCTTGATGATGGTGGAGTCGTGGTCGGTCTTGCCCGGCCTGAAGGTCTTGCCCTCGGCTGCGGCCTTGGCGTAGTACAGCGCGTACTTGGCGTAGAGGTCGGCGGGCTGGGAGATGGTGGCGTCGATCTGGCCCTTGCGGATGGCGTCGAACTCCTGCGGGATGCCGTCGTTGGAGACGATGCTGATGTGACCCTTCTGCCCGGCGGGCTTGAGCAGGCCCTTCTGCTCCAGCAGGGCCAGGGTCGGCTGCAGGAAGACGCCGCCGGCCTGCATGTAGATGCCGTTCAGGTCCGGGTGCTGGGCGAGCAGGCTCTGCAGCTTGGCGGAGGCCACGTCGCCCTTCCAGTCGGTGGGCAGCTCGAACACCTGGATCTTCGGGAACTTCGTCTTCATGCACTCCGCGAAGGCCTCGGAGCGGTCGCGTCCGTTGATCGAGTCCAGCGCGCCCTGGAACTCGGCGACCTTGCCCGTGCCGCCCAGCTGCTTGCCGAGGAACTCGCAGGCCTTGGTGCCGTAGGCCCGGTTGTCGGCCCGGACCACCATGTACACGTCGCCCTTGTCGGGTCTGGTGTCGACGCTGACCACCGGGATCTTCTTCGACGCGAGGGTGTCGAGGGTGGAGGCGATGGCGCCGGTGTCCTGCGGGGCCATGACGACGGCCTTGGCGCCGGTGTTCTGGAACACCTGCACGTTGGCGACCAGCTTGGTGACGTCGTTCTGCGAGTTGCTGATCGGCAGGGCCTTGATGCCGTCGGTCTTGATGTCCTTGTCGATGTACTGCGCGTAGGAGTTCCAGAAGTCGGAGTCCGAGCGCGGCAGGTCGATGCCGATGGCGGGCTTGTCTCCGGCCGAGGCGACCGAACCGGTGCTCTCGCGGTTGCACGCGGTGGCGAGGGCCAGTACCGCGAGGACGGTGGTGGCGGCTGCAGCGGTGGAGCGGGTGCGAGTGAGCTTCATGGCCGTGTTCTCTCCTTAGCCAGGGCACAGGGCCGCAGGACGAGGTGGGAGGGGACGAACCTGCCTGCGGGGGAGGGCGAGGTCGCGCCGGATGGGAGGTGCCGATCCGGAGCGGAAGCGCGCGGATCATGCCCGGCAGGGTCGGAGGTGAGGGTGAGTCGGGGGACCGAGGATGCGGAGGTGAAGCGGCGCACGGGTGCGAGCCGAACGGTCGCATGGGGCGATGCGACTATTCCTCCGATGTATCTCGGGACGTCGAGGACGTTACGACGACGTTGCCGAGGTTGACAAGAGTTCGCCGCCAGAGATTTGCGGGACGTGGCGTCCTGGTTCGAGAAGGTGGCCTCCCGGCGTCGGGAGGTTGCGCTGACGCCTGGGTGACCTGCGCGTACGTGGCCTCTGCGCGGGACGGGGCGATGCGCTGCCGTAACTCACAATTCGGCAACGAGGCAGCCTGGGCCGGTGGGACGAGGCAGGCGGGGGCGTCTCATGGGAGGCCGTGTCACCCGTAGGGGCCGGTGACATGCCCGCTCACCATGGTCCACCAGGGGCGGAGCCCCTCTGGCTCCTCTGTGGATTCATCGGATGGCGTGTTGTGTGTCGACCTCGTGGCCATGCGTGAGCATGGGAGATCTGCCCGCGTGAGCGCTTGACCAGCCAAGCCGAGGAAATACATCCGAGGAATTCTTGTCAGGTGCGGATCTCTGCATCTATGGTCACTGTGCCGCCATACATCCGATGACTGTCGATGTGGATTCGTGAGAGCCGGAACGGTCCGGTCCATCGCACGCAGGCGGCTCCGGCTCTACGGCCGAACCCCTCAGACGAATCCCGCAGGGCAAGGGAGCTTCCCCAGTGAAACTGCTACGAGTCGGCGCCCCCGGTGAGGAGCGGCCCGCCGTCCGCACCGACGACGGCCGGCTGCTGGATCTGTCCTCCGTGACTCCGGACATCGACGGCGTTTTCCTCGCCTCCGGGGGAGTCGACCGGGCCCGTGCGGCCGTTGCGGCCGGAGAACTGCCCGAGCTCGAACAGGACGGCCTGCGGGTGGGCGCGCCCGTCACGCGCCCCGGCAAGGTCATCTGCGTCGGGCTGAACTACCGCGACCACGCCGCCGAGACCGGTGCGGCGATCCCGGCGCGCCCGGTGGTCTTCATGAAGGACCCGGGCACGGTCGTCGGCCCGTACGACGAGGTCCTGATCCCCCGCGGCTCGGTCAAGACCGACTGGGAGGTCGAGCTGGCGGTCGTCATCGGCCGGCGGGCCCGCTACCTCGACGGCCCTGAGGACGCGCGGGCCGTGATCGCGGGCTATGCGATCAGCCATGACGTCTCGGAGCGGGAGTTCCAGCTGGAGTACTCGCCGCAGTGGGACCTGGGCAAGTCCTGCGAGACCTTCAACCCGCTCGGCCCGTGGCTGGTGACCGCCGACGAGGCCGGCGACCCGCAGAACCTCGGCCTGCACCTGAGCGTCAACGGCGTGAAGCGGCAGAACGGCCACACCAGCGACATGATCTTCGCTGTCGACCACATCGTGTCGTACCTGAGCCAGTACATGGTCCTGGAGCCCGGCGACGTGATCAACACCGGTACGCCCGCGGGCGTGGCCCTCGGTCTCCCCGGCACCCCCTTCCTGCGCCCCGGCGACACCGTCGAGCTCTCCGTCGACGGCCTCGGCAGCCAGCGCCAGACCTTCGCCCAAGCGTGAAAGGCAGCACCCCCGTGACTGCGACACCTGTACGGCTCACCGCCGTCGACACCTACGACGTCCGCTTCCCCACCTCCCGGGAACTGGACGGCTCCGACGCGATGAACCCGGATCCCGACTACTCCGCCGCCTACGTGGTGCTGCGCACCGACGCCGGCGACGGACACGAAGGCCATGGCTTCACCTTCACCATCGGACGCGGCAACGACGTCCAGGTCGCCGCGATCGAGGCGCTGCGGCCCCATCTCATGGGCCGTGACGTCCAGGAGCTGTGCGCCGACCCGGGCTCACTCAGCCGCGACCTGATCGGCGACAGCCAACTGCGCTGGCTCGGCCCCGAGAAGGGCGTGATGCACATGGCGATCGGCGCGGTCGTCAACGCCGTGTGGGACCTGGCCGCCAAGCGGGAGGGCAAGCCGCTGTGGAAGCTGCTCGCCGACGCCCCCCCGGAGTGGCTGGTCTCCCAGGTCGACTTCCGCTACATCGCCGACGCCCTCACCCCCGAGGACGCGCTCACCCTCCTGCGCGAGGGCCGCACCGGGCTCGCCGAGCGTGAGGCGGTCCTGCGGGAGCGCGGTTACCCGGGCTACACCACCTCACCGGGCTGGCTCGGCTACTCCGACGACAAGCTCACCCGGCTGGCCAAGCAGGCTGTCGCGGACGGCTTCACCCAGATCAAGCTCAAGGTCGGCGCCGACGTCGACGACGACATCCGGCGCCTGCGCACCGCCCGTGCCGCCGTCGGCGACGACATCCGCATCGCCATCGACGCCAATCAGCGGTGGAACGTGGACGAGGCGATCGAGTGGACCAGGGCGCTCGCCGAATTCGACCCGTACTGGATCGAGGAGCCCACCAGCCCCGACGACATCCTCGGTCACGCGACGATTCGCAAGGCCGTCGCCCCCGTGAAGGTCGCGACCGGCGAGCACGTGCAGAACCGCATCGTCTTCAAGCAGCTCCTCCAGGCCGGCGCCCTCGACGTCGTCCAGATCGACGCGGCCCGCGTCGGCGGCGTCAACGAGAACCTCGCCATCCTGCTGCTCGCCGCGAAGTTCGGGGTGCCGGTGTGCCCACACGCCGGCGGAGTGGGCCTGTGCGAGCTGGTGCAGCACCTGTCGATGTTCGACTACCTGGCGTTGTCCGGCACCACCGAGAACCGCGTGATCGAGTACGTCGACCATCTCCACCAGCACTTCACCGTGCCCGTGGTCATCCGCGACGGCCACTACACCGCGCCGCTCGCGCCGGGCTTCTCGGCCACCATGCACGAGGAGTCCATCGCCGAGTTCCGCTATCCGGACGGCGCGTTCTGGGTGGCCGACCGCGCCGCTGAGGAGGAGGCGGCATGACCGCTCTGTCAGGGCTCAGGGCCGTCGTCACCGGAGGCGCGTCCGGCATCGGGCTCGCCACGGCCCGCGCACTGGCGGCGCAGGGCGCGGCGGTGGCCGTGCTCGACCTCGATCCGGACGGTGCCGGCGCACCGCTGCTCGGTTTCAAGGCCGACGTCAGCGACGACGCCTCCGTGCGTGCGGCCGTGGACGCGGCGGCGACCCGGCTCGGCGGCGTCGACATCCTCGTCAACAACGCGGGCATCGGGGCAGCGGGCACTGTCGAGGACAACACCGACGAACAGTGGCACCGGGTCCTGGACGTCAACGTCCTCGGCATCGTCCGCACCACCCGCGCCGCCCTGCCCCACCTGCGCCGCTCCGCGCACGCGTCCGTCGTCAACACCTGCTCCATCGCGGCCACCGCGGGACTGCCGCAGCGTGCCCTGTACTCCGCCAGCAAGGGCGCCGTACTGTCGCTCACCCTGGCGATGGCTGCCGACCACGTCCGTGAGGGCATCCGGGTCAACTGCGTGAATCCCGGCACCGCCGACACCCCCTGGGTGTCCCGGCTGCTGGACGCCGCCGAGGACCCGGAGGCCGAGCGCGCCGCCCTCAACGCCCGCCAGCCGATGGGCCGTCTGGTGACCGCCGAGGAAGTGGCGGCCACCATCGTCTACCTGGCGAGTCCGGGCGCGGCGTCCGTCACCGGCACCGCGCTCGCAGTGGACGGCGGCATGCAGGGACTGCGGCTGCGCCCGGTGGACCGACCGTGAGGACCACCGCGCTGGGCGGCACCGCCGTACCGGTCTCGGAACTGGCGCTGGGCTGTGCCGCCCTCGGCAACCTCTTCCACCCGGTCACCGACGAGGCCGCCCACGCCACGGTGGACGCGGCCTGGAACGCCGGAATCCGCACCTTCGACACCGCACCCCACTACGGTCTCGGCCTGTCGGAACGGCGGCTCGGCGCCGCACTGCGGGACCGCCCCCGCGACACCTACACCCTCTCCACCAAGGTGGGCCGGCTCCTTGTGCCGCACCCGGGGGGCGGGGCGGGCGACGACCTCGCGCACGGCTTCGCCGTCCCGGCCACCCACCGCCGGGTCTGGGACTTCAGCGCCGACGGGGTACTGCGTTCCCTGGAGGCAAGCCTGGAACGTCTCGGCGTCGACCGCGTCGACGTGGTCCTGTTGCACGACCCGGACGACCACGCCGAGCAGGCCTTGCGCGAGGCGTACCCGGCGCTGGAGCGGCTGCGCGCCGAAGGTGTGATCGCAGCGATCGGCGTCGGGATGAACCAGTCCGCGCTGCCCGCCCGGTTCGTGCGCGAGACCGACATCGACGTGGTGATGCTGGCCGGCCGCTACACCCTCCTGGAACAGGACGGGCTCTCCGAAATGCTCCCGGAGGCGGCCGCCCGCGGCCGGAGCGTGGTCATCGGCGGGGTGTTCAACTCCGGGCTGCTGACGGCCCCCGGGCCTGGCGCCAGGTACGACTACGCCCCCGCGCCCCAGCCGGTCCTCGACCGCGCGATGCGCCTCCTCGCGGTCTGCGAACGCCACGGCGTGCCGCTGCGGGCCGCCGCGCTGCGCTTCCCGTTCGGCCATCCCGCGGTCGCGAGCGTCCTGACCGGAGCGCGGTCCCCGCTCGAGGTCCGCGACACGGTCGAACAGCTGCGGCGCCCGATCCCGGACGCCCTGTGGGACGAACTGCGCGCCGAAGGCCTGCTGGACCCGGGCGTCCCCGTCCCCGCCGCCACACCGGCAGGGGGAGCCGCCGCCGAAGGAGCCCTCATGAAGGTCGCCCTGCGTGTAGCCAGCCGATATACATCCCATGTGTGTCACTCGCCGCTTTGAGGAGAGGCTTCTTGAGCTGGGGCTTTTCGAATTGTGTGTCATCGCTCTAGACACGGAGTGTGGACGTGCCTGTTAATACATCCGATGTCCCTGAGGCACGTCCCCTGTGTACCTTCCCCCTCCAGGAGCCGCACGATGTCCTCCGTTCCCCTCAGCAGGCGCTCCCTCATCAAGGCGGCCGCCCTCGCCGGCGGTACCGTGGCGTTCGGTCTGCCGCAGGCCCTGTGGCCCGCCACCGCCGAGGCCTACTCGGTCTCGTCGAAGATGGACTGGTGGTACCAGGCCCGGTTCGGGATGTTCATCCACTTCGGGTCCTACTCGCGCCTCGCCCACGGCGAGTGGGCCTTCGCCACCGACTCGCCCAACTGGACCAAGGACACCTACCAGGAGCAGGTGAGCAGGGGGTTCAACCCGTCCGGCTTCAACGCCAACACCATCGCCGACCTGGCCAAGAACGCAGGCATGAAGTACCTCGTGATCACCTCCAAGCACCATGAGGGCTACGCGATGTGGGACTCCGACGTCCCCGGCTTCACCGACACCACCGGCACCAAGCTGTACAACCTGCGGGACTACAGCGGCTTCCAACGCGACCTGCTGAGCGAGCTGAAGACCGCGTGCGAGAGCCGGGGCATCAAGTTCGGGCTCTACTACTCGATCCTCGACTGGAACCACCCCTCCCAGACCGTCGACAGGCAGCACAGCTTCTCCACCATGTCGTCGCTGACCGCCCGTGCGGCCTACATCAACGACATGAAGGCGCAGCTGCAGGAACTGCTGAACCGCTACGACCCGGCCCTTCTGTGGTTCGACGGCGACTGGTGCGGCAACCCCGCCACGCCCACACTCCCGGACTGGTGGACCCAGGCCGACGGCGTGGACCTGTACAACTGGCTGATGGCTCGCAAGCCCAACCTCGTCGTCAACGAGCGCGTCAAGCGGGACCACAACCTGGGCGACTACGCGGTCGCGGAGTTCGGCATCCCCGCCGCGCCGCTGGACCGGCCGTGGGAGGCCTGCGCCACCATGAACGACGCCTGGGGCTACAACCAGTGGAAGGAGAGCCAGTACCGTTCGGTCCAGACCATCGTCCAGGAGATGGTCACCGTCGTCTCGAGGGACGGCAACTACCTCCTCAACATCGGCCCCAAGGGCGATGGCACCGTGACCGCCGGTTCGGTGACCGTTCTGAACGGCATGGCCTCGTGGACGGCCACCTACGGCGACAGCATCCAGGGCACCAGCGGCAGCCCCTTCGCCACCGAGCCGTCCTGGGGCAGGATCACCAAGAAGAACGGCAAGCTCTTCGCCCACGTCTTCAACTGGCCCACGGGCGGCATCCTGCAGATCCCGGAGGTGTACAACACGATCAACCGCGTCTACCTGATGAACAACCCCGGCGCCAACCTCAACCACTGGGTCAGCGGCGGGCAGATCAACATCCAGGTGCCGGCCAATGCGCCCGACGCGAACGACTCCGTCGTCTGCGTCGAGGTAAACGGCATGCCGGCCGTCCTCGCGGGCGGCGTCTACCGGCTCCTCTGCGCCCGTAGCGGCAAGGCTCTCGACAACTACAACACCACCGCCGAAGGCAACCAGGTCATCCAGTGGGCCCCCAACGGCGGCACCCCCCAGCAGTGGACGATCACCGACCTGGGCCACGGCTACTACAAGCTGCTCTGTGTCCGCAGCGGTAAGGCCCTCGACGACAACAACAGCACCGGCGACGGCGCGGGAATGGTGCAGAGGACCGACAACGGCAGCTACCAGCAGCAGTGGGCCATCACCTCCCTGGGCGGCGGCGGGTACCGGCTCATCAACCGCCACAGCGGAAAGGCACTGGACAACGGCAACACCGACGCGGACAGCCAGGTCATCCAGTGGACCCCCAACGGCGGCGCCCCGCAGCGGTGGAACATGACCAAGGTCGGCTGAGCCGCTCCGAAGTGGCGCGCCCCGGGCCCGTCACGCGGCGGAAGCAGTGACTTGCGCAGACCTCCGTGCTCCCACCCGAAAGTCCTTGGGTGGGAGCACGTTGGTCGTCACAGAAACCGAAAGCTCGGCGGCAACCTTTTCGCCTCCCGCGGCCACTGAGTGGTGCAACACCGACACGCTCTTCCGAACGGATGAACATGCAAGAGACACGCCAGGCCGCGCGGCAGCGCAGGCGCAGACGCCGGCTGATGGTGGGCAGCACCGCGGGGCTGGTCGTCACGGGTCTTCTCGTCTGCCTGGCCCTGACGATGCGACCGAGCAGCGAGGACGATGCCGGGCGGGCCGCGGCCACGGCCGTCGCGGACTCCCAGGAGACGCGAACGCCGTTGTCGCCGGCCGATACGAAGGCCCCCACGCCGTCCCCTTCCGCGGTCTCCGCGTCCCCCTCGGCCAAGGCCAAGAAGCCGAAGGCCTCCGCGTCCCCGTCGGCGAGGAAGCGGTCATCGGCCTCCCCGCGGAAGGCGCCCGCCGCTTCGTCCCTGGCCGGACGGATCCGGGGCAAGGTCACCTACCCCGGAGTCGCCACCGTCTACAAGGCCGGGGTCGGGGACGGTGCCTGCTCGTACGGCCCGAGCAGCGACATGATGATCGCGGCGATGAACACCACCGACTACGAGACCTCCAAGGCCTGCGGCGCATACGTGTTCGTCCGCGCGGCGAACGGCGCCTCCGTCACGGTCCGGATCACCAACGAATGCCCCCTGCCCTGCGCGCCGGGGCAACTAGACCTCAGCGAACAGGCCTTCGCCGAACTGGCCCCCGTCTCGACCGGCCGACTCGCCGTCACCTGGAGCCTGGTGAGCCCCGGCTCGGTGGGCACGATCTCGATCCGCTACAAGATCGGATCCAACCCCTACTGGTGCGGCGTGCAGGCCATCGGCCACCGCAACCCGCTCGCCCGCCTGGAGGTCCGCACCGGCGGCGGCTGGCGCCCACTGGCCCGCACCGACTACAACTACTTCCTCTCGCCCGATGGCAGCGGGTGTGGCAAGGCGATCAGACTCACCGACATCTACGGAGAGCAACTGACCGTCAACGGCATCGCCTTGCGGCCGGACGTCGTGCAGTCGACGGGGGTCCAGTTCGCCCGGCACTGAGCCCCGCCCAGGGCGATACGAACCAGCGGCGGACGCGGGCCTGATCCGAGCCGACGCACCGGCCGCGGTCCGCCCGCGGCCGGTGCTTGAGGCCGAACCGTGCGGGCGCACCACAGCCGCCCGGTCAGGAAAGAACTGCTTCCCCGTCGAGTCGGCGCGCGTCGGCCTCGCCGTCACCAACCAGGACGGGTGTGTGTCACACGGTGGCGCAGGAAGTGCCGTTCAGGCTGAAGGCGGAGGGCTTGGCGAAGGTACCGCTGGAGGTGCCCTGAAACCCGAAGGTCGCCTGACCGCCGGCCGCCAGCTCGCTGTTGTGGCTCACGTTGCTCGCCGTGACCGCTCCTGACGACCCGGAGAGGTTCGCGTTCCAGGCGCTGGTGATCTGCTGCCCGGAGGGGAGGGTGAACGCGAGCTTCCAGCCGCTGACGGGGGAGGCACCGGTGTTGGTGATGGTGACGTCGGTGGTGAAGCCGCCCTGCCAGGCGTTCGCCCCGTACGCCACCTTGCAGGCCGTGGAGCCTCCCGGTGTGCCTGGGTCGCCGGAGGAGCCCTTGTTGACGGTGGAGGAGAACGAGGTCACGGCGAGGCCGGTGCCGTTCTGCCAGGGTTCGAAGCCCGCCTGAACACTCGTCAGGTACCAGCTGTTCTGCGCGAGTCCCCGGGAGACGGCCTGTCGGGCGAAGTCCATGACGTCGAAGTTCCAGCTGGTGATCGCCGACGGTGCGACGAAGGACAGTACGTCGTTCGAGCCGTTGTTGCCGGACCACACCTGCCAGTTGCGCCCTCCCACGTTGGCGTTGCCGACCGGGGAACCGATGGGCTGGACTGATCCGACCCTGTTGAACCAGATCATGATCTCGGTCCGGTTCACGCCGTCGGTGCGGGGGGTGGGGTCGAGCCAGATGTCGTACGCGGCGTCGTACACCGCGTCGTTGACGTAGTTGAAGGAGATGCTCGAGGGCGCGGTGGAGATGGTGTTGAGCTGGGCGGGGAGGCTGGTGCCGGGAGAGCAATTGGTGTAGTGGCAGCCGTTGTAGAGGGACGGGTAGGACTTCGGGGCGCCGTTCGTCGGAACGGATCCGTCGGCCTGGGTGATCCTGAATCCCGAGTCGGTCGCGGTGACGCACTGGGTGGCGCTGGTGCCCCAGCGGTTGTTCTGGACCACGTAGCGACCCTGGATGGTCGTCGTACCGAAGGGTTGGCAGATCGTGGTGTCGGCCTGCGCGACGGGGGCGGTGGTCAGCAGCGCGGCGAGTGAGACGAGCGAGGTGAGCAGCGCGCCGAGCAGGCCACGCGCGCGGCGGGCATGGAGCCGTGAAGGACGCATGCGGATCCTCTTCAGGGTGGGGGAGAGGTAACCGGGACGTGCTCCCACTCCTAGCGAATGGGAGCGCTCCCAATTCTGGGCTCGCCAGGACTGTAGGGAGTGTTCAGGTCCATGACAAGGCTGTCGACAGGAACACGTTGAACCGATTTGGGAGCCTCAGGTCAGACAGGGGGAGACGCGGAATGCGGCTCTCGGGCTCTCCTCGGCGGTGGTGCGGGCGCGTCAGGTCGACTCGCGGACCACCAACTCCGTACGGAGGATGACATGACGCCAGGCCACGGCGCCCTCTTCCATTTCCTCGAGAAGCAGCCGGATCATGACCCGCCCGACCTCTTCGATCGGCTGACGCACCGTGGTCAGGGGTGGTTCGGTCCGCTGGGCCAGCGGAAAGTCGTCGAACCCGATCACGGAGACATCCTCGGGCACCCGGCGTCCGGCCGCGCGCAGGGCCTCCAGGGCTCCCGCGGCCGTGGTGTCCGACGCGGCGAGGACACCGTCGATGTCCGGATGCCGTTCGAGGAGCTCGGCCATGGCGAGGCGCCCGCTCTCCGCCGTGAAGTCGCTCTCGGCGACGCGGGTCCGGTCGGCCTTCAGGCCCGCCAGCGCCAGGGCCTCTTCGTAGCCGCGCAGCCGGCACTGGGCGGCGTGCAGGTCGAGCGGCCCGGTGATGGTGGCGATGACCCTGCGGCCCCGCTGCACAAGGTGGGAGACGGCGCTGCGCGCACCGCCGACGTTGTCCATGTCGACGTAACTGACGTACTCGTCGCCGGAGCGGCGCCCCAGCAGCACCGTCGGCAGCCGGGCCTCGGCGAGCATGTCCGGCAGCGGATCACCGGCATGCACGGACATCAGCAGGACGCCGTCGACCCGGCCGCCGCGCGCGTACTCGAGGAAGCGCTGCCGTTCGGCGTCCGAGCGGACCAGAGTCAGCAGCAGTTGCATTCCGGTGTCGGTCAGGGCGTCCCCGAGCGAGGTGACGATCTCGGAGAAGAAGGGCTCCGCGAACTGCCGCCAGTCCGGCTCCGTCATGACCAGGGCGACGGCGTCGGCCCCCCGCCCGGCCAGGGAGCGGGCCGCGAGATTGGGCACATACCCGAGTTCGTCGATGGCTCGCTGCACGGCCCGACGTGTCGACTCCTTCACGCCCGCGGCGTTGTTGATGACGCGGGAGACCGTGCCTCGTCCCACCCGTGCGTGGGCGGCCACCTCCTCCAGCGTCGGTGCCCCCGGGCGTCGCCTGCCCATGCCACCTCCCCCAAGAGATCACCGATCTTACCGGCCGGAGGAGATCGCGCACTTGACTTCACCAGGGGTGTGGATACAGAAGGCCGTCCTGCCGCCCACGCTTGGGAGCGCTCCCGAAGTGACTGAGTCAATGGGGTCGACAACGGAACCGCCCGCCCCTCAACGGGCTGCTCCAGTCGGCGACGGTTCCCGAGCCGCTGTCCGAGCAGGGATGGCAGAAGATCGACGAGTTCAACCGCGCCTTCGCCGGCAAGCCCGCCAGCGGCTACGTCGCTCCGGTGCACATCGCGACAGCCGACAACAGCGGCGGCAAATCCGCCTGGGACCCCAGCGGGTACCGCGAGGCCTACCGGAAGCTCTGGGGGAAGTGACCCGAGCGACCTGGGCCACAGTCACCCTGAGCCACACCCCAGGCTGTCCCTCCTGCTTTCCCCGGCGGGAGGGGCAGCGCCTCACCACCTCCCGCCCTCGTCCGCTCGTCTCCATCCTGGAGTTCGCCCGTGCACCTGTTGGACCGAGTTGGACCAGCGGGCGGTGGACACCGCACGCGTCCTGGCCGCCGACGCCGTACAGAAGGTCGGCACGGCCATCCCGGTACGGCGATGAGCCTGGCGCCCGCCGCCTGCACCCTCTTCCAGAAGGTGATGCGGCACGACCCGGCCGACCCCGGCCGGGTCGGCCGCGTTCGGCTCCGCCGACGGATCAACGCCGCCCAACGGCCTGGACGGATCTGGAATGGCCGCACGCCGACAAGCAGCGTCCGTTGTGGTCCTCGGGCGGACGTCAAGGACCCGGCCTGCCCAGACAGGGCGGCGGCGCCTCCAGTCGACCGGGCCGGTCGGCACGGCCTCGGTACGAGCGTCCTGGTCGGTCGGCGCAGGCCGGAGTCCGCCCGGAAGCCGCTGGGCCACTACCTGGACGGGCTGTTCTGCCGTACGTGAGCGAGCGCGCCGTACCGCCGCCGGGTCCGGTCGAGCCGTCGTCCTACGGCGTGCCCGGTGCTGTGCCGGCCAGGTAGACGGTGTTGGCCGAGGTGCCGCCCTGAAGGGGGTTGTCGAAGTCGACGACATGGGCTGCCGACTGTGCGAAGACCTCCCTGAGCGCGGAGGTGAACTCCTCGTCGGGCGGGTCGTTCGACCACAGGGCGAACACCCCGCCGGGGTGGAGGTGTTCGGCGAGGGCGCGCAGCCCGACAGGCTGATAGAGCGCGGCGTGCCGGGGATGGAGCACATGGCGCGGTGAGTGGTCGACGTCCAGCAGGATGGCGTGGAAGCGGCGGCCCGGCTCCTTGGGATCCAGACCGCCGGAGTCGGCGGCCAGCGCGAAGAAGTCGCCGTGCACCAGGCGGCAGCGGGCGTCCGACGTCAGTCGGGCCCCGAGGGGCACCAGGTGCCGCTGGTGCCAGTCGATGACTTCTGCGAGCGCGTCGATCACGGTCAGCGAGCGCACCCGGGGGTCGTCCAGCGCCGCCTGGGCGGTGTAGCCGAGCCCGAGTCCGCCGACGGCGACGTCCAGTTCGGTGTCCGGCAGCTGCGCCAGTGCGAGTTCCGTGAGCGCGATCTCGCCGGTGGTGAAGAGGCTGGACATCAGGAACTCGTCGCCGAGTTTCACCTCGTACACGTCGTCTCCCGAGACCGGGTGACGGCGCCGGCGCAGACTGATCTCGCCGATCGGTGTCGGTTGCCAGTCGATCTCCTCGAAGCGCAGACTCATCCGCTCACCCTTCTGACGTTCGTTCGTGGATGCATGAGTGGCGAAGCAGGCGTGGGAGCGGGGAGTCGGGCGGCGGCTGTCTCAGGCGTCGATGACGACCGGGATGATCAGCGGCCTGCGACGGTGGGCGCGGAACGCCCAGTTGCCCACGGCGCGGGCGATGAGCTGTTCGAGCTGGTGGGCGTCGCCGACGCCTTCCTGAGCGGCGGTGGCCAGGGTCTTCTCGATGACGGGGATCACCGGCTCGAAGGTGCTCTCGTCGTGGACGAAACCGCGGGCCAGGAAGTCGGGGGCCTCGGCCAGCGCGCCGGTGTCGGCGTCGACGAGAGCCACGACCGTGATGACGCCCTCCTGAGCAAGCGTGACCCGGTCCTTGAGGGACGCTTCGGTGGCGCCGCCGACTTCCATGCCGTCCACGTAGACGTTGCCCGCGGGCACCTTGCCGACGATGGAGGCGCGCCCGTCGACGAGGTCGACGACGACACCGTCCTCGGCGATCACCACTCGCTCGGGATCGACGCCGGTACGGATTGCGAGGTCGGCGTTGGCCCGCAGGTGACGGAACTCGCCATGAACGGGCATGACGTTGCGGGGCCGGACGATGTTGTAGCAGTAGACGAGTTCCCCGGCGCTGGCGTGGCCGGAGACATGCACCTTGGCGTTGCCCTTGTGCACGACGTTGGCGCCCCACCGGGTCAGGCCGTTGATCACCCGGTAGATGGCGTTCTCGTTGCCGGGGATGAGGGAGCTGGCGAGCAGGACGGTGTCGCCCTTGCCGATACGGATCGCGTGGTCGCGGTTGGCCATCCGCGACAGGGCGGCCATCGGCTCACCCTGGGACCCCGTGCACACCAGGGTGATCCGATGGTCCGGCAGCTTCTCCAGTTCCTTGGCGTTCACGACCAGACCGGACGGGACCTTGAGATAGCCGAGATCGCGGGCGATGCCCATGTTCCGGACCATCGAACGGCCCACGAAGGCCACCTTGCGACCGTGCTGGTGGGCGGCGTCCAGGACCTGCTGGATGCGGTGCACATGGCTGGCGAAGCTGGAGACGATGACCCGCCGCGGGGCGGTCCTCAGGACCTGCTCGATCGCGGGGTTCAGTTCACGTTCGGAGGTGGTGAAGCCGGGGACCTCCGCGTTGGTGGAGTCCGTGAGGAACAGGTCCACGCCCTCCTCGCCGAGGCGGGCGAAGGCGCGCAGGTCGGTGATGCGGTCGTCCAGGGGGAACTGGTCCATCTTGAAGTCACCGGTGTGCAGCACCAGGCCGGCCCGGGTCCGCAGGGCCACGGCGAGGCCGTCCGGGATGGAGTGGTTGACGGCCACGAACTCGCAGTCGAAGGGACCGAAGCCGCGCCGGTCGCCCTCCCGCACGCGCACCGCGCGGGGGCGGATGCCGTGCTCCTTGAGCTTGGCCTCCAGGAAGGCAAGGGTGAGCTTCGAGCCGACGACCGGGATGTCCCTCCGTTCGCGCAGCAGATACGGCACGCCCCCGATGTGGTCCTCGTGGCCGTGGGTGAGCACGACGGCCACGATGTCGTCGAGGCGATCCCGGATCGAGGTGAAATCGGGCAGGATCACATCCACGCCCGGCTGGTTCTCCTCCGGGAACAGCACCCCGCAGTCGACGATCAGCAGCTTGCCGGCATGCTCGAAGACGGTCATGTTCCGGCCGATTTCGCCCAGACCGCCCAGGGCGGTCACCCTCAGTCCGCCGTCGGGCAGTGGCGGGGCGGCTTTGAGTTCTGGGTGCGGATGGCTCATACCCTCACGTTACCGGAGGGTCTCCCGGGGTGATCCACTGCCTGGCCCAAGGCGCTGAGGCGGATGCCGCTGGGCGACCCTCGTCATAACCGTGATTGCCGTTGTCGCCACCGACAATCTGGCCCTCGCCGTCGTAGTGGGCTCCATCACTGCGGGCCCCCGCACCCGGCGGGCGTTTCCACGGCTGGCGCATCGTCGCCTGCAGCGCCCTCGCGATGGCGACGCCCATACCCCGCCGGACCACGAGCGTCCCGGTCCTGCCCGTGCACCCGTCAGACGTCGAAGCGGCGGCGGGCGGCCTCGATGTGACCGAGGTACTGGTGGGTCCAGCCGCACATGCCGTCGACCGTGGCTCGCAGGGCTTGTCCCGGCTCGGTCAGGGTGTACTCGACCCGCGGCGGCACGGTGGGGTGCACCTTCCGCTCGACCAGGCCGTAGCGCTCCAGCATGCGTAGGTTCTGGGTGAGCATCTTGTGGCTGATGCCCTCGACCTCGTTGCGCAACTCGCTGAAGCGCAGGGTGCGCTCTCCGAGAGCCTCGATGATCAGGAACGCCCACTTGTTGGCGACGTCCGAGAAGATCTCTCGCGCCAGAGAGTCCGCGCGCCTCAGGTCCGCGTCTTCGGGCGAGCCCGTGAACTGCTTGGTCACCATCAGGTTCCCCAGTCACTGAAAAGTGCGTTCTTCCAGGTCAATGGACACTCTCCTACAGTTCCCGAGTAACCACAAGAGAGCGCGTGCCTCTCGGTTCCGCAGGAGCGAACCCGCGGGCTCTCATGGCAAGGAGGCAGGCAGCATGACCACCGTCGACGTCTTCAATCACCACGTGCCGGCCGAGAGCGACTTCGGATACTCGCAGGCGATCAGGTCCGATGACCTGATCCACGTCTCCGGACAGCTCTCGCTCGACGAAGCGGGCAATTTCCTCCATGCGGACGACTTCGCCGCCCAGCTCAAGCAGACCTACGCCAACTTCGACAGGATCCTGAACCACTACGGCGCCACCCGGAACCAGATCGTCTCGCAGACCCTGTACGTGGTGAACCTGCAGCAGAACGCCCGGGCGGTCTCGGAAGGCAACCTGAGGTACTTCGGCGACCACCGCCCGGTCAGCACAGTCCTCGGCGTCTGTGAACTGACCTTCCCCGGCCAGGTCGTCGAGACCAGCTTCATCATCGACACCAAGCTGACCGCCTGAGCCCGGTCCCGTCCGGTCCGGCAGGAGGCGAACAGCGACGGTGTCCAGGGCGGCGGGGCCCTGGGTACCGTCGGAGCCCCGGCACCCGCGGCTCGAACCGCACGGGCCTCACCCGCCGAAGGAAGGCCTCGGCGTGAGCCCCGCCATCAGGCCTGCCAGAGCCGCGCGCGAGGAGACTCCCGTCTTGCGGTAGACCCGGGAGATGTGGGTCTCGACCGTGCGGCGGCTCAGGCAGAGTTGTTCGGCGATCGCCGGGCTGGTCAGGCCGTCGGCGACGAGGTCGGCGATCTCCCTTTCGCGGACGGTCAGTTGGGCGAGCCGGCGCGTGGGCCCGTCGTCGGCGGCGACCACCGCCGGGCCGACCGCCTCGGCAAGCCCGGCCAGCATTCCGCAGCCACTGGCCGCGGCGAGCCGCCGCCCGCGGTGCCAGGCCGCCTGCCCGCGCCGCGCACCGCGCGGGTCCGCCGCCAGCAGAGGGGCGCCGAAGAGCAGGGAGAACGCCTCCCAGAACACCGCTCCGCTGCGTGCGCTCTCCTCGGCCGCCGCCTGGAAAAGGTCCGCCGCCGCGCCGTCGTCACCGAGACCGAGTCGTAGGTGCGCGGCGCTGCGCATGGCCGAGGCACGCTGTACGGGCAGATCGAGCCTCTCGGCCTCTGTGCGGGCTCGCTCGGCCCAGTCCTTCGCCGCGTCCAGGTCACCCATGGTGACGGCGGCGGTCACCAGGACCTCCAGGAACAACGGGCGCATGGAGGGCTGCATCCGCCGCAGGCCGGGGCCGCCGGCACGCAGTACCGCCTCCCGGGCGCGGGCCGGGTCGCCGGCGGTGAGCGCCGCGTAGCCGAGCACGCACCAGGCGATGGTCGCCCACCAGTTGACGCCCCCACCCGCCGCGGCCACGGCTTCCTCCGCGGTGGCCAGTGGCCGCGGATCGCCGGGTGGGCAGGCGTCCGCCAGGGCGTGGGCTCTGGTCGCCAGGACGAAGGCGAGCAGTTCGTCGCTGCCGATGCCGCGGGCGATGTCCTCGGCCTCTTCGGACAGCTCCACCGCCGACGCGAGCCGGCAGGTCTGGATGCGCACATGGGTCTTGCACAGCAGCAGGTGGGGCAGGAGGTAGAGCTGGCCGGTGCGGCGGGCTATGGCCAGGCCGCGGTCGGCG
Source organism: Streptomyces canus (assembly GCF_030816965.1). Taxonomy (NCBI): domain Bacteria; kingdom Bacillati; phylum Actinomycetota; class Actinomycetes; order Kitasatosporales; family Streptomycetaceae; genus Streptomyces; species Streptomyces canus. Next base: position 9,971,725 of record NZ_JAUSYQ010000002.1, read on the forward strand.
TGCCGCTCGGCGTCGGTGAAGCGCTCCAGGAACGCCTCCGCCCAGGCCAGCCGGACCAGCGGCTCGCACAGGTCGGTCAGATCGCCGTCCGGCAGCGAGTCCACGAGGGCCGCCGCCCGGCGGGTGAAGTCCTCCGCCGCGGCCGTCTCCCCCTCGTACGCCTCTCCCAGCGCCGCGACGCTCAGCGCACCCGCCACCCCCGTCTCGTCCCCGAGACGGCGGGCCACCTCCAGGGTGTGTGCCACCTCGGAGCGCACCGCCGGGTAGGAGGTGTCGTGCGGGGCCGAGGAGCCCAACTCCAGGCCCAGGGCCACCTGATCGGCGAGCGACGGCGCGGGATCAGTGCGGTGCAGTTCGCGGCGCAGCAGGGCGGCCGCCTCCGCGTAACGGCCCAAATGGCGCTCCATGACGGCGCACAGCACAACAGCGGACGCCCGCGACCCCGTCCCGTCGTCCGGGTCGGGCAGGGCGATCACCTGGTGCAACAGGTCTCGGCTCTCCCGGAGCCGGCCGCCGACGCCCAGCGCCCGGGCCCGCCGCAGCATCAACTCGCGCCGTCTGCTCGCGTGTTCCGGCGTGTGTGGAAGGTGCCGCAGCACCACCTCCAGCCAGTGCGCGCTGCTCGCGGGCGCCGTGTGCGCGGCCTGCTCGGCGGCCTCGTCCAGCACGGCAGCCGCCCGTGGATCCCAGCCGGACAGCGACTGCTCGGCGTGGTGCGCCCGCTCGGCCAGCGGGGCGCCGGTCCGGGCGAGTTCGGCGCCGACGAGCCGGTGGGTCTGCGTGCGCAGCCAAGGATCGGTGCCGTCGCGGACGAGGCTGCGCAGCACGGGGTGGCGCAGTGCGAGCCGCCCGTGCGGTCCGGTGCGCAGCAGGTCGCGCCTGGTCAGTACGGCGAGGTCCGCGGCCAGTTGTCCCGGCTCGTGGCCGGTCACCGGGCCGAGCAGCGCGGGTGTGGCGTGATCGCCCAGCGCGGCCACCACTTGGACGAGTCGGCCCTGCGACGGCGTGAGCGGGGTCAGCTCGTCCAGCAGCAGCGCCCCGAGGCCGGTCGTGGACAGTCGGCTCACCGACGCGCCCTCGCGGTGCGCCTGGAGCAGGGTCAGCAGGTACAGCGGGTTGCCCTCGCTCGCCGTGAAGAGCCGGACGGCCTCGTCGCGGGCCAGGTGGGGGGTGAGCAGCTCGACGCCTTCCCGCTCGTCGAGCGGGCCCAGGACCGTCCGCCGTACTGTGCCGGCGTCGATGCCGCGGGTGAGGGTCGCGGTGAGCGATGCGGGGCTCTGCCGGTCGCGGCGGGCCAGGACCAGCAGGACACGGGCGCGCACGGGGTGGCGTACGAGATGGTCGAGGAGTTCCAGCGACGCGGCGTCCGCCCAGTGCATGTCGTCCAGGACCACGACCAGCGCAGACCCCGCGGCATGCGTCAACAGGGCGGCGGTGGCCCGGTGCAGGTGGAAGCGGTCGGTGCGGCGAGGAGCACCGCTGAGCACCGGGGCGACCTCGGCGGCCCCCGGGAAGGACTCCACGGCCTGCGGATCGAGGTCGCAGAAGGCGTCGGTGAACGGCTGGAAGGGGATGTGGCGTTCGTACTCCGTCGCCCGGCCGCGCAGTACCGCCGCCCCGCGCCGCGTCGCGCCCAGGCACAGCTCATGGACCAGCCGGCTCTTGCCGATGCCCGCCTCACCGCTGATGTCCAGCACCGCCGGGCGGCCGGGCACGTCCCCCACCACATCGGCCAGCAGCCGCTCCACCCGCGCGAGTTCAGCCTCTCTGCCGACCAGCGGTGTCCGTTGCGTCGTCATGCCTCAAGCCCCCCACGGCAGTTGTGCCCCCGCACATCCTGTCGTACGCCAGTGACAACCTGCGGGTTCGTGTCCGCGATCTCACACCGCGTCGACGCCGGGCGCCGGACCATGAGCGTCGAGCAGCGGCACGGCGAGGTCTCGTCCGGCGGGGACGAGCGGATGCGGAAACTACGTAACCGGACTACGTAACAGCACGATCGCCCCGGCCCGACACTCGCGGAAAGATCAAGTCCGTGGGAGCCGCGGCTATTGCCGCACCAGGAAGGTTCCGCGGATTCGGGGGAGGACGGATGTTGATCGTCGGCATCGTGGCAGGCATGGCCCTGCTGGCTGTCCTGATCGTCGTATGGGTGATCCGGCGGTCGGACGGCCGCTACCGGTTCCGGCCGTCGTTCGAGGCGGCCTGCGAGGTCACGGTCGGCGGCCGCACACTCGTGGCGTACTCCGGGCACCGCAAGGTGATCCGGCTCGCGGACCCGGTCGCGCGCGAGGACACGGCGGTCCTCACGGACTCGCGCACCTGGATCCGCGCGCTGTGCGAGATCCACGTCGACGGCAGGCCCCTGCTGGCGTCCGGCGGCCGCGACGGTGTCGTCCGGCTCTGGGATCTGGAGAACCGCGGCGAACTGGTGGCCTCCCTCACCGGTCACCGCGGCTGGGTGTTCGCGCTGTGCACCCTGCGTGTCTCAGGGCGCGACCTGCTGGCCTCGGCCGGCCGGGACGGCGCGATACGCCTCTGGGACCCGCGCGACGGCCGGCTGGTGCGCACGATGGTCGCCGGCCCCCGGAGGCCGTGGACCCAGGCCCTGTGCCAGGTGCGCACGGGCGGGAGAACGCTGCTCGCGTCCGGACACGGCAACGGCACAGTGAACCTCTGGCACGCCGAATCCGGGCAACCGGTACTGGAGCTGGTCGCGCACAACCGCATCGTATGGACGCTGTGCGAGGTGTCCGACGGCGACCGCACTCTGCTCGCCACCGCCGGCTGGGACGGGAACGTCCGGCTGTGGGACCTGGAGGAACCGCGGGAGACCCACGTGTTCACCGCCGGTGTCGGGCCCGTGTACGCCCTGTGCCAGGCGGAAGCCGGTGACCGCACACTCCTGGTCGCGGGCGGCGACGGACCGGGCACCGCGGTCTGGGACCCGTTCACCGGCGAGCGCGCCGGCGACCTGGGAATGGACCTCGCCGGCTTTCTCAGCGGCCACGGCTGGGTCCGCGCCGCCTGCCAGGTCCGGCAGGCCCAGGGCCCGCCGCTGATCATCACCGCGGGGTACGACGACGGGCTACGCGTGTGGGACGTGGCGAAGGAGATCGGGGCGCCTCCTCCAGGAACAAGAGCGCCCTGACCGCTCCACCCGACGAGGTGGGCACAGCGGCCGCATGACCAGAGGCCGTATCTCACCAGCAGCGATCAGGAGCATGGCTAGCTGGGCAGGCGGCCCAACAGCATGGACTCTCTTCCGTCCTGTCGTGACGCTCGCGTCCCACAGGCCTGCGGTGTCACCGCTCAGTGAGGGCCGCAGGACACCGCGTCGTCAGCGCTTCCTGACCGTGGGTCGGCAGGCCCGCAGGCAGAGGACAGGGGAAAGCGACGCTCTGCGTTCAACCTGGCTCGTAGGGGTGGTGTCGTACCCGAGTGCTCCGCCCCGCTCACGGCAACGGCGCCCGGCACCCACGGAGAAGTCACCGTGCAGGAGTTCTCGTGAGGCGCTCGGCCAGCGTGGCGGCGAACTCCTCCGCTCGCGCCAGCTGGGTGCGCAGATCCTCGACCCGCCGCTGGGCGGCCTGCTCGAAGCCGCGAATCCGGTCCAGCAGTTCCTCGTGCTCCTCGGGCGGCAGTTCCTCGCCCGTGTCGAGGCGGTCGGTGGCCTCCAGCAGGGCGCGCATCTCGTCGAGGGTGAACCCGAGAGGCTTCATACGGCGGATGACCATCAGGCGGGCGACGTCGGACTCGGTGTAGAGGCGGAAGCCGCCCTGGGAGCGGGCGGAGGGGGTGACAAGGCCGGTGTCCTCGTAGTGCCGGATCGTGCGCAGCGACAGCTCGGTCCGTGTGGCGACCTCGCCGATCTGCATGTGCTCGCTGCTCACGCGGGGCGCCTTCCTCGTCTCTCGCCATGGCCGCGCACGGCCACTGATCTCTACCCTAACGTTAGGGTAGAGTTGCCTCGGTGTCGGACCAGCTGCCTTTCGTGCCGTTTGCGTGGTGCGGGGATGCCGTCAAGTGGCCGTCACCGGTGTCGGGGCCGATGATGCCGCCGGCGAAGACCGATACCTGCAGGAGAGAGCGTGCGTGTGCCCATGATGCCCGGCGCCGCTGCCTGCCCGCCGTGACCCTTCCTCCCGCAACAGCGCACGATCCGGTGGCGGATCGCTGCGCCGCCGCCCCCTGACTTCGGTCCGCTGCTCGCGGACTCGGTGGTCGGCCGCCCCGGCCTCCCACACCTTCCCGTACGCCCGCCGTGATGCCGGGTGTGCCCGAGCACGACAGGTTCTTCTCGTCTTGTCCTCCTCCGCACTGTCCCCGGCCGCCTGGCTGCACGGCTCCCGGCGCCCTGCCTGGCTTTCCGATCCGAAGGTGCTGCGCACCGAGGTACTGGCCGGGCTCGTGGTCGCGCTCGCTTTGATCCCCGAGGCCATCTCGTTCTCGGTCATCGCCGGGGTCGACCCGGCCATCGGCCTGTTCGCCTCGTTCACCATGGCCGTGACCATCGCGATCGTCGGCGGCCGACCGGCCATGATCTCCGCCGCCACCGGCGCGGTCGCCCTGGTCATCGCCCCGCTCAACCGCGAGCACGGCTTCGGCTACCTCGTCGCCGCCGTCATCCTGGCCGGCGTCTTCCAGATCGTCCTCGGCGCCCTGGGCGTGGCGAAGCTGATGCGGTTCGTGCCGCGCAGCGTGATGGTCGGCTTCGTCAACTCCCTCGCGATCCTCATCTTCATGGCGCAGGTGCCGGAGATGACCGACGTACCATGGCCGGTCTATCCGCTGATCGCGGCCGGTCTGGCGCTGATGGTGTTCTTCCCGAAGGTCACCAAGGTGATCCCGGCCCCTCTGGTGTCGATCGTGATCCTCACGGTCATCACGGTGGCCGCCGGGATCGCGGTGCCGACGGTAGGGGACAAGGGCGAGCTGCCCTCCTCGCTCCCCATGCCCGGGCTACCGGACGTGCCCTTCACCCTGGACACCCTCACCACCATCGCGCCCTACGCGCTCGCCATGGCGCTGGTCGGTCTGATGGAGTCGCTGATGACCGCCAAGCTCGTGGACGACATCACCGACACCCACTCCTCCAAGACCCGCGAGTCCGTCGGACAGGGAATCGCCAACATCGTCACCGGCTTCTTCGGCGGCATGGGCGGCTGCGCCATGATCGGGCAGACGATGATCAACGTACGCGTGTCGGGCGCCCGTACCCGGCTGTCGACGTTCCTGGCCGGTGCGTTCCTGATGGTGCTGTGCGTCGTCTTCGGGCCGGTCGTCTCGGACATCCCGATGGCCGTGCTGGTCGCGGTGATGGTCATGGTGTCGGTGGGCACCTTCGACTGGCACTCCATCGCGCCGAAGACCCTGAAACGGATGCCGGCCGGGGAGATCACGGTCATGCTGGTCACCGTCGCGTGTGTGGTCGCCACCCACAACCTCGCCATCGGTGTCGTCGTCGGCTCGATCACCGCGATGGTCGTCTTCGCCAAGCGGGTCGCCCACCTGGCCGAGGTCACCGCTGTGACCGACCCCGACGGCACGTCTGTGATCTACCGGATGACCGGCGAGCTGTTCTTCGCCTCCTCCAACGACCTCGTCGGCCGGTTCGACTACGCCGGCGACCCCGACAAGGTCGTCATCGATCTGTCCGCCGCGCACATCTGGGACGCCTCCTCCGTTGCGGCCCTCGACGCCATCGAGACCAAGTACGCCCAGCGCGGCAAGACCGTCAGCATCACCGGACTGAACGAGCCCAGCGCCCGCATCCACGACACGCTCAGCGGCGAACTCACCGGCCACCGCTGATCGGCACACGAACCGGCCGAGGGCCGCGGAGCCATCGCGCTCCGCGACCCTCGGCCGGTTCGCCCCAGCTGCGTCCCAGAGCTCTCGAAGGGCAAGTGCCGCCTGGCTGACGCCGCGACAAGCAGCCCCGATGCGACCGCAGCGCCCCAAGGCCGCCTGCCCCTCGCCAACGTGGCCCTCAGGCCGGCGATCCGCCACACCACGGATCCCCGGCACCTCACGACCGCCACCGTCGGCCGGCATGAGGCACGCCCGGTCTCGGACGGCGGGCAGCGCTGAGAGCGGAAGGGTCCGCCGCCCGTCAGTGCTGCGCCAGGAGCGGACCGGCGAGGCGATGAGCGCCGCCGGGTGCCGTTCGGGGCGGACAAGCCGCCTGGGCTTCGGGTGCTCTTTCGCGGTGTGCGGCCTGACCGAGCTGCGCCCAGCCGTCGGCGGCACCGCGGTGAGCAGTGCCTCGCGAAGGGCACGACGAGCATTCGGGCCCCGCCGCATCAGGATCAGCAGCTGACTCACTTGATCCCCGGTGCCTCGGGGCTGCCGGATCGGCCGGGTTTGCCTTCCCAGGGGTATCGCCACTGTCCGATGTCGGGTCCAATGGTGAGAGTCAGGCTCTTCCGCACCTGCACCCGCACCGGTGAGAAGAGGCACGCTATGGATCCATGGCTGATCTGGTTGGTCGTCGCAGCCGTGTTGGCGGTGGCGGAGATCGTCACCCTTACCGCCGCTCTCGGAATGCTGAGTGTGTCCGCCTTGGTCACGGCGGGATCCGCTGCGGTCGGGCTGCCTCTGCCCTTCCAGTTCCTGGTGTTCGCCCTCGTCGCCACGGGCACCGTGGTGTTCGTGCGTCCTATCGCGCTGCGCCACGTGCTCCGGCCGCAAGTGCAGCGATTCGGCATCGACGCTCTGGTGGGCAGGCCTGCTTATGTCCTCTCGGAGGTGACGGGCCGAGGCGGCAGGGTCCGTATCGACGGTGAGGAATGGACGGCCCGCGCCTACGACGAGACGCTGGTGATTCCGCCTGGAAAGACCGTCGACGTCATGGAGATCAGCGGCGCCACCGCGCTCGTCTACCCCCGGGACTGAAACCATGGAAACCTCGGCGTTCCTCATTGCCGGCCTGATCTTCGCGCTGATCGCGGTCTTTACCGTGGTGCGAGCGGTCCGTATCGTGCCGCAGGCGCGTGCTCGTAATGTCGAGCGGCTCGGGCGCTACCACCGGACCCTGAGTCCGGGTCTCAGCCTTGTCATCCCGTACATCGACCGGGTTCATCCGGTGATCGACCTGCGGGAACAGGTCGTCTCCTTCAAGCCGCAACCGGTCATCACCGAGGACAATCTGGTCGTCGAGATCGACACCGTCCTGTACTTCCAGGTCACCGACCCACGAGCAGCGTTCTATGAGATCGCGAATTTCCTGCAGGCGGTCGAACAGCTCACTGTGACCACCCTGCGCAATGTCGTGGGATCCATGGACCTGGAAAAGACGCTCACCTCACGGGACACCATCAACAGCCAGCTCCGCGGCGTACTGGACGAGGCCACCGGCAAGTGGGGGCTGAGGGTCAATCGGGTGGAGATCAAGGCCATCGATCCGCCGCAGTCCATCAAGGACGCGATGCAGAAACAGATGCGGGCCGAGAGGGACAAGCGGGCCGCGATTCTCGGGGCTGAGGGACAACGCCAATCGCAGATCCTCACCGCCGAAGGCGACAAGCAGGCCGCTGTCCTGCGCGCCGAGGGTAACCGTACTGCTGCGATCCTCCAGGCCGAGGGCCAGTCCCGGGCGATCGACGAGGTCTTCCAGGCCGTGCATCGCAACGACCCCGACCCCAAACTCCTGGCTTACCAGTACCTGCAGACACTGCCCCAACTGGCGCAAGGTTCGGGGAACAACTTCTGGGTGATCCCCAGCGAGATCACCTCCGCACTCCAGGGCGTGTCCCGCGCCTTCACCGAGGTGCTGCCCCAGTCTCCGGCCACCCGCGAGAAACCCTCGGACGACAGCGCTGAGCGGGCCGCTGACGACGCGGCTCAGGCCGCGGAAGCCGCCGCCGCGGCTCTCGCCGACGCGGCCGAGGCCGACCGCGCCGCCCCCGACGGCCTCCCGCCTCGCTGACGGTGGATGAAGACCACCGGACGACGGCGTGCGGGCTGTTGTGCTGTTGGCCTCGGATTCGCCGCAGAGGACGGCCAGAGCGCGGTCAAGGCAGGCAGCAACGTGGCTGTCCGGGAGATCGGGATCGGGGAGACGTGATGAGCCGGTTGTGCGTCGACCCCACTTTCGTGGTTCCGGTCTCTACCCCAAGGTGGTACAGGGCCCATACGTCACGCGATGGTCTGCGGGTCGGGGAGCAGCCCTCCCTCGGACAGGCCGGCGGTGGAGGGCAAGGTATCGACCTCGCCGGAGGCGCCGAGCAGCGGGTCCTGGAAGTCGTTCACGCCGACCACCCTTGACGGGCGCGTGCTGCGCTCGCACAGCAGGAGTCCCGACCGGTCAGGAGGCCACCAGCATGGCGCTGACCGAGTCGCAGGTGACCAGCCCGCGCTGGGCGCCTGAAAAGTGTTCGTCGCCCGTCGTCCAGCGGCGCTAACCTCGCTGATCATGGGAGCACGAGCGCAATACGTCGTCGTCGAGAACGGCGCCTGGCAGCGGTACTACTCGCACTGGGCCGCCAACCGGGTGGTCGACGATCTGCTGCCCGGCCCGGTTGCGGCGACACGCGGCTTCCGCGCCAACCAGGAGATCGACGAATGGCTCGACGACGTGTGGTGCGAGGGCGCCGCACTCGTCGACCACGACCGCCGGACCCTGCTCTGGTTCGCCTTCGCGGACAGCTGGGCCGACCACATCGCCGCCCGCGCCGTACTGGCCCGGACATGGCCCGGCTGGGACGTCCGCTTCGCGCACGACGGCATGGGCGATCTGACCCACCACCTGGGCCTCGGCCGGTACCTGACCCGTGCGCCGGGCTGGTTCGAGACCTTCGAGCCTTCCGGGTTCGCGGCCACGGAGTACACCGAGCCCTCCTCCGTCGTCTCCCTGCGCTTGCCCGGCGGAAGCGTTCGCGCGTGGGGCAGCGACTGGGAGCCCATCGAGCACCTTGCCGGCGGCCCCGGCCTGATCGACCTGCTCGTCGCGGCGCCGTCCACCCCTGCGCTCACCGACATGCCGTACGGCGGCGTCCATTTCGACCCGCAGGCCCGCACCGTCTCCCTCTGGGCGGTGCAGACCGTGACCGGCATCCACAACTGGCCGTTGCCGCGCTGGGAGAACTGGTCCCTGGACTTCCGCGGCGACGACCACACCCAGCAGGCCAGGCTGCTCCCCACGGACTTTCCTCTCCCGCGGCCCCCACTCACGGCCGCACTACGGCGACTCAGCGACGGCCTCGACACCCCGCCCCCCGACAACGGCCCGCTCCTTGCCCACGCCGCGGCTGTGCGCAGTCCGGAGGGCACCGTCCCCGTGGTCAACCCCGCTGCGCTGATACCGCACGAACCCGCCGACCCCACCCCGGCCGAACTGTCCGCGCTGCGTACGACGCTCGATGCGCTGGTCGTAGGGGCGGAGGTCGACTGACCGCCACCCTGCGAGCCTGACGATTGTGCTGCGCCCGATCCCATGGCTGGCCGCAGATCTGCTGGCGTTGCCTACGGAGTCGCGAAGTCCATGCACTCCGCCCCGTCGGTCCTGTGAGTGCTTTCTGCATTCCGCCGGGCATCGTAGGGGCCGGCCACAACAGCCTCCAAGACGGCCTGGCCACCTACATGGTCCTCGCCTGGGACGTCGGTCGCTTCGTCGGCCACGGCGGGATCCGGCTGAACTGAGGGGAACGCCAGGGCTGGTCCTACGCCTGCTCGGGCTGAACCCCCAGGACGTCATCTTCTACAGCGTGCTGCCCGTGCTGCCCGTGCTGCCCGTGCTGCCCGTGCTGCGCCAGCCGATCGCCGGGCCCGTCTCGGTCTGCCGGCCGCCGGCCGACCCGAGTGCGGTGCGGGCTCCGGTACAAGGGAGGGTGTGCAGCTGACGATCGACTCACAGGCCGACACCGCCGTGTCCTGGAGGCCATCGGTCAGCCCTGGGGGAGGGGCCAGGACGCATGGTGGCTGCTCTGCGTGGGTCGGTGGGAACTGCGCACACCGCACGGTCGTGTCTCGCCGTCGATGCGTTCGGTCACTGTGATGCCGTGTGGTGCAGCCAGCGTTGCAGGGTGGTGTTGATGCTGGAGGGCAGGGCGCTGAGCTGGTCGATGATGATCCGCCCGCTGCGGCAGACGGCAAGTGGTGCAACCACTCGGTCTGTATCCAGACCTACGACGAGGGCACCTATCTGGGCCGGGTGGAAATCTCGGTGGTCAACACCAGCCAACCCCACCGCATCAGCGCCCGCGTGTGGACCACCAACGGCTGGAGCGCCAACACCAAGGTCGAAGACGTCGCCGCGTTCCGGACCTACCGGGATCAGGCCTACCCTCAGCGTCACTTCCCCGCGGGCACCCGACTCTGCGCGGAAGGCTTCATCGGCGACAGCAGTGTGGGCCTTCCCTGCGTCACTATTACCAACTGACATGGCTCGAACACCTCGCGGAACTGCGGGACGCTGAACCGTGAGCACCGGCGGCTGCGTCGACTGCGGGCCGCCCGACTCCTCGCCCAACGAACCGACGGACCTGACCTCGCGCCGTCACTGCAGAAATTGAGACGGCAGTGCTGTGTCGTCCAGTCGCTCGCGATCCAGACGAAGATGCGATGATGTGTTCGTGGTGCCAGATGCCGAGTGGGTTCGGATTCGCAGGGGCCTGCGCTTCGGGCAGATCTTCGAGGGCACTGTCGTGAAGGTTCCTCGACCCGGCGTGATCGGGATCTTCGTGGACATCGGCCTGACCGTCGGAGGCTTCGTCGATGCTGCGTTGCTTCCGGATCGGAGTGAGGACTGGCCAGCGGAAGGCACCGTCGGTGAGTTCGAGATCTGGTGTGCTGACAGCCGCCAGCAGATCCGGCTGAAGCCGGCCGATTCTCGGTATCTGCGTGGCGACTTCGCAGATTACGTTGAACGCTTCCGTCCCGGTTGGCCGTCCGACGTTGGCCGTCCCGTCCGTGACCCCGGTCCTCAACCTGGCGCGATGCCGGACCGAAGATGACCTTCTGTCCGTGAGTACGGGAGTTCCACGCTTCCAAACCACGCGGAACGGCTGCATGGGAAGGTGGTGCTGGGCCCACCCCTGTGGTGGTGCTGGACCGCTGGCGGGCCAAGCGGGCCGTTCATAGCCTCGTGCTCATGATGGATGACACGAACGAAGAACGAACGGGTACCACCAGGCGGACGGCATTACGTGGGCTGGGACTCGCGGTGGGGGGCATGGCACTGTCCACCGGGCTCGGAACCTCGCCGGCCGCAGCCGACCCGCGTCGCGGGCTCACCACCTACGTCCTGGTGCACGGTACCCACAGCGCCGGCGCGTTCTGGATGCCGATCGCGCGGGAGCTGACGCTGCGCGGTCACCGCGTCGTCATGGTGGACCAGCCGCGGCATGGCGCGGAGGCTTTCGTGCCGGAGTCGTATCAGCGGCAGGACCTCAAAGCGATGGCGGCCGAGCCTTCCCCGCTGAAGGGCCTCGGGCTGGAGGACTACGAGGCGCGCGTCACGGGCATCGTGCGGCGGGCGGCACGGAACGGACCGGTGGTGCTGGTCGGGCACAGCCTGGGTGGCGTATCGGTCAGCCGTGTCGGCGATGCCGTACCGCATCTGCTGCACCACATTTGCTACATGGCGGCCTTCTGTCCCAGCCGCGTCCTGCCCACAGCGGACGCTTGCACGGCGGCACCCGAGAACGCGAACGCCGTCAGCCCGGTCGAGTTGACGGTGGGTGATCCGGACCGGCTCGGTGTACTGCGACTGAACTTCCGGACAGGTGACAGCCGTGAGCTGGCCCTCCTGAAGGAGATGATCTGCGCGGACTACCCCGACGCCGAATTCCGCCGGCTATTGGCCGGCATGCAGACCGACGAGCCCGTCGCCGCATATGCGGGCCGAGCGGTCGGCCGGGCCGGCAGCTGGGGACGCATTCCCCGCACCTACCTGCGTTTCGGCAGGGACCGGACGATCGCCACCGCACTCCAGGACAGGATGATCGCGGAAGCCGACGCGTTCACGCCCGGCAACAGCTTCCGCGTGCACGATTTTCCCGTGGCGTCACACGTCGGCCCTCTGGATCCCGTCCCGGTCGCAGAAATCCTGGACACACTCGCAGGGCAGGGGGGATAGGGCAACTCGAAGGAGTCGCAGGCCAAGAGTGCCTCTCCCTGGGAGCGCCGGAAGCCGCACCAGGTCGTGGACAAGGCGGCCGGGCGGTGGGTGGGGGGATCCCTGCCCCCTCCAAGATCTCCCATACGGTGGGGGCGCCGAGCGCGCGAACGCTGCGGTGGGTGGCTGATCGGGCTGGACTCCGATGACCTGAACGCGGCCGCGGGGTCATGGCTCCATCAACAGGCATATCTTCGCAACTGCCCCGCGTGCGGCGACCTTCCGAAACCTGGCCCGCTGGTTTGGATCCGGCACCGAACGATTTCCGGGAAGCGGAGCGGCAACCTGCACCGCCGCCGCCACTACCACACACGTTCTGTGGGCCCTGATCCGTGACCGGCGCCTTTACAAAGTCGTTCCGCCCCCGTTCAGCGGCTGGGTTCTGGACCTTGGCCACCTTGTTGCGCGTGCGGATGGCCGCGATGCGGCGTGCGGCCAGGTAGATGGAACCCCAGACGTACTGCGGTTCCTGGCCCTCGCCGTCCAGCCCAGGTCGGACATGTCGAGTACGAAGCGGTAGCGACGAGGGGAGCAGTTCGATGTCGGAGGTGATGCCGTGCTCGCCGCAGAAGTCCAGCATGGCGGCGGTCGCGGGACTGCCGCCGCTGCCTGCGGAGCTGAGTTTCTTGCGTCCCACGAGCAGGTCGGTGGTCTCCACGGTGACGGGTCCCAGGTATCCGAGGTGATTGAGCGTCCCGACCATGGCGACCAGGCGCAGGTACGGGCCGAGATCGTGCGGGGAGGCGATGGTGTCGATGATGACGTCGAACCGGTCGCGGGCGTCAGCCATATGCTCTCAACTGACGCTCGGTCACGGTGACGTAGCCGGTGGCGTTCCGAACTTCCGGAACGCGGCGACGGCGACCGGATGGACATCCGTTCAGGACATCCATTCAGAACCCGTCCACGGTCACCGGGTGCACGGGCCGCTCCTCGGGAGAGAAGTCGACCGCCCCCATCAAAAATGTTCCGCCCGGGATATGGGCCATCCCACGGGGTCGAGGACGTCGTACCGGGCTGTGCCGCGATGCTCATGGCCCTCACCGTGTCCCAGCTCTTGCGGCTGAACGGAGGCGCAGTAGTCCGGGCAACGCGAGGCATCGGTAACGGCCGAGAGGAGTGGTGGCCGGCCTTGCAGCAGCGAAACGGGGCAGCAGCACTGCATGAACCCGCAACCGCGTTTCACGCTGGCCGCGACCACTCTTGATGCACCAGACGCCCACGAGTTGGCGCAGTTCTATCAGGGCCTCCTCGGATGGCCGATGCGGAAGGTGGAACCCGGCTGGGCAGAGATCGCTCCGCCCGATGGCAGTCCCGGGCTGTCGTTCCAGACAGAGCCACTCTTCGCCCGCCCGCGGTGGCCTTCCACACGGTCCGAGCAGCAGATGATGATGCATCTGGACATCGAGGTGAACGATCTGTCATCAGCCGTCGAGCATGCTCTCGCCCTGGGGGCGACGGTGGCAGACTTCCAGCCTCAGGATGATGTACGCGTCCTGTTCGACCCGGCGGGACACCCGTTCTGCTTCTTTGTACGCACCGGCCCGAGCGCGTGACAGGCTCTGTCACGCGGTGAGCCGCGGTGGCCGATGAGGGCTGCGGCGACGCCGACGAAGGCAAGGAAGTGCTTGGCCTGGCGTTCCAGCGGCGGACGGCCCACGGCCCCGGCTTTCCAGGCCATGCGCGCCAGGGAGTCCGTCGGGCAGCCAGTGCCGCCATGCGGCGTGGCCTGCTTGACCAGCTCCTCAGGAGAAGTCTGCTGCGGTGATGCCGTCGGGATGTCCGAACGGCCACTCCACCAGCTCGATCCGGTAACCGTCGGGGTCGGTGAGCCACGACGTCTTCGGGCCGTGAGGGCCGCCCGGATACTGGACAGGCTCCGGCTCCAGTCCGGCTTCAGTCAGCGTCTTCAGGGTGACCGTCAGCGTCTCCACCTGGATCGCGAGGTGGTCGACTCCGCTACCCACGTCGACGCGTCCGTCGGCGGGACGGTGGACCAGTTCTAGCGAGGCTGTCGGTTCGCCGGGGAACTTGAGGATCACGAGGCGACTCCCGTCGCCGACCTCGACCCTGCCCAGCTCGACGTAGCCCAAGGCGGTGTAGAAAGCCAGCGAGCGATCCAGATCGGTGACGCGGTAGGCGACGAAGAGCGTCTTCATGCGGCCTCCCCGGGTCGGCGCACCCGGTAACGGAGGTGCGTGACGTCACGATCCTCGAGCCGTCGGACGAGGTCGAGTTCGATGTGATCACTACCGAGGTGGTCGAAGAGTCGTCGGCCGTCCCCGAGGAGGACCTGAACCAGGTGGATCTCCATCTCGTCCATCTGCCCGGCTCGGAGGAGAGCTTGGGCCGCGCCCGCCCCATGGACCATGACCGGCCGGTCCCCTGCGGCGGCGCGAGCCTGACGGGCGCAGTCCTCGACGTCGGTGACGAATCGCGCGTGGCCGGGTGGCACGTCCCCGTCGTCCACATGGTGGGTGAGGACGAGGATCGGTACGCCGTCGTGGTGGTCACCCTGCCAGCGCCCGGCGAGTTCGAAGGTCCGTCGGCCGGAGATCAGCGCGCCGGTAGCCAGCGCTTCGCGGTAGACCTGTCCGCTGGGACCGCCGGATTCCCGGTCGTCGAGCCAGTTGAAAAGCCGTCCGCCGTCGCGTCCGAGCTCCTGCCCTGGCCGATCGTCGGGGCCGGCGATATAGCCGTCGAGCGACATCGACATGTACAGCCGAATCGGATTGTGCATCCTGGTCTCCATCTCTCCTCCATGGCACCAGGAGCCACCGCTTCCTGGTCTGCCGACGGGACGGGCATGTCACAAGGGAGACCTCAGGCAACCGGCAAAGTCATCGGCTTCACGCGCCGGCCCTGATGCCCAGGGGTCGGCGCGCGGAGTTGCAGTCAACATCTGTGGAGGAAACGAGGTCGTTGAAGCTGGGTGGCTCCCGGGGCGT
The DNA here is from genome assembly GCF_030816965.1 of Streptomyces canus. NCBI lineage: Bacteria > Bacillati > Actinomycetota > Actinomycetes > Kitasatosporales > Streptomycetaceae > Streptomyces > Streptomyces canus. The sequence continues at coordinate 9,986,791 of NZ_JAUSYQ010000002.1, forward strand.
TCGACGGGGTGGCCGCGCTCGAAGCATGCTCCGGCACGGACGGGAGCGACGAGGTGGGGTGCGCATCAAACGGTTCGAGCAGACCTCCCACCTCTACTCGCAGTGCGGCGTCAAGGACGGCCCCAAGCCCCGGCACCTGCGTGTGTGGGAGCGAGGGACGTGCGGGGTCGTCCTGGACCGGGCTATCAACGCGGCGGTCAACGTCGCCAGGGCCTCCGGACTGGCGGGGTCAGCTCGTGGCTGCAGGTAAGACCCGTGTTCGTACCGGCCTGGCGCGGTGAAGCAGCAACCCACCGAGACGGTCCGCCGACCGTGGTCGGAATCCCCGGGCCTTGGCCTGCGGAGCGGACGTCAAGTCTTCGGCGCCGGAGTCGGCTGGGGTCGCATCTCCGATGGCCGTCCCCCGAAATTCCTGCTCCGGCGCCGTGCGTCAGTAGCCGGTGCCGCGCTTGACCTGGGCCCGCTCGATCCCGTGGGCCGCACCCTTGTCGTCCAACGTGCGACACGCGTCGGCGATGTCCTGGCTCAGCCGCTCGACCTGCTCGCGGCTCAGGGTCTCCTTGACGAGGGCGCGCAGGATCTTCACCCGCTCCGCGTTGGGCGGGAGCGTGTATGCCGGCACCATCCAGCCTCGCTCGGCCGAGAGCTGCCAGGCGATGTCGGACTCGTCGTAGGCGTGTTCGCCGACGAGACGGAAAGCGACCAGCGGCAGTTGCTCGAGGTCGCTCCCGATCACTTCGAAGCGGCCGCCGCTGCGCAGGTTGTCGGCCAATGCGCGGGCGTTCTGCTGCATGATCTTCATGATGTAGGTGTAGCCCTGACGACCGAGCCGCACGAAGTTGTAGTACTGCGCGAGCACCATCGACGCACCGGTGGAGAAGTTCAGCGTGAACGTCGCGTCGGTCTTGCCCAGGTAGTTCTCGTAGAACACGAGGTCCTTGGCCAGGTCGGACTCCTCGCGGAAGACCAGCCATCCGATGCCGGGGTAGACGAGGCCGTACTTGTGTCCCGAGACGTTGATCGAACGGACCTGCTCGAGCCGGAAGTCCCATTTTGAGTCCGGGTAGAGGAAGGGCCACACGAATGCGCCGCTGGCGCCGTCGACGTGGATCGGGATGTCGAGGTCCCGCTTTTCGCGGACGTCCCGCAAAAGCTTGTCGATCCCGACGACATCGTCCTTGTGGCCGGTGAAGGTGGTACCGAGGACGGCGACGACGCCGATCGTGTTCTCGTCGAGGTGGGGCTCCACGTCCTCGGGGCCGATCGTGTACTTGCCCTCCGCAAGCGGCACGATTCGCGGCTCGACGTCGAAGTAGCGGCAGAACTTCTCCCACACGACGTGGACGTCTCCGCCAAAGACCAGGTTGGGGCGGTCGACCGACAGGTTTGCCGCCTGGCGGCGCTCGCGCCACTTCCACTTCAGCGAGAGTGCGCCCAGCATGATCGCTTCGGACGAGCCCTGGGTCCGGCAGCCGGTCGTCCTGCCCGGCGCGTGGAAGAGGTCGGCGAGCATGCGCACGCAGCGCTGCTCGATCTCGGCGGAAATGGGGTACTCCGCATGGTCGATGAAATTGCGGTGGAGGTTCTCGGCGATCAGCCGTTGGGCCTCCGGCTCCATCCAAGTGGTGACGAATGTGGCGAGGTTGTGCTGTGGATCGCCCTCTATGGCGAGATCTACATCAACGAGCCTCATGGCGTCCGTCGCAGACATGCCTTCCTCGGGGAAGGTCTGCGAGGGAGCGGGCGCGGTCAGGAATCGGTTACCGAAAAGAAGTGCATCATCGCGCTTGGTCATGCAGCGATTCAAACAGCGCAGGTGCGTTCCCCCGACGAGGGACACACCGAGACGGCACCGCGCGTCGGCCACGAACGGAACCCCTCGCACCAGGAGTCACTTCGGCGCATCGAACACGTCCTTGCGCCGCGCGCTGCCCCGTTGAGGGATCATCAATCGGTCCGAGTGCGGAGGCTCCGCGCCAGGGTGGGGACCATCACGCCTTGCCGTGCGACGGACGGGGTTGCGCAGGGCGCGGGCACCGGTGTCGCGGAGCCAGCAGCCTGCGTCGCTTCCGAGGACCGTCCCGCAGTCGCCATCGCGCAGCTACAGCTGCACCCGCCCGCGGGTGACGACGCCGAACGCGTCGCACCACTCCGCCGCGACCACTGCGACAGGCGCGCCACCGCGCAGCGTGAGCGGCCACACCGGGACTACTCCGTGCCGTCCGCCGGCAGGCGCTCCGGCAGCCCGAGCCGCAGGAACTGGTCGTCGTGGAAGATGACGATCTCGGTGATCGCCCCGTCGGCGATGCGCAGGACATCGATCGTCAGCGGCAGGTACGCGCCCTCCCGCTCCCGCCAGAGGTAGAAGGCGAGGGCGGGCTGCCGGTTCACCGATGTGAGGACGCAGCGCAGGCGTCCCAGGTCCACGAATCCGTCCTCGACCCAGTTGTTCACCACCGTGTCGCGACCGACGTACAGGCCCGGGGTGGGCGGCATCGAGCAGCGGACGTCGTCCCGCAGCATGGCAGTGAGAGCGTCGACGTCCTTGGCGATGCTCGCGTCGGTGAAGCGGCGCACCAGCTCGCGCGTCCCCGGGTCCTCCTCGCCGCTGGTCCAGTCCTGTCGCTCGGTGGGCAGGTGCTCCCGCATGCCGGCGCGGGCCCGCTGCAGCGCGCTGTTCACGGAGTTGACGGAGTCCCCGAGGAACTCCCCGACGTCCTTGGCCGACCAGCCGAGCAGGTCCCGCAGGATCAGCACGGCCCGTGGCCGCGGCGCGAGGTGCTGCACCGCGACCAGGTACGCCAGCTCGATCGTCTCCCGAGCGATGGCGACGGTCTCCGGTTCGTCCGCGCCACCCGTGGGCAGCTCGTCGAGCAGCCGGTCCGGGTAGGGCTGCAGCCACAGCACCTCGCCGCCGGTCGCAGGCTCCGGGCGGCACTTGGCGAGCAGGTCCAGGCAGGCGTTGGTGGCGATCCGGTACAGCCAGGCACGGAACGTCGACCGCCCCTCAAAGGTCTCCCGCCGTCGCCAGGCACGGAGGAACGTTTCCTGGACGGTGTCCTCGGCGTCCTCGAACGACCCGAGCATCCGGTAGCAGTGCACGTGCAGCTCCCGCCGGTGCCGCTCGACCAGCCCGGAGAACGCCGACGCGTCGACCTCACCCAGCCCGCTCACGCCCAGCTCCTCCAGTCGCGCGTCCGCACTCATCGCGTCGCCCTCCGCCTTGTCGTGTCCCGTCGTAGGTGTGACGGGTACGGGTGCGAAAACTCATCACTGGCGAGGACGGCCTGCACCATTGCGGACGTCCGGGAGGGATTGTGGCAGCTGTGTTCACGGCCTTCCGCCGACGCGACAGCTTCGGCCGGTAGCAGAACTCAGGCGCTGGTCCACCTCGTACGGTCGCGTGCAACAGGGTGACTGTTGATCTGGCTCCCCTCAGCAGTCCTCTTGGATCGATCACCTAGGGTGGCGCGGTGACTGATGAGCAGGAGCGGGTGCAGCCGTCGGGAGTGTGGGCCACGGCGGTGGGGGTGGCCCGGGTGCGGGCGCTGGAGAGCGAGCGGGAGAACGCGCTGTTCCGCGACCCACTGGCACAGGCCTTCGCCGCCGCCGGCGGCCTGTGGCCCTCCTCGCCGCCGCTGCCTGATGACGAGGCCGCGCGACGCCGCCGGCTGGCCGTGTCGTTCTCCATCGTCATCAGGACGAGGTTCCTCGACGACCTGTTGCAGCAGGCCTCCGCGTCCGGGGTCCGGCAGGTCGTGCTGCTCGGCGCCGGCATGGACGGCCGGGCCTTCCGGATGGACTGGCCCGAGGGCACCCGGCTGTTCGAGGTCGACACCGCCGCCCCACTGGACTTCAAGGCTTCGGTGCTGCGCCAGGAGCGGGCCGTCGCACGCTGCGAGCGGATCACCGTCGCGGTGGATCTGCGTGAGGACTGGCCAGGCGCGCTGGCCGCCGCAGGACACGACCCGGCCGTGCCGACCGCGTGGATCGCCGAAGGACTACTGATCTATCTGCCGGAGGATGCGGTGGAGCTGCTGCTCGCCCGGATCAGCGCTCAGTCGGCGCCAGGCAGTCGGATGGGGCTGACATTGGGCTCGCGCGGGGTGATCGAGCGCTTCGGAGCGGACGCCGCGCCGGGATCGGCGGCGTCCATGTGGGTGTCGGAGATGCCCGACGACCCGGTGGGCTGGCTGGCCGGGCATGGCTGGGAGGCCGGCAGCCACACTCTGCGCGAGCGCGCCGCCGCTTACGGCCGCCCGCTCAGCACCCCGCCGCAGCCCGAGGAGCGGCCGGGCGGACTGATCTCGGCGGTCCGCCGGTAGAGCGCCTCCCAGTTCCCTAGGTGATGGAGTCCAAGGGGGCTTGACGAGTGGAGCAGACAAGGGCTGCATCGCCGCCGGAGTCGACCGTTGCCTGGCATCCCGCGGCCCCTGTGCCGCAACCGCGGCACCCCGCTGTGCCGCGGGAACTCCGCCGATGAGTTTCCGGCGATCGTGCCGTCTACCCCTCGACGAAGGGAGCGCACCATGCGCGAGATCATCGTTTGCACATTCCTGACACTGGACGGCGTCATGCAGGCGCCGGGCGGCCCGGACGAGGACGCTGAGAGCGGCTTCGAGCACGGCGGTTGGCAGAAGCCGGTGGCCGACGACGAGGTCGGCACGGCCATCGCCGGTTGGTACGAGCACTCCGACGCGATGCTGCTCGGCCGCAAGACGTATGAGATCTTCGCGTCGTACTGGCCGACCGCCGATCCCGGCAACCCGTTCACGGAGCGGATGAACAACATGCACAAGTACGTGGCCTCTCGGACTCTGACGTCGGTCGAGTGGCAGAACTCCACGCTGTTGGAGGGCGACACCGTCGATGCCGTACGCACGCTGAAGGCGTCCGACGGCGGCAACATCAACGTGGTCGGGAGCGGCGATCTCGCCCAGACCCTCATGCGGCACGGCCTGGTCGACGAATACCGGCTGACCATCCATCCGGTGATCATCGGTACCGGCAAGCGGCTGTTCGCCGACGGAGCGATCCCCACTGCGCTGGAGCCGGTCAGCGTCTCGACGACGAAGGGTGGCACCATCCTCGGCGTCTACCGGACGAACGGTGAACCCAGCTACGACAGCTACTAGCTGGGCCGCGGCTTTCTCCGGCGATCGACGTCGGTGCTTGAGCTGATCGCGGGCAGCCGTTCACGCACCGGGCGCGGGCCGCAGCCGGTCCACGGCCTGGGCTACCTGCTGCGGATCGACGGCGCCGGCGAGCACCCCCACGACCGGCGCCATCCCGAGGCCGACCAGGCCCCCTGTGTGCGGCGACCGACCCCGAGTACGAGGCTGCAAGCGGCTGTGCGGCGCTGCCGTCCTCCCTGGCCCGTCGAGGGCCTCGGCCGGCTCGCCCACCACATCGTCACCTGCCCCACCCCGATACCCACCGACGTCGGCGCCCAGCCCACGGAATCGGAGGAGGTGCTGGCCACCGCGCTCGGCGGCGACGGGGAGTTCCGCGGCATCCGTCCGTCGACGCGATGACGCCGTGCGGCGGTCCGGCGGTCCCGAGGGACGGGTAGGGCGCGCTCACCCCTCCCCATTGCTCCCGGAAGCCCCCCGCCAGGCCCCGCAAGCGCGTGGCCTACGGGACCGGCCGCGAGGCCCTGCTCAACGCCGCTGTGCGCGTGTGCCTCAACCTCGCGAGCGGCGATGAAGAGACTGGCGGCAGCCGAGTCTGGTGTGAAGAAAAACGGTCTCACCGAGGGTCGCTCAGCGCACCAGGCGTACCTCGCGCAGCCGGATGGTGGTCGCGGAGCCCACCGCTTCGAACCGGATCTCGGCGGTCCCGGCCCCGCAGTGTGCGTCCAGCGGGAGCACCTGGGAGATTTCCGTGCCCTCGGGGTACGAAGAGGGCCTGAGCGTGGCCAGCACCTGGCCGTCGACCAGCACACGCGTCGCTCCGGCGCTCCCGTCCGAGAGGTGGGTCACCTGCAGGCCGGTGGCGGTGCCGTCCGCGTCGGTCAGGCGGTAGGACCACCATCCCGTGGCGGCCCGCCACCTGAGCCCGTCTGTGAGGCCCGACCAGGTGTCCTGCCCCTCGAACCGGTGGTCGCTCTCCGGCTGTTGCTCGCCCGCGGCAACCGCGTCGGCGGTGCGGTCACGCAGGCTCAGTGCCTTCTCGTCGGCGGCGCGCAGCTCCGCCCGCCGCTCCTGGAGGCGGTCCGGTTCCGCCAGGGGGAAGTAGAGGGTGTAGCGGGAGTCGTGGATGCCGGTGAACGGGACGAGGGTGACGGACTCGCCCGGTCGCGCGTCCACGTCTTCCAGGGCGAACGCCGGCCTGTCCGGGGCGACTCGGCGCACGCCGGCCGTCAGGTCGCAGGTGCTGCGGGCGAGTACGACGGGCAGGTGCTCCAGTGGCCGCAGCGGGCCGTCGGCGACATGCCCCATCCGGGAGTCGTCGGCGAAAAGCCCGACCAGGCCGGCCCGGTCGCCCTCGGCCGCGAGGACGGTGGGCCCGTAGCGGAACGAAACCCACGGCGAGCCGTCGGGCAGCAGCTCGGCGCTGATGCGCGGGTGAAGGCGCAGGGTGATCGTGTCCCCTTCGCTCCACTGCCGCTCGAGGCGCACGTATGTCAGGGGTTGTCCGCCTGTTCCTTGGCGGGTCGTGAGCGGGGCGGGTCCATCCTCGGGCGGTACACCGTTGATACGGACGTGCGGCATCCCTTCGTGCCAGCCGGGGACGCGTATGTGGATCGCCACAGGGGTGGCGGGAGCACCGCGCAGCACGAGTTCGGCCTGGTCGTCGTAGGGGGCTGTCCTGGTCTGCTCGAGCACCAGGTTGCGTTCGGGCAGGCTCAGCCGGGAGGCGACGAAGAGGTTGACGAACAGGTCGTCGCCTTCGGCGGTGTACACCAACTCGCCGTACTTCGCGTGGTTTTCCAGCCCGGTGCCGACGCAGCACCAGAAGCAGTTCTGGGGTGTCGACACCACGCGGTAGTGGTCCGGTCGCACGGGCGTGAAGTACACCAGCCCACCGCTGGGATGCAGGGACGACAGGATGTGGTTGACCGTCGCGCGCTCGTAGTGGTCGAGGACCTCGGCGTCGGGCTCTTCGAGGAAGAGCGCGCGGCTCAGCTTGAGCATGTTGTAGGTGTTGCAGGTCTCGGGGCCCTCCGGCGACTGGAGCGCGGAGCTGAAGTCGTCACGGGGGTGCAGGTGCTCGCGTACGGAGTTGCCGCCGAAGGAGAACGTGCGGTGCCGGGTCATGGTCTGCCAGAAGAACCGGGCCGCGTCCCGTAGGCCGGTGTCGCCGTCGACCTCGCCGAGCCGCTGGTATCCGACGACCTTGGCGATCTGGGTGTTGGCGTGCATCCCGTCGAGGACGTCGCGGTGCTCGCGCAACGGGCCGAGCAGGGACCGGTCGAGGAAGCGCCGTGCCAGGGCGGCGTACCGGTCGGTGCCGGTGACGTCGGCCAGGTCCGCCAGCACCTCGCACATGCCGCCGAACTCCGTGCGGAGCATGGCTTCGTGGGTGTCATTGTCCATCCCCGCCGCCACCTGGTCCCACCAGTCGGCCAGCCGTCGTACGGAGGTCAGCGCCGGCTCGCAGCCGGCGTGCCGGTGGGCGTCCAGCAGGCCGGCGAACAGCTTGTGGAGGTTGTACCACGGCACCCAGGCGCCCCCGAGCTCGAACGAGTCCCGCTCCACCTGTCCTGCGGCCACCCGCTGCCACAGCCGCACGCCGTCGGGGATGCCCCCGACGTAGCCGGTGCCCAGGGCGTTCTGGCACTCGACGACGCCCTGAACCAGACGTTCGACCATGGCCTTCGGCCGGGGATCGTCCGTCACCGCGCTCATGAGGGCGGCACCCGACAGCGCGTGCCCGACGGTGTGGCCGTCGAGACCCGAGTTCTCCCAGTTGCCGTAGGACTCGGCGACCGGCGGCAGGCCGGCCTCGCGCCGCAAGGGCGCGAGGAGCCGGTCGGTGTCGAGGGACAGCAGGTAGTCCAGGGCAGTGGCCTGCGCGTCCAGGAACGGGCCGGGGAGAAGGCGTACCGCGCTGCGGGGGAGTGACTGCATGACTGCTTCCTTCGTTAGAACACTTCGGCCCTGCGGGTGAGGTGGGTCAACGGTCGCTCTCTTGACCGCCGTAGGCACTCAGCAGCCGGTCGTGCTCCACCTGGGTGAGCGGGAGCACCGAACCGTGCTTGGCCTCAGGGAGCAGTCGGTGGCTCGTTCTCTCCGCCGTGTTCGACTTGAGCACGGCCGGGCCCTCACCACGACTGGTACCCCCCTCGCCAATACGGTCGGCCACAAAATCATATGGAGTGGAGCTCGGTGCGCAGGACGTGTCGGCGATGATGAGCTTCGCGCTGGGCAAGGACGGTGTCTGGGACCGTGCCAGAGGTTGGGCTCACTGAAGGTGCGGAAGCCCGTGGTGGTGGTCATCCTCCCCAGCGGGTCTGTGAGCGGCGAGGGCCGTGGAGCAAGGCGATTGCAGACTCGGCAACCGATCGGACTCTGTCCAGGCCCGGCCATGCGGTTGTTCACGCGGAGTGATTTTCGGGACGATGCCACGCTCGCGCAGCAGACGGCGGTACAGGTCGTGGTCTTCACCGAGGTCGGCATACAGCACGCCGGGCTTGCGCCGGCGCCGCCCCCCAGAACTGTCGCCGGCCAGAGCCGACCGGAAGGGATGTCGTCACAGACCTGAGGGAGCGCGACTCCGCCTGCCGGACGGCGGAGCGTACGCGGTCTCACCCGTGACGGCAGCCGAGGGTGAGTGAGCCGCCCGCCCTGTAGTCCGGCTCTGGCGGTCACTAGGTTCGGATCATGACGATCACATATGAGTGGCGGGGCGACGTCGACAACTCAGCTCTCAACACGCTGCACAGCGAAGGATTCGATCACCCGGTCGGGCACACGGATTGGCGTGCAAGGCTTCATCGTCACAGCCTCGGCTGGGTCTGCGCCTGGGAAGAACATCGTTTGGTCGGTTTCGTCAACGTCGCCTGGGACGGCGGCGTCCATGCGTTTGTCCTGGACACGGTCGTCGCGCTGCGCAATCGTTCGAACGGGGTGGGAGCCGCGCTGATCAAGGCAGCTGCTGAGGGATGCCGTGCTGCGGGGTGTGAGTGGCTGCACGTCGACTTCGAAGAGCACTTGCGATCCTTCTACTTCGATGCCTGCGGCTTCAGAGAGACGACGGCAGGTCTGATCGCCTTGTGACCTTGGGCCGTCCGCCCCTCCGGTCGAGCTCCCTGGCGATCGCGCGCAGCGGGTTGATGCCGCGCGTCGGTGATCGGCATGTAGAGGCTCTCGCGTTGCGGACCTGACGGGCTGGTGGGCTGTCGATGCCGCTCACATGTGCCAGGGCCCGGTCCATCTGCACGTCGGTGTTCCGCGCACCGCCGCCCAGCAGGCGGCCTCGATGGAGGTCTGAGCCTGCCGGGCCTGCTCGCGTGTCGTCGGCGGGCCCGGAGAGGCCGGGCCCGCCATCGGGTCACGCGGCTCTCCGGGCCTACTCGGCCTCCCCGCGGACGGTGTCGACGCCGAAGTCGTAGGACCCCGAGCCGACCTCGAACACGGCGGCCCCCTTCTCCATGCGCAGGAACCGGACTCCCTTGGCAGTGTCGGCTGGTCGGCCGCCCTCGGTGACCGCCCAGTGGGCCTTCGCCGGTACATGGACCTCCGCGACCGTGTTGACCGGGACCGTCACTTTCAGGTCGAATCCGCCGTTATGGGCGCTCCACTTCGACGACAGGAGGCCGTAGACGGTGGTGAGGCTGCCGGTGCCTTCCGTCAGGTTCCCGCCGGGTTTCGGCGCGATCCGGGAGCGCTTGTAGCCGGGCTCCAGCGCGGAGATGCCGCCGATGTTCTGGAACATCCAGTCACCCACGGCGCCGTAGGCATAGTGGTTGAAGGAGTTCATGTCGACCGGGCCGAAGTCGCCGTTGGGCATGATCGAGTTCCAGCGCTCCCACATGGTGGTGGCACCGTTGGCGACCTCGTATCCCCAGGACGGGTAGTCCTTGTGCAGCAGCATCTTGTAGGCCAGGTCGTCCCGGCCGATCCTGCTCAGCGCGGGCAGCAGCAGCGGCGTGCCGATGAAGCCGGTCCGCAGGTGGTAGTCCGTGAGGGCCAGTTTGGCCACGAACTTCTCACCGACCTTGTCGACCAGTGCCGGATCCGGGACCAGGTTCATGGCGAGAGCCATCGCGTACCCGGTCTGAGAGTTGCCCTTGACGGTGCCGTCGGCTGCGACATAGGCCTTGGTGAAGGCGTCGCGGATGTCCGCGGAGAGCTTGCCGTAGTCGGACGCCGCCGCGTCATCGCCCAGGGCCTTGGCCGTCTCCGCCATCATGCGGGCGTTCTCGGCGTAGTAGGCCGTGCCCAGGATGCCCTGCTCGGTCGGGTCGTCGAGGTTCAGCCAGTCGTTGGTGAAGAAGGTGGTGCGGCCGGGCTCGAGCAGGTCCGGTCCGGCGCTGGTGCGCACGAATTGGAAGAATTTCTGCATGGCGGGGTAGTTCTCCCGCAGGATGCGGGTGTCGTCGTAGGAGCGCCATACGTGGTACGGCACCGTGATCATCACGTCGGACCACCCGACACCGCTGTCGCCGAACTGGCCCTGAGGGGTGGGTACGACCGCCGGCAGGTCGCCGTTGGCGTACTGGGAGTTGCGTACGTCCGCCATCCAGTGGGACAGGAACGCGCGGGTGTCGACCAGGTAGTTGGCCGTCGGCGCGAACAGGCTGATGTCTCCCGTCCATCCCAGACGTTCGTCGCGGGCCGGGGTGTCGGTGGGGATGGAGAGGAAGTTGCCGCGCTGGCTCCAGGAGATGTTGCTCACCAGTTGGTCGAGCATGGTGTCCGAGGTCTTCAGCGTTCCGGTGGTGGGGAGGTCGGATCCCCATACGACGCCCTTGACGTCTGAGAGAGCGGGAGGTTCGTCCACCCCGGTGATCTCGATGTAGCGGAATCCGTGCTGGGTGAAGGTGGGTTCGTAGGAGACCGTTCCGGTCTCGGCGAAGGTGTAGCGGTCGGTGACCTTGGCGCTGCGGAAGTTGTCGGTGTAGAGGGTGCCGTTCTTGTTGAGCACCTCCGCGTAGCGGATCTTGACTGTCTGACCGGCGGAGCCGGTCAGCTTCAGCAGTGACACGCCGACCATGTTCTGACCGAGGTCGTAGACGTAGGTCCCGGGGGTGGGCTCGGTCATCTTCCGGGCCTGGAGCACCTGAGTCTGGCGCACCGGCTCGTCGCTCTGCGGGACCAGGAGCGCGGTCCGTGAGTCCAGGCTCGCAGCGGGCTCCCACTTCGCGTCGTCGAATCCTGGCCGGCTCCAGCCCGACGGCTCCAGACGAGCGTCATACGTCTCGCCGTCCTGCAGGTCGGCCTTCACGAAGGGCCCGTCCGACGCCTTCCACGAACCGTCCGTGGCGATCCACTGGATGGAGCCGTCGGTGTAGGTGACGCGCAACTTTGCCACGAGAGCGGGGGTGTCCCCGTACTGGTGGGTCCAGCCGAGCCCGACCTTGCCGGCCCACCAACCGTCCGCCAGGGATGAGCCGATGACGTTGTCGCCGCTGTCGAGCAGTTTCGTGACGTCGTAGGTCTGGGACTGAATGCGCTTGTCGTAGTTCGTCCAGCCCGGGGCGAGGACCTGGTCGCCGACCGGCTTGCCGTTGAGCTCCAGCTCGTACAGGCCGAGTGCGGACGCGTAGACACGTGCGGAGGCGATCTTCTTGCCGGCCTTGGTCGCGAAGCCCTTGCGCAGCAGTGGCAGCGGCCGGGCCGCGGGTGCGTAGAGGGCGTCCGTGGTGCCGGACACGACGAGGGCGGAGTCGACGATCTCACCGCCGGTGAACGGGTTGCGGCCGGACGCGAAGTCGGTGTCCAGCAGCGTGCCACCGTCGGCGCCGGTCACGACCACGGCGTAGACGGTTCCGCGTTCGCCGCAGCACGCGTGGGTGCGGAAACCTGTGTAGCCCTTCGTGAACGTGGAGTCGGTGAAGGTGTTGACCAGCTTGCCGTCGAGGGTCGTCTTGATGGTGGTCCCCGCCACGTCATAGCGGACGGTGTGCCGGTCGGCGAGGAGACTCGCGTCGGTGAAGCCGTAGGGCGCGAGATCCACCTCCTGAACCACGGTGTAGTTGCCCTTGACCTGCTTGTGCAGTCTCAACATCGGGGTCGGGCCCGTGACGTTGAACTGCAACATGTATCCGTTGCTCACGTCCGGGGCACGCAGGAACATGCCGAAAGCGTTGCTGTCGAGCTTGAACTCGACCGTGGCGGTGTAGTCGGTCCACTTGTCCAGTTCGCTCGGAGCCGCGGGGCGAGTGATCCACTGGGCGCCGTTCCAGTCGTCGGAGTCCAGCAGGCCGGTCTCGAAGTACGAGGTCGCGCTCCACGGACTCGCGACTCCCTTGTCGTCCCAGGCCCGAACGCGCCAATGGTAACGGGTGCCCGCCTCCAGGGCAGGTCCGCCGTACCGCACGCCGACCTGGCGGCCGGACGCCACCTTGCCGGACGACCACACGTCGGTCGAACCCGGCTTGCGTCCGACCTGGATCTCGTACGCCGTCTGCGATGTCGCTCGCCGAGCCGACGCCAACTGCCAGCCGAGGACCGGGTCTTCACCACCGATGCCCAGCGGGTTGACCCGGCCGTTGGCAGTCAGAGCCTTCACGGAGAACGGAGCGTCGGAAACCGACACCGCGGGGGACACGGGCGCCGGCAGGATCACCGCGCCTGCGACCACGGCACACATGACAAGGCCTCTCAGGAGTACGAGCAGTAGTGGGCGTTTACGGAGCATGGCATCTCCTGCTGATCCGTTTTGGAGGGGTGCGTGGTCTCGGCTGCGACGCCGCGAAGTGATGTGAGTTGCAGAGATCAGTCCGCTGTCCCGCTCGGCCGGGCCGCCTCGAGTTCGGCAGCGGCGTTGGCGCCGCCGTCTTCGAACAGGACCCTGTTCAGCAGGGTGGGCAGCCGGCGGGCCGGCAGGTGCAGGAAGGGTCCCAAACGTTTCTCGACGGTCTTGACTGCCGCTGGCTGGACGACGTTCCGGACTCCGAGGTCCTTGAGCGTCTTCTTCAGGTCGAGGACCTGCCCAGCCTTGTCCAGGGTCTTGGTGAGCTGCGGTGCGCCGCCCGCCGCGAACTGCACGGGCAGGGCGTCCTGGCCGGCGCGGAGCTGCGCCTTCTGGTCGACGTTGCCGATCGGCGGCGTCTGGGTCTTCGAGGGCAGGGCCTTGTTCTGCGACGCGCGCGAGCGCTTGCCCGGGACGGTGAGCTCCTGCTGCACGACGTGATTGTCGTGATGGTCATCGTTGATGGTGAGGGTGAACGCGTTGGCGTGGCTGCCCGACGCGCTTCCGCCCTCGCAGGCGCTCAACAGCAGACTCGTGGTGGTGGCAGTCGCCAGGAGGCGACACGGAGGTTCTGAGGGTCTTGTGCACTGGTGCTCCTCGGCGCACGGCTTGTTGAAACGCTTCAATAGAGGGACGTCGGGAACCTATGACCCGTTTCGGCGTGTGTCAAGGAGCTGTCGTGGATGTTTCCGAACCGCACTGAGGGCCGCCCGGGCGGTCGTCTGGAGGGGCTGCCCCAGCGTGAAGTGAACGAACAGCAGGTCAGCGTGTCCGGTCCGGCGCGGCACGGCGTGGACGGGAGGAGAGGGGAGGGGAGCCGGACGGTCGGCGCGGACCTCGGCGCGGGCTGACGACCCGGGTGTCGGGACGGACGGTGCGAGCCGCGCGTCGGCCCGGACGATCAGCTCGGCGCGTCACGCGAACGATCACTCGACGTGCCGACGCCGGCCCCTCAGCCCGGCGCGCTGGCGCGGACGATCAGCTCGGGCTCCAGCACGACGGTGGCGTGACGGTGCTGCTTCCCCGAGGCCACCTCGTCCATCAACAGCCGGATGGCTTCCCGGCCCATCATCCGCCCCGGCATGTCCACCGCGGTCAGCGGAACCGCCGCGGCGCCCGCCGCGCGGTTGTTCTCGCACCCCACGACGGCGACCTGGTCGGGTACCCGGATTCCTGCCAGGGTGTGCAGTTCGTGGATGATGGCATTGGCCAGTTCATCGGTGACGACCATGAGGCCGTCCGGCAGATCACCGGGTGCTCTCCGTGCGAGATCCTGCCCGACCACATGGCCATGGGGCGTGGTCAAGCCGCCACTGTCGATCTCCTCCAGGGTGACGCCGGGGCCCGCCTCCTCGACCGCCGCGCGTACGCCCCTGCGTCTGTCGCGAACCGGCTGGTAGTCGTCGTGTGCGGCCACATAGGCCAGTCGTGTGCGGCCCGTGTCGATGAGGTGGCGGGCTGCCAGATATCCGACGTGCTCGTTGTTGACCAGCACCGAACAACATGTGCCCGGCTTGGGGGAGTAGTTGAGGAGCACGACCTGGCGCCCGTGCGAGCGGATGCGCGCGATACCGGCGGAGGAGTCCTCCATCGGAGCCAGGAGCACCCCGGTCACCCGGGACTCGTCGAACAGGTCCAGATAGTTGTCCTGAAGCGCCATGTCGCACGCCGTATTCGCGAGCAGCAGGTTCTGGCCGACCGCGCGGGCGGCGTCCTGGGCGCCGTGCGCCATGTCGATGAACAGAGAGTTCTCGATGTCGGCGAGCACCATGCCGATGCTGTTGGTCGAGCCCGACACCAGCGACCGGGCCGCGTCGTTGCGGACGAAACCCAGACGGCTGATGGCTTCCCGGACCCGCTCGGCCGTCGCGGGGCTCACCTTCGCCGGATGGTTCAGGACGTTGGAGACGGTGCCGACCGAGACGCCTGCGGCGTCGGCGACGTCCTGCATGCTCGGACTGGCATGCCCCTGTACTGCTCGCGGACGGACGGTTGCCACAGTGCTTTCTCGACCTCCGGTCTCGTTCATCTCGCGACCGCCAGGCGCTCGCAGTGACAAGGCCGTCGCGGACAAGCCGCAGAATACATGACGCGCGTTGAAGCGCTCCAATACGTGCGTCCCCGTGCACCCCCCGGCAACGCGAGAGCGGTCCAATATCAGCTGGTCACATGACACAGCCCGGTCAACGAACCTCCCCCCGCGCCGCACCGAGCACCTGCCGACCCGGGGTAGAGGAGTGTGTGCGGGTGTGTGCGGGCACCGCTACG
This sequence comes from Streptomyces canus, assembly GCF_030816965.1. NCBI lineage: Bacteria > Bacillati > Actinomycetota > Actinomycetes > Kitasatosporales > Streptomycetaceae > Streptomyces > Streptomyces canus. The sequence continues at coordinate 10,001,920 of NZ_JAUSYQ010000002.1, forward strand.
GCTGCCCGCTGATGTGGGAAATCGCTGCGCTCGGTCTTGACCGGTCGGCAGCCTCCCACCGACGAACTGATTGAAGCGCATCAATCGACGGGGGCCGGTCGGTGGGCCCAGAGGACGCAGGAACACTTTCCTCCCGTTCAGCGGTGCGTCGAAGTGGCACGATCTGGGGATGACTTCGTCGATATCCGAGTCGTGGACCCGTATAGAGGTTTGGCTCGCCCGGCGCACACCTCGCACCTTTGCTGCTCTTGGCCCCCCGGCGGAGCGCTCGGCAATTGCCGTGGCCGAACAGGCCATCGGGCAGCCGTTTCCCGAGCCCTTGGCGGAGTCCTTGCTGCGGCACAACGGCATGGGCCACTTCGACCTGCTGCCGCCGTTCTGGTCGTTGCTCGACGTGCAGAGCATCATCATTGCCTGGCAGACACGCATGAAGATCTACGGGGATGAGCCGGCGGGAGCAGAGGAAGGCGACCCGGACGGGGAGTACGGGCCGTGGTGGCATCGGCAGTGGATCCCGTTCGCCTTTGACGGTGCAGGGGATTACCTCATCATCGACCAGCGCTCCTACCGCCGCCGCGGAAGGATCGGCAAGGCTGATCATGAAATAGGATGCTCCTTTTCGCATCACCCCATGTGGGCGTCGCTGCCGGCTCTTCTGGATGCGACAGCCACGGCTCTGGAGAGCGGCGAGGCGGTGGACGGTTACCTGCCTGTCGCGGTCGACGAGGATGAACTGGACTGGGACTTTTGATGCCTCGGGCCAGGTGGTGGGTCATGTGGCTGTGTGTGCAACTTCCGGCTCTGGCTCAGGGTTTGTGGCAGGTGACGCCTCTGTCACGGCTCGACATCGAACAGCGGGATGGACGGTGATGGCGGGGCAAGGACTGTGCGAAGGCGGTTGAGGTTGGCTCGCCATTGCTTCCAGTCTTCCGGGTCGACCCAGTTCGAGGCCGACCCGGCCTCGTCGCTGAGGATGCGGGCGAGAGCTTTGCCTGCGAGCGTCCGGAGATCGTCAGAGAAGGCGGGCATGGGTTCTTCAGGGCCGTAAGGTGTATCGATGGGCTCGCCGCCAGGGCATTGCGCCGCAATCAGTGCGGCTGCAGCCACCGCTTCATCTCCTTCGGTGAGCCAGCCGGTGGCGTCGACGGTGCGCGTGAGGACGCCACGGATCAGTGCCTCGCGTTCCTCGGGTCCGGCGTCATCGAGATCGTCGGCGAAGTCCGCGGCGGCGTCGTTGTCGAAGGGGCCAGTGTCCCAGGTGCCCATGTTGATCTCCTCGTGCAGTTGCACCGGATCCTCGCATCAACCGCTGACATTTCGATCACTGCGCGAGCAGTACGCGCTTCCGGCAAAGGGCGAAGCCAGCACGCCCGAACATCTGGCGCTTGAGCATCTCCGATCCGGTTGACGTGCCCCTCGAACCGCGCCCGAGCTCCAGGGCAGGGTCGTCTGGCCGCCGTACGGATCGACCCGCGCGACCCCAGCAGCCTGTCCCGCTACCACAGCTGGTTCCAGCAGGTGCATCCCCTCGAATGGCGGGCGGTGGAGGGCTACGACCGGGACCGGGCGGACGCCCTCTTCCGGGGCCTGGCGGCCGACGGGACCGCCATCGTCCCCACGCTCAGCGTGCACCGCACGCTGGAGCTGCCCGACGACGTTCCGTCCCGGGCCGAGGAGTGGAAGTACCTGGCGGCCTGGCAGACGGAGAGCTGGCCGGACCAGCTGGCGGCCCTGACCGGCGGGCGCGCCCCGAGCAGGCCCGGCAGATCCGCCGCATCTTCGAGCACCGGCTCCGGCTGGTGAACGAGCTGCCTGGCGCGGGTGTGCGGCTGGCGGCGGGCACCGACACCGGCACGGGATACCTCGTCCCGGGCTTCGCCCTCCACGACGAGCTGGCGCTGCTCGTGGCGGCCGGCCTCTCCCCGGCTGAGGCCCTGCGCTCGGCCACGCGGGACGCGGCCCGCACGCTCGGCCTGCCGGCCGTCGGCACCGTGGCCCGCGGACAGGCCGCCGATCTGCTCGTCCTCGACGACGACCCGCTGCGCGACATCCGCAACACCCGCCGCATCCACGGCGTGGTCGTCGACGGCAGGTGGATCCCGCCGGAGGAACGCCGCCGGCTGCTCGCGGCGGTGGAAGAGGCCGCCGCACAGACCCCGCCGCCCCAGGAGGGCGCGGCCATGACGGGCTGCGGCTGCGGCGGACACCCCTGACAGCCCTCCGGCGGCCTCGCTGACGAGTGGTGCCAGCCGCAGCTCAGAGACCCGCTGCTGCGGCGCCTGCCGTCGGGGTGCCTCAATCCAGGCGGGCCGAGGGTCCGAAAGCGTTCGGGTGCTGGTGACCCTGCCGATGTCGCGTCTGTGTGAGATGGCGCGGGCGGTCGACGGCAGCGGCGGGGACGGCGGCCGGGACCGGTGGGTGGAGACCGACAGCGGTGAACCGGTCGTCCACGAGACGAAGTCGTTCACCGACTGGGATCTGCCCGATCCATGGCCTGGCCGCACGGGTACCCGGCACGTCGCCGACCCTTACGTCAGCCGTACGCCTGGCACCCAATCGACGAGGCCGTCGGGCGGCGGCGTGTGGCGTCCGTTTGAACCGGCCAGTGTGATCACACGACCGTCTGTGACGCTGGAGTTGGCGAGCTGGTCGGCAGAGTTCGGCGGGCAGCCGTCCGGCGCGATTGCGCCGGCGCCTTTGCGTCTCTGGAGGCCATCGTCATGAGGGCAGGTGACAGATGCTTACGAGGAGAGCGCAGGTGATACGCCCAGGTGCCGAGGGCGCCGACGAACGGTAGAACGTAAGAGTGAGGGACGAGACCAGCCCTGCTGAGGATGACCGGCCACATCGTGTGGCGAGGCCGGCGATCGACTACCAGGCGCTGTTCACGGTCACCCCCAGTCCCTGCATGGTGCTGGGCCCGGATCTGGTGCTCCTCGACGTCAATGAGGCGGCCTGCCGGGTGACGGGCCGTACTCGGGAGGACCTGCTCGGGCGGTACCTCTTTGATGCCTTCCCTGACAATCCGGCGGACCCGGATGCTGACGGGGTGCGGAATCTGCACGCTTCGCTGCACGGGGTCCTGCGCTCGAAGGAGCCGGACACGATGGCGCCGATGAAGTACGACATTCCCGTGGCCGACCGGCCCGGCGTGTTCGAGGAGCGGTGGTGGTCCGCGATCAACACACCGGTGCTCGGGCCGGACGGGCAGGTGGAGTGGATCCTCCACCGGGGGGAGGACGTGACCTCGTTCATCCTCTCCCACCCTCGTCGGCGAGGAGGCGGCGCGCTCAGTGACGTGGAGGCGATGGAGGTCGAGCTGTACGCGCGGGCGCGCGAGCTCCATCGACTGAACGAGGAACTGCGCCAGGCCCACGCCCGGGAACGCCAGGTCGCCGTCACCTTGCAGGAGGCCATGCTCCACTCGCCCCACCTGGCCCGGCACCGCGACACCGCGGTGCGCTACTTGCCCGCCGCCGGATCACTGAACGTGTGCGGGGACTGGTACGAGGTGGTCGACCTGCCCGAGAACAGATTCGCCGTCGCGGTCGGCGACGTCGTCGGCCACGGCCTGGAGGCCGCCGCCGTCATGGGCATGCTGCGCAGCGCGTTGTCCGCCGTCGTCCGGGCCGTCGACGGGCCCGCGAGAGCCCTGGACGTCCTGGGCCGGTATGCACGCTATGTGGAGGGTGCGCTGGCCACCACCGTCGTCCAAGCCGTCATCGACACCCGCGCTCGCCGCATTGTGTACAGCAGCGCCGGCCACCCGCCTCCCGTCCTGCTCCACCCTGACGGCACCTGCGATCTTCTGGACCAGGCCACCGACCCTCCGCTGGGGGCCCGCCCCGAACCCGTCCCCCGCGTCCAGGCCGAGCTGCCCTACACCCCTGGCGACACCTTCGTGCTCTACACCGACGGTCTCATCGAACGCCGCGGCGAGGACATCGACGCCGGCCTGGAACGCCTCACCGACGCGCTCGCCCGCCATGCCCGCCACAGCCCCGAACGTCTCGCCGACGCTCTGCTCGCGCACCTCGGTGTCAGCAGCGGCGCCCGCGACGACATCGCCCTGATCGTCCTCCGCCTGTGACCCGCGCGCCGTCACCCGCACGCCACAGGTGGCGAAGCCCGTCCACTGAAACGGCCAGTGACACCTGGGTCTTGCCTACCGAACAGGCGCCAGATCCTTTTCGGGCAGACCGGGCTCTTCCTCACCACCCACTTCTGATGGCGGGGACGCTCCCAGCGCGCATACCGGCGATCCTGCCGCGGAAGCGGGCTGTCCGTCCGTCGGCCCACCGCCGGGCCTCGGTCTGAGTCAGTGGGCAGAGGTCGAGTACCAGGGGGCCGAACCAACCCATCACCTGGGCGGCCATCGCGCTCATGACCCGGTGGCACGGCCGTCCGCGCCCGGGAACGGGGCCGGTGCGGGGCCCACCGACGCTACCTGAGCGCCGGCGTCCCGTAGCCGGTAGCCGGTGGCGAGAGACTGCCGTCGACCGGGTCCCGGCCTGCGACCTGTTGCCGCCGAGCCGCCGCCGACCGGCTCGAGCGCCACCTCGCCGAGTGGACCGGCGCCCGCACAGTGGACTCAGTGCGGTGGACGGCGTCCGCTGCTCTCCCGCACCACCAGTTCCGTCGCCACCTCCACCCGCGTCGTCTCCGGCTGCTCTCCGGACAGCAGTCGCAGCACCATCCGGGCCGCGAGCGCCGTCATGTCGGCCAGGGGAGTGCGGACCGTCGTCAGGCGTGGGGTCACCCAGTCCGCGAACGGCAGATCGTCGAAGCCGACCACGCTGACGTCGGCCGGGATGCGCAGGCCCAGTTCGGCGGCGGCCCGGTAGGTGCCCAGCGCCTGGTGGTCGCTGCCGGCGAAGATCGCCGTCGGACGGTCGGGCAACGCCAGGAGCTCCAGGGCGTGTTGGTGCGCGAGGTTGTGGGTGAAGTCGCCGTAGCGCACCAGCTCGGCGTCGAAGGGAAGACCGGCCTCGGCCAGCGCCGAGCGGTAGCCGTCCACCCGTGCCCGGGAGGTGAGCCGGCGCTCCGGGCCGCTGATGATCGCGATGCGCCGGTGGCCCAGCTCGATGAGGTGGCGGGTCGCGGCCAGTCCGCCGGGCCAGTTGGTCGCGCCCACCCACGGCGTGCCCGGCGCGGGCTCGTCGATCGGCATCACCAGCGCGAAGGGGATGCCGAGCCGGCTCAGCTCCTCGTGCTGCTCGGGCGTCAGTTCGGGCACCACGAGAATCGCTCCACGCGTGGAGCGGGTGGCCAGCGAGTCCAGCCACTGACGGGCGCGTTTGGTCCGGCCGTGGGTGGAGGAGACGACCAGCCCCATGCCCGCGTCGTGCAGGGCGTCCTCCGCGCCCCGGATCAACTCGACGGCCCAGGGGCTGTCGAGTTCGTTGATGACGAAGTCGATCAGTCCGCCGGGTGGGGCCGCGGTGGCCGCCGGGCGGTGTTTCGCCAGATAGCCGTGCTGCCCCAGCAGGCGCTGCACCTTCGCCCGCGTCTCCGCCGATACATCGGACCTGTCGTGAAGCACCCCGCTGGTGTGCGGACGGTGCAGGCGAGCCGGGACATGACGCCGTGCGGCGTGGTCTCGGCGGTTTCGACCGGGCCTGTGTGCTGCTCGACGGCGGCCCGGGTCGCTGCCGGTGGCTCGTGCCATTCGATGCGGTCCACCCGCGCTCTCCTGCGTTGGTTGAGTTGAGGGGCCCGGACACTGAGCGACCGCCTCGCGCCGGATGTGCGCAAGAGCCCCGGACGGCTCGGGGGAGAGCCGTCCGGGGCGGTCTGAGGCGGAGCGGGAAGGGCGGTCGCCTGTCGGTGAGGGGCTCCGTGGGCTCAGCCGAGCCGCCGTCGGAGATGCCGTACCGGTGCTTAAGTGGTCGATGGCGCCACCTCCTCGGTCAGGTGCTGCTCCGGTTCCGGGTCGGGAGTCGGCGCGAACATCAGGCGCAGTCCCAGGACGGCGCAGAGCGGGCCGAGGGCGCACATCGCGGCGGCGCTGATGAACGCGGCGCCCAGATTCCCCGCGTCGTAGCCGAACCCGCCGAAGTACGTGGCGAAGGTCGACGCGAAGCCGAAGAACATTCCCGGGATGAGAGCGAACGGCTTCAGCCGGCCGGTTGCCAGCAGGGTGCCGTTGACGAAGAAGATCACCACGCCCAGTGCCAGGGTCCGGGCGAACTCCCCGGTGCCGAACATCGTGCCCGTCTCCCGGTTGAGGAGCACGGCCGCCACCGCGAACCCCGCGCCCGTCGTGGTGGCGGTGATCATGGAGATGGCGTTGGCGATGCTCGGACCGCCCTGGAGGAACGTTCCCGCCCAGGTGATGAAGATCGCCCAAGTCGGCATGTGGAGCGGGCTCAGAAGCAGGAGGACCGTGGCGAAGGCGACGATCGAGGCGCTGACCTCGTGCGGCAGTCTGCCCTTCATGGCTACGCCAACCCGCCCGGCTTGGCGAGCAGTTCCCTGATGCCCGTGTCGATGAACGCGGTGTCCTCGGGGCTGCTGCCGCCGCCGGCGAAGTGGCCCCAGATGCCGGGGATGACGCGGAGTTCGGCGCCCGGTATGTGGCTGACGGCCCAGGCCTCGTCCTCCGGCGGGAAGTAGAGGTCCTTCTCGGCGGGCATGTCGAGTGTGGTCGCCCTGATGGAGCCCAGCGCCGCCTCCGTGTCCCCGCCGAAGCCGGGGGTGAGTCCGACGTCGCCGTTCTGCCAGGTCCACAGCATGGTGAGAAGGTTGTTGGGGTCGCGGCCGTCGAGGAAGAAGCCCTCCCAGAAGCCGACCAGGAAGTCCTCGAGCGAGGTGTAGCCGAGCTTCTCGTACTCCTTCTCCCAGTAGAACGCCTGCGAGAAGCCCCACCCCGCGTACACCCGGGCGAGCGCGCGCAGTCCGGTGGTCGGCCACTTGTTCTCGTCGTACCAGCCGCCGTTGAAGACCGCGTCCGCGGTCAGTGCGGCCTTGACGCCCTCCAGGAAGACCTTGTTGTGGGCACTGGTGCGCGGGGAGCCGCAGAACGGGGCGATCCGCTCGACCATCTCCGGGTGGCTGACGGCCCACTGGAAGGTCTGCCCGGCGCCCATCGACCAGCCGGTCACCAACTGGATCTTTTCGATGCCGAATTCCTCGGTGACCAGCTTGTGCTGGGCCTCGATCTGGTCGTACACGGTGATGTGCGGGAAGCGGGCGCGGTCGTACGGCGGCGGTGTGTTGCTCGGCGAGGTGGACAGGCCGTTGCCGAGCATGTTCGGGACGATGATGAAGTACTCGGCCGGATCGAGGGCCATGCCGGGGCCGATGAGCCACTCGTTGTCCCAGTGCCGGCCGGAGTACCAGGTGGGGTACACGATCACGTTGGACTTGTCGGCGTTGAGCTCGCCGTACGTGGTGTAGGCGAGGCGCGCGCCGCGCAGGGTGGCGCCGTGCTGGGTGGTGAAGTCGCCCAGCTGGAAGGTGAGATGGTCGCTCATGGGCTGACTGCCTTTCAGGAGAACTGCTCGTCAGGAGGTGACGGCGCACTGGCCGCGGTCGGCCTTCCGCGGCCCTTCGGCCGTCGGCCGGATGTCGAAGTCGAAGATCGCCGTGGGGAGGTAGAGGGTGCTGCATGCGTTCGGGATGTCCACGACGCCGCTGAGGCGGCCCTCGATCGGGGCGGAACCGAGCAGCAGGTAGGCCTGTTCGCCGCTGTAGCCGAAGGTTTTCAGATACTCGACGGCGTTGAGGCAGGCGTTGCGGTACGCCATCGTCGCGTCGAGGTAGTGGTTCGTGTCGGTCTCATGGTCGACGGAGATGCCGACGAACGAGATGAACTCGGTGTACTGCGGGGCGACGTTGCCGGGCATGAAGATCGGGTTGGTCGTGACGCCGTACTTCTCCATGCCGCCCTTGATGAGGTCGACGTGCAGGTCGATGAAGCCGCCCATCTCGATGGCGCCGCAGAAGGTGATCTCGCCGTCGCCCTGGCTGAAGTGCAGGTCGCCGCCGGAGAGCAGAGCGCCGGGGACGAGGACGGGGTAGAAGACCCGGGAGCCGCGGGTGAAGTTCTTGATGTCGTGGTTGCCGCCGTTCTCCCGGGCCGGGACGGTACGGGCGCCCTCGGTGGCGATCCGCCTGCCGACGTCGTCGCTCGCCGTTCCGGCCAGGGCGTTGTCGGCGAGGGGTGGCAGCGCGAGAGCCGGCACCCGGTGCGGGTCGGTGTCGATGAGGGCCTGCTCACGGGCGTTCCAGCGGGCCAGCAGTTCGGCTGAGGGCGCGGTGCCGAAGAGGCCGGGATGGGTGATCCCGGTGTAGCGGACGCCGGGAATGTGCCGGGAGGTGGCCTGCTGGCCGTGGAAGTCCCAGACGGCCTTGTAGGAGTCGGGGAAGTGGTCGGTGAGGAATCCGCCGCCGTTGTCGCGGGCGAAGACGCCGGTGTAGCCCCAGCCCTGCCCCGAGCCTTCGCCCTCCGCCTGCGGCACGGGGCCCAGGTCGAGGATGTCCACGACGAGCAGGTCACCGGGTTCGGCGCCCTCCACGGCGATGGGGCCGCTGAGCATGTGCGCGTGGGTGAGGTCGACGTCGCGGACGTCGTTGGCGGAGTCGTTGTTCCCGATCTGGTTGTCGGTCCAGTCCCGGCACTCGATACGGAACTCCGAGCCGGGCCGCACCGTGACGGCGGGCGGGATGTCGGGGTGCCAGCGGTTGTGGCCGGGCACTTTCTGGTCACGCATGGACAGGGCCTGGTCGACACTGAAGACGACTTCGGGCATGGAATGCCTCCGTAATCCGGTACTGCGTGGTGCGTGCGGGGATCAGGGCTTGGGGAGCCCGGCCTGACGGGGATCGGCCGCCGGGATCGGCCGGCGGCGGGCCGGGGGCACGTCGGTGACGACCCGCGGCTCATGGGCACTGGCCTCCTGGGCATGCAGGGCACGGGCCAGCGGAGCGGAGGTGCGGGCGAGCAGCGGGGCGGTGAAGACCCGGCGGGCCGGGCCTGCGCAGCTCTCGCACGGCTCCTCGGCGAGAGCCCGGCCGATCGGCCGGACCACGTCGAAGGGGCCGCAGGCCGCACAGCGGTACTGATACGTGGCCATGGGCTGTCAACCTCCAAAAGCTTCGAGAAAAAAGTATTTCCATCCGAAGCAAATGGGCAAGAGGGTCGCGTGTTGCGCACAGGTAAAAAAGAACTCCCCGCGGGTCAGGGAAGTTGCTGCAGCACGTCCCAGCGCAGCCCGTCGGCGGCCGCGAGGAAAACCCGCTGCTCAAGGTGGCGGTCACGGATCTGGACCGTGCCGCGGGGGCTCTCGTACTCCAGCCCCTCGGCGGTCGCCTGGATGCGCCGCACATCCGTGTCGCCCGCCCGGCGCAGCAGTTCGGTGAGCATGCGCACGCCCTCGTAGCACGACTCGCCGAGGCTGTTGAGCACCGGTGCGCCGGGGCCGAACCGGCGGAAGTAGGCGGCGGCGAAGTCGAGCCCGGACGCGGTCGGCAGGTCCTCGAAGTAGCCGGCCGAGGTCATCAGGCCCCGGGTGTTCTCCGGTCCGGTGGCCAGCAGGACGTTCTCCTCGATCAGGGAACTGAACCGGATGAGGTCGCGGTCCAGCCCGGCCGCGGTGAAGGCGCGGTTGAAGAGGACGGCGTCCTGCCCGATCAGCAGCATCAGCACGGCCTCGCAGCCGCTTGCCGCGACTCGCGCGAGGACGGGCCCGAAGTCCTGGGTACCCAGCGGCACATACATCTCGTCACAGACCTCGCCGCCCAGTTCGCGCAGATAGCGGTGGGCGGCGCGGGCCGACGAGCGGGGCCAGACGTAGTCGTCGCCGACGATCGTCCAGCGGCGGATGTCCAGTTCGCTCGCGAACCACCGCAGCGCGGGCCGCAGTTGACGGTTCGGGGTCTCACCGGTGAGGAAGACACCCGGGGAGCGCTCGCCGCCCTCGTACAGCGCCGTGTAGACGTAGGGCACACGGCCGTCGATGCGCGGGGCGACGACCTCGCGGACGGCGGAGATGTGCCAGCCGGCCACCGCGTCGACGACGCCTCCGGAGATCAGTGCGTCGACCTCCGTGGCCACCTGCTCGGGCGGCGCGCCGCCGTCGACGAGCACCAGGCGCACTTCCCTGCCCAGTACGCCCGATGCGGCGTTGACCTCCTCGGCCGCGAGCTGGGCGCAGCACTCGCAGGAGGGGCCGAAGATGCCGGCCGGGCCCTGGAGCGGTATCACCAGGGCGACATCCAGTGCGTCACGGGCCCGGTTCGCCGGGGCGCCGAGCCGGACAGACGCCTTCTCGATCATAGGCGCTCACCCTAGCCATTGCTTGCTACGGGAATATTTCACAGCGATAAGGAAAGGACTGTATCGTGGAATCACTCCACCCGTAGATCACGACGACTCTGGCAGGGCGATGACCACGACCACCCCGGCGGCCGTAGCCGATCTCGACCTCGCGCGTGCGCTCACTCTCGTCGAGCGCAGCGTCGTCCTGCGGCTCGGTGAGGCGCTGAAGGCCGAGGGCGGCACGCTCGAGGAGTGGCGGGTGCTGTCGTTCCTGGGCGACGGCGAAGGCCGTGCCATGACCGAGATCGCCGAGTTCGCGCTGCTGTCCGCGCCCACCCTGACCAAGGTCGTCGACCGCATGGTCTCCCTGAACCTCGTCCTGCGCCGGGTCGACGACCAGGACCGGCGGCGCGTGCTGGTCTTCGCGTCCGAGCGGGGCAACGAGGCGCTGACCCGGTGGACGGCGGCGGTCGAAGAGGAGCAGGAGGGCATCGTGTCCGCTCTCGGTGCGGAGGAGACGGCCCTGCTGAGGGCATTGCTCCAGCGGGCCTCCCGACGCCTTGGGTGAGCGGTCGCGCCGCGCGGCGCGGGTGCGGTGGTCTCAGGCCGGCTGCTCGATGCGGGACACCCCTCGAAGATGGGGGACTGCTGCTGGGCATGAAAGACCTCACCAGCGTGGACATGGCCTGCGCCTATGCTCTGCGGCGAGCGGCCACCTGCCTTCCGGCGACCACTAAAGGTCCGGGTTCGCGGCGCACGGCGCATCGTCCAGCGCACGCTTCAGCACGCCGGCGTCGATGTGCTCGCCATGATCGGGTAGCCATGCACCTGCTGCCGCCGCCATGTCACATGCCGTCGCAATGATCGCCGAAGTAGGCGAGTGCAGCTCGCCGGTACCCATGTCCTGCCCTGAGGCAGGGTGGAAGCCGTTTCCCCGTGGCCCGGTGGCCGGGTGGCCGGGATCATCTTGCGAGACCCGCGCCGAGATCACCCGCCGAGGGAAGCCCGCCAGACGCAAGCGACGGTGCCGGAGCCCAACCTTCGCCGCACGACGGTGCAGCCGATGGCATGCGAAGGAAGCGGAGAAGTACAAGGCCGTTGGCGCGGGTGCGCGTCAGAAAGGGCTCGGGTTACTCCGGCTCCCCGCTGTCGGCGTCGAACACCTTGGTGAACGTGGCACCGCACCGGCAGCGCGAGTACTCGACCAGTTCCCCTTGTTCGGACACGCTCAGTCCCTGACTGAGTCTCACATGCACATGATCACCCATGATGAGCTGCTTTCCTTGATGCCTGCAGTCCGCCACATCGTGTGGGCCGGCCGCTCCCGCCCGCAATGCCGCAGCTCACACAGTTCGCGGATGCGGCCACAGTGCTGGGGCCCACCACGGTCGCAGCCATGGTCACCCATGCGGGAGGGCATGGCCTGATCGCCGTTCGGGACGCATCTGGGCGGCCCCCGGGACCCCCAAAATGCCTCTGAAACCCCCTACATCTGCCCGACCAAATCTTGACAAGAAGAGACTCAAGATGGTGTCCGGGGTGCTGTTGAACGCGATGGCCGCATCGGGCGCGTACCGCCGAATCAGGTTGATGACCTGCTCGAGGAGTCCGACCTGGTCGTCCGAGTGCCGCAGGCCACCGCCGACGGTGACGCACTCCCACGGGTGTGCCCGCAGCGCGTTCCCGACGACCACTTCCACGTCGTCACTTCCGTCAAGGCCGATGAGACAGGTCTCCACGCCCACGCCGTGTTCGGCGAACTTGGTCAGTCCCGCCTCGATCGCCTTGGCCACCGGCTCGGGATCCCACGGCCCGGGCACCCGATACGGATCAAGTCCGATGACGAGAACGCGGGGTGAAGCAGTGGTGTCCATGTCCGGACGATACGCGTCGAACGGCCCACGAATCAGAAGGTGATGCTGAAGCCGCGTGACACCGTTCCGGACCCGGGTTCCCGGGGTCGCATGAGCCGTAGGTCGTCGCCCCACGCGTCGAGTGTGGGGCCGTGACCGGCCCGCCGTGCTACCTCCTCGACCCGCGCGAACAGCTGCTGCTGGAGCCCCACCGCACCCGTGGCCGCGATGTGTCCGATGGCATCCAGCAGGGCGTCCGTCTCCCACCCGGGCAGGGGGAACCGCTCCAGTTCCCACACCAGGTACTTGTTGTAGGGCCGTGGACGCCGGTCGAGTGCGAACAGCAGCTCCAGCAACTGCCCCATGCTGTCGGCGGCGTCCAGCCGGGCGGCGAGCGGTCGGCCGTCGCGGGCGTTCTTGACGGACCGGTAAAGCGAGTTGGCGTAGGCGTCAAGCGGGCCGGCCGCCGCGTGGAACGCCTCGTCCTCGCTCAGCAGCGCCTTGGCGGCGACGATGTCCGCGATCTCCCCGTCGAGCCGGTCGAGCAGGACCCGGGCACGGGCGAGGGCGTACCGCTCCCAGCCGCCGAGTCGGCGCAGACCGTCGACCGTGGTGACGACGAGGTCGAGGTCCGCGGAGCGATGGCCGTCCAGTGCCGCGAGTCCGCTCGAGGACCCACCGGCGAGGATGACGTACACGTCGTGGTCGGAGTGCTCGGTGGTCATGCCGTCGTGGGCGCGCGAGCCCTTCAGCAGGAGGCCGGCGACGCCCGGGTCAGTGGTGGCGCGGGCGAGGAACTCGTCGTAGGACAGCGGGGGTTGGGGAGTCACGTGCGTCATGGGGATCTCCCGGGTGCGAGGAGGGCGGGGAAACGCGGACCGCCCCTGCCGTCGTGCCGACGGGAGGGTGGTCGCTCCGTCCGCGGCGGTCATGTGCCGCCGCACCGAGGATCAACGCACGCCCGGGACGCTATACGGCCCCGGCGACCGTCCGCATCCCGTTATTCCGTTGCCTCATCGCCTCGGTGCCTCGTGTTCCCTTCTCTCAGCCGTCGTCCTCCGCGAGGTACACGCCGAACACCGCTCCCTGCGGGTCCCGCAGAACGGCGATCCGGGGGCCGTCGGGGACAGAGGTGGGTTCCATGAGGACGGTGCCACCCGCCGAGGTCGCGCCGGCCGTGGTGGCGTCCACGTCCTCGACGGCGAAGTACGGCAGCCAGTGCGGCGGCACCTCGGGCGGGAACTTGTCGTCCATGGTCACCATGCCGCCGAAGTCGGCGCCGTCCAGACCCCACTGCGTGTAGTGCTCCGAGGCGTTGACGCTCCAGCCGAACACCGACGTGTAGAAGGCCTCGGCCCGCTCGGGGGCCCGTGTCAGCAGTTCCACCCAGCCCAGCGAACCGGGCGCGTTGAACAGTCCCGCGCCCGGGAAGGACCGGGCCTGCCAGAGCTGGAAGGCGGCGCCGGCCGGATCGAGGGCCACGGTGAAGCGGCCCACGTCGAACACGTCCATCGGTTCGACCAGGACCGTGCCCCCGGCCTCGGTCACCTTTCGCGCGGCGGCGTCGGCGTCCGTCACCGCGAACGACACGTTCCAGGCCACCGGCTGCGACTCCTGATACAGCGGGGTCAGTGCCGCGACCGCCGCGTCGCCGAGGTGCGCGACGGTGTAGCCCCCGGCCTCCGCGCGCGGATCCGTCTCGGAGCGCCAGCCGAACAGCTCCGCGTAGAACCCCTTGGCAGCCTCCATGTCGTCGGTCCCCAGCTCGGTCCAGCAGGGGCCGCCGGTCACCGGCTTGTCGAGCTTCATGGTGTTCCTCCCGGAGCGAGCTGCTCTGCGGCCCCTCCACCACGCTAAGCCCGGGCCCTGGTCCCGGCATCCGGCGGCAACAGGGTGGCGCGCGGCGCGCGGACCGCCGTACCCTCGCCCCGTACCGCACCGCATGGCGGCCTCCAGCGCACACCACTCAGGACCCGGAGGTCCCCGCATGCCCGCGCTCACGGTGCGCCCCTTCCGCCGCAACGACCGCGACCAGCTCACCGACCTGGTCAACGCGCATGTCTCCGCCGTCGTCCCCGGCGTCTCCGTCTCGACCAACACGGTGCTCAGCGCCCTGGAGCGGCAGCCCGACGAGTTCATCACCGACCCGTGGGTGAGTGAACGCGTCACCCTCGTCGCCGAGCAGCGCGCCCACGTGATCGCCGCCGCGCATCTGCTGCGCTACCGGTCCGGTCCGGAGGTCGGCGAGTCCTACCGGGACATCGGTGAGATCGACTGGTTCCTGTGCCATCCGGCGGCCTCCTTCCGGCCGGACGCCGACGAGGCCGCCGACCTGCTGATGGGCGCCTGCCTGGCCCAGCTCGCCCGGTGGAACGTACGCGCCCGGTACGCCGGCGGAGAGGTGCCCGCCCCCGCGGTGTACGGCCTGCCCCGCACCTGGCCGCACATCCGTGCCGCGTTCGAACGCGCGGGCTTCAGGCACGTCGGCGACACGGAGGTGATCCTGATCGCGCGGGTGCCCGACCTGCCGTCCGTCGAGGCCCGCCCCGGCACCACGGTCCAGCGCACGCTGGGGGAGTGCGGCACCCGTCTCACCGCGTACGCCGACGGGCGCGCCCTAGGCTTCATCGAGGTCGACACCTCCCTGGCCCGCCCGGAACGGCACGCCCGCACCGCCGGCCTCGCCGACATCGGCAACCTGCACATCGACCCGGGGGCGTACGGCAAGGGCCTGGAGCACTGGCTGCTCGCCCAGGCCGCCGACTGGCTGCGCCTGTGCGGGGCGGACCGTCTCCTCGCCTACGCACCCTCGACCGACAAGACGGCGCTCGACCACCTGACCTCGGCCGGCTTCCGTGAACTGACCCGCACCGACCGCCGCTGGGAGCACCGGCCGGGCTGAGGTCGGATGCCCGGCCGATACCCGATCGGATGGTCGGCCGGCACCTCGACCAGCACGATCCGCGTCCCGTCCGGATCCGCGATCCACATCTTGATCAGCCCCCACGGCGCCTTCACCAGCGGCCGCACGATCTCGACGCCCGTGCCCTGAAGCTCCTCGATCTCGACCTCTGTCCCTCCGCGCTGAACCACGACCAGCCAGCCTCGACGTCACGCTCTTGTCGGCGTAAAGCTCCTGGCCAGACTGGTCAAGAGAACCTGAGGAGAGGTTGCGCTCTCAGTGACCGGCTCTGGGCGCCCGTCGATGGGTCGAGCGGATGAGGACGGAGACCAGGGCGGCCAGGTCTGCCGCGCCGGCGGCGTCGTCCGCGTAACGCGTGGTCTGCAAGGGGCCGGCCTGATCCAGCCGAACTCCCTCCAGCTCCAGGACATAGGCGAGGGTGAGCATGGCAAGGCGGGCGTTGCCATCCGGGAAGGGATGAAAGAAGGCCACGTCCAGGTAGGCCCTGGCCGCACGGGAGGCCAGGGGGACTCGCGGGTCAGAGCTCTCGCGCAGACAGTGTTCAAAGTCCCGCTGGGTGTGCGGCGTAAGTGCGTAGCGTTCCCGGCCGCCCTTGGCGAAAGCATCGCCTTGTCGGAACGCGACCTCAGGATTGCCAAGGACAAGCCGCTGCCATTCAGCCAGAAGCGCGCAGGTGAGGGGGCGCTTGCGGGAAGCGTCTGCGCGCGACCGAGCCAGCGCCGCGAGCAATCGGTCGCCACGAGCCGGATTCGAGGAATGGTCCCCCGCACCGCACCAGATGCCGAAGCCGTCCACGGCCGCCTCGACCGGGGCCGGCGTCTCACCGACCGCGAAAGCCCAGTCGATCTGGTTTCTGACACGGCACCAGGCAGCCAAGGCGTCAGCGGTCACGATAAGGCTTCTCACCGGTCAGGCCCACGGCGAGATCCTCTCCCACGCCGTCGACCAAGGTCCGCGACGGCGCCGTCCAGCTCTTGAACCGTCCACCGATCGCGGCGTCGACCGCATTCTTTGCGATCTCCAGACACATGCCCGTGGACGAGAGGAACCACGTCAGCACCGTGCGGCAGAGCCCGTACCAGCCGGATTCGGCACCTGTGCGGTCCACGACCACCGTCACCAGCCGGGTAGTCGCCCGTTCCAGGTGCCAGCTGTGTTCCTCGGCATCCGCCCCGGCGGGCGGCGCCAACTGTGCGAACCGCTCGGCCAGCTCCTCCAGCCAGTCGCGCCATTCCAGCAGCGACGCGACCACCTTGGCGGCCGTCGCTGCGGACTCGCCCACGGAATGGGAAGTGCAGCACCAGCTGGTGACGACGCCACCGCCACCGCCCTCGCCGACCGCCCAATGCCATCCGCAGGCCCATCGGCCGTATCGGGCTGCCAGAAGCGCCGTCACCTCGGTGGTGAAGCGGTGTCTCTCCTCCCACCCGGCACCGGCAGGAGGAACCATCGAGGCGATCACTGTGGCGAGCTGAGAGCTCTCCTCATCGTTCCAGTCGAAGGCGATGAGGTCGGGATCGACGGCAGACCACGGCAACCAGGCCGGAGCGAGCTCGTCATTGACGGCCGTGGCGTTCCCCCAGAATCGTGTAGGGCAGGACAACTGAGCGATCGTGCCAAAGGCTCGTGGCTTTGTCACACACGTTTCCGGCTCCGCCGATCTACCGTCGTGGCGCACAGTGTGACGACGCTGCCGGGCCGTCTGCTCCGCGATGGCGCGGCACTCGGCCGGGCACGTTCACGTGTACGCGGCTGAGCAGTTGGGTGTACGCCGACAACTCCGTCCACTCCATGCTCGAGCCTCGGGCGCAACCGCGGGCCTGGGGGCCGGTGGCCGCCCGGGCGTTTGGCCTGTCAGGCGCGGTCGTGGAGTGTGACCTGGTAGCCGTCGGGGTCGGCGAAGGTGAAGGTCCGACCGAAGGGGCCGTCGATCGGTGCGGAGACGATGGTGTGGCCGTCGGCGACGAGCGCGTCGTGGATGGCCTGGACGTCGGTGGCGTGGAGCCAGATCGCGGCACCGATGCCGGGCTGAGCGACGGATGCGAGGTCGGTGCCGGGAACGACGTCGCGGAGTGCGAATGCGATCGGCTTCGTCTCGAAGACGACGGCGTGCGGAGGTCCGGCCTGCGAGCGGACGAGGCCGAGGTACTGCTCGTAGAAGGCCTGCGAAGCGTCGAGGTCGCGCGCTTGGAGTGAGATGAAGTCGGGGCCGGTGGCGGGCATGACGATGCTCCTTCTTTTCGTGTCAGCTTTCTGACACAGGTCACCCTATGTCAGAATGCTGACATGAATCAAGACAGTGTCGACCTTGAGAGGTCACTGGGGTACCTGTTGAAAGAAGCGTCGAGCGCCCTCCGCGCAGCCATGGAGGAGGTGCTGCGGCCGCTCGGGATGAACGTGACGCGCTACTCCTGCCTCGAACTGCTGGCCCAACGGCCGGGCTTGTCGAACTCCGAGCTCGCGCGGGGCGCGTTCGTGACACGGCAGTCGATGAACGTGCTGCTCCAGGCCCTGGAACGAGAGGGCTACGTGACCAGGCCCGCGGAGGCACCCGTCGGAAAGGTTCTCCCCACGCGGCTCACGCCTCGCGGCCGACGGAGCCTGGAGAAGGCGACCGTAGCGGTCCGGTCCGTCGAGGTCAGAATGCTGTCCGGCATGACCGAGACCGAGCAGTCAGCCGCGTTCCGGATCCTGCAGAGCATGATCCATTCCCTGCGCGAGGGCGACGACGGTGCATAGCTCGTTCCCCGGCGCACCTCTTGTCGCGCTCGGACAGGAGCGCAGCCGAGTGTGAAAATCCGCGCGAACGACCTCGAAAGCGGACGGATCCCGTCGACACCCTCGCTTCTGCGGTGAGTTACGGGAGCGCGGCCACACCCTTCAACTCACCGGCACGGGACGGATCGACCGGGATCCTCGCAGCGCCGCGGCGTACCCCGGGGCCCTGCGCGTTGTGGAGTTCGCCATCGACACGGTGGTGGAGATCCACAATGCCAGCCCGCTGCGATGGGAACTCCTGAACTACTCCCGGTTCAACCCGCCCGTCGCGTGACGGGGGCCGGACCGGGGGAGCGGCCGCGCGATGAGAGGGGAGCCGACGCGACGAACGCACGCTCGGTTGAGGTGCGGGATCTGACCGGGGAACTCGTTCCCGGCCCGGCGGGTGCGGTCCGCACGGTGTCATCCGCGCGTCGGAGGGCATGGGCGGTCAGGCGTGGGGAGGGTGGCTGTCGGCGGAGTCCCGGTACGGCGCCCAGGTCGGAAAGGACTCGGGCAACTGGCGGGCGCCCAGCGGGTCGCTGCCGTCGTTCACGCCGGTGCCGTGCGCGGGCCTGGACAGTGCGCCGGCCAGGTACCAGCGGTGGAACTTCCGCCGCCGGAAGCACCACTCGCCGTTCACGCGCAGGTTGCTGTCCCAGTACTGCAGTTCCCCGACCTCCCAATGGCCGGTGGAGGGCCGTTCGAGGTGATCCCGGCAGTAGACGACGCCGCTGGCGTGGTCGGCGTCGTCGAAGTCCACGATGTGGTTGGTCAGCTGGTGGATCGTGGTTCTCGAGGCTCGCATGGCCTCGGTGTACCAGCGGTGCAGTGCCGCGCGGCCGGATGCGTCGCGTCCCACCCGCACGTCGGCCACGAACAGGTCTGCGACGGCGTCCATGTCCCGTGAGTCGAGTGCCGGCACGTACCGGTAGGGGAGTTGGCGGATCTTGACCGGCGATTCCATGCGGTCGAGCCGCTCTTCGACCGTCATCGGTGTCCAGGGTCCAAGTCGGCCCATGCTCGTCTCCTCCCGGGTAGGCGACAATGCGCAGGCCAAGGCGGGCGTGGCGGCATTCATCGAGAGCCTCGGGCTGCGCCCGCTGGACGTCGGCGGCCTGACATCGTCGCGCGGCCGCTTCCAGGATGATGCACATCATGATCTCGTTGAAGTCGTCAAAGGCATTCTCGCGCGGACGGTGTGATCTGCGCCTTGGTCGACTCCCTCGAATGTGACGACTACAGCATGACTTCGATCAGCGGGCGTCACGTCGCCGGGGACACCGGCCTCGAGCGGGTCATGACGGCACGGCCCGCCGGAGGGATACCGACGGGCCGTGACCTGATACGAAACTACGGCTGGTACAAGGGCTTCAGCTGATGAAGGAGCCCGGGGCGCAGGCGCTCGCGGTCACCCAGGCGTGCGACTCGATGGAGTTGTTCATGTTCGCGTTGTTGGTGTAGTGGTTCCGGCTGAGGTCGTCCACGTACTTCTCGCCCGGCTTGAGGCAGCCGTACGACGTGTCGTCGTAATCCGCGCGCCAGTAGAAGGCCACGACGTCCTTGCCGCCGACGAATCCGCTGTTCATGACGGACGAGGCGCGGTTCACGTCATTGCCCTGGAAGGGGCCGAAGCCGTCACCCCACTCGGGGTCGTTGCCGGGGGTGACGCCGAGGAGTTCCCCGCCGCAGTCGGTACCGTCCCAGGCGCGGACGTTGCCGTCACGGCCGTGCGAGTTCCAGTTGGCGTTGCAGCCGGGGCCCGCGTGGGCGGCGGCCGGGATGGCGATGCCCAGAGCCGCGAGGCCCAGGGTGGCAAGGGAGACGGTCAGTTTGCGCATGACGGATTCCTGTTCTGCTTCCGCCTCATGGGAGGCGTGGGTGGGGTGACGGCCCGCGAGCGTCGTCGCGGGGTCTGTCCGTGACGCGGGGTCACGGAAGTCGGGGGCCGGCGCGGCCCGGATCAGGTGCGGGCGGGGACTGTGCGCTCGGCGCGGGCGAGGGCCTGCCGCCGCATCCGCAGGTGGGCGTCGAGGGCGTGGCCGTACTTGGCGGTCAGTTCGCCGACGTAGTGGGCCTCGCGCCGCTCGCCGGTCAGGCGGAGGGAGACGGAGCGGGCGCAGGTGGCGTCGGCGACCGCGATCCGGGTCTCGTTCGCGAAGCTCCTTGCCTCCTCGGCCCGGGTCTGGTCCGCCCTGTGCTCGCGCGTGGATCGGCGGGCCGCGTCGGGGTCGGGGAAGGGATGGCCCGCCTTGCTCATACAGCGCGACCAGGCGTCCATCGCGCCCTTGAACTCCTTGTCGCGCAGCAGCTTGCCGACGTACAGGGGGCGCAGGTTGCTGACGGTCACGTCGGCGCGGAACCATGCCGCCGGATCGCCGTACAGCATCTTCTCGGCCTGGCCGACGCAGCCGCCGGACTGCTTGGTGATCGTGCCGCCGGACGGCATCCGCGACGTCAGCAGTACGGCGTCCCGGCCGCCGTCCATCGCGATGTCGTAGGCATTCTGCCGCGAGCGGGAAAGGGACTCGCGGTAGGCGATGTTGGGGTTGCGCAGGCGGGCGCGGTCCTCCTTCGCCATGATCCGGCTGCCGTAGCCGTGGCTGCGCGCCCAGTCGACGTCGTCCTGGACGTAGCCGACCGGCCGGCTCTCCTCCAGGCTCAGCGGCTTTTCCTCCCAGTAGCGGAAACCCTGTTTCCTCATGCAGAGCGTGATCAGGTGCTGCTCTGCGTCGGCGATCCGCAGGTCCTGGGCGTAGGTGAGCTTCTCGCCGGCCGCGGTGGCGGCGGCCCTCGCGGCCGGCGAGGTGTGGTGGGCCGCGTCGGTGTCCGCCGTGCAACCGGTCAGGGCGAGCGAAACCAGCGCGGCGATCGCGCCCACCGTGGTGATCGCGCGTCGCGTGGTGCGTCCACGCGGTACCACCGTCCGGCGTGGGGCGTCGGTGCGCTTCATCGGCATGCTCCCGGGGCGAGGTCGAACTGGCGTGTTCTTACGTGTCGTTGACGCTGCGGGAGGCACGTGCGTATGACCCTCGGACCGCGGCTTTTTTTCTCGCGTTGACGGTCATACGAGGACGGCGCGCGAACGGTCTACCTCTGACTTGTCCAGTACTCCGCCCTTCAGGACTCTGCTGAGGATTCCGCGAATCCGGCTGTCGGGCCGCGAGCATGAGGGCTTCGAAGTGGGAGTTCGGCTGGCGCCGAGCGGAGTGCCGGTGAGCCATCGGTCGATGCGGATGGTGTTGAGCGCGGCGGCGGCGAACACGTGGCCCAAGCGGGTTGTGGGCACGTTGCGGTAGCGGGTGCGGCGCATACCTGTCACGCGTACGGCGCGGGAGACGCTGCCTTCGACGCCGGCCCGGATTGCGCAGCGGACCCTCCACTGGGCCTGGCGGGCGGCTTCGAGGGCGTCGTGGCGCTCGCGTGGGAGGAAGGTGATGCCTCTGCCCCGCCGGCCGGCCGGAGGCTTGGTGCACTGTGTCTGTTTCGGGCAGGGGCGGCAATGCCCGGCGGAGAGGAACACCTCGAGCACTGGAGTGCCGTTGCGGTGGTGTTTCTGCTCCCACCACTCGAAACTGCGGTTCCCGCGGGGCAGACGGCGCTCTCGGTGTCCCGGTCGAGGGTGAAGTCGGCGCGGGCAGCCCTGATTCTGCCGGGACCGCGGGCTGCTGTCGTGCGGGGGCGGACCGAGCAGTTCCATACCCTGCTCGGTCGCGGCCAGGAACAGGACGGCGGTGGTGTAGCCGGTATCCACGACATCCCGGCTGGTCCGAAGCGGGCGGGAACGGCACCAGTTGCCGGCACTGTGTGCGCCGGCCGGAGCCCTGCTCGCCGACCCGGACGGCGTCTACGACCCGGCCGAGCACCACGACCGCATGCTGTTCGGTCGCAAGGGCACGATCAGCGAGGCCGAACACCATCTGATCAAGCAGCGGATGCGGAACGGACGGATCGACCAGGCCCACTGTGGCGAGTCGGCCGTGCCGTCGCCGGTCTGTCCGAGGCACGCCGACGGCCAGATGGTCAACGTCGCTTCGGGCGTTCTACGGCCGCGACGAGGTGCTGCCGGCGGCCGATCCGTCGGTTTCAGCCGCCACCGCGCACGGCCTGCTCCCGTCCACTCGGGCAGGTGGTCACGTGCTGAAGCGCTTGCGTGTCATCCGCCTCGTAGGTCGGTTCGGTGCCAGCCGGGTACCCGTTGTGCCACGGAGGCGGGCTACAGGGCGCCCGGCTCGGCAGACCTGAGGAGGTACCCATGGGACTGCGCGATCACGTCGTGGTGGTGACCGGAGCATCCAGCGGCATCGGACGGGCCACGGCCGAGGCCTTCGCCCGCAAGGGCTGCGCCGTGGTGCTGGCCGCGCGCCGCGAGGAGGCACTGGAAGCGGCGGCCAAGGAGTGCGAGAAGCATCGCGGGGCACGGACGCTGGTCGTTCCGACGGACACGACGGACGCCGCAGCGGTCGAGAACCTCGCCCGGAGGGCGGTGGCGGAGTTCGGCCGGATCGACGTCTGGGTGAACAACGCGGCAGTCAACGCCTTCGGCCGCTTCGAGGACGTGCCACTGGAGGACTTCCGCAAGGTCCTGGACGTCAACGTGATGGGCTACGTGCACGGAGCCCGCGCCGCGTTGCGGGTGATGCGGGAACAAGGAACGGGCACGCTGATCAACATCTCGTCCATCGCGGGTGCCGTGTCCCAGCCGTACAGCCACCCCTACAGCATGTCCAAGCACGCCGTCCAGGGGCTCGGTTCGAGCCTGCGGCAGCAGTTGCGGGTCGAGGGGATGAAGGGCGTGCACGTGTGTACGGTGATGCCCGCGACCATCGACACCCCACACTTCCAGCAGGCGGCGAACTACACCGGGCGCAAGGTTGTCGCCATGCCGCCGGTCTACACCCCGGAACGTGTCGCCGACGCGGTCGTCGACCTCGTTCACCGTCCTCGCCGCGAGGTCGTGGTCGGTCCGGCGGGCCGCGCCCTGGTACGTCAGTCCCGGATCATGCCCGGCCTCGCGGAGCGCACGATGGCACGCCAGACGGACAAGAGTCATCTCGATCACGACGAAGCGGCCCCGGCCACTCACGGAGCGCTGCACGTACCGGCTTCCGGAGAAGGCGCGGTTCACGGCGGCTGGCACGGGCGGCGGCGCACAGCGATGCGCAGGACCGCTGTAGCCGCCGCGCTGGCCGGAGCGGCCGTGACCGCCGGGCGCAGGATGACTCGCAGTGCGGCGGCCGCCTGAGGGGGATCGGGTACGGGTCCTGACAGGGTGCTCTGTCGACAACCGCCTGCACAGCCGAACCTTCCCCCCCCCCGGGAGCGTCACCCGACTGGCCCGCCATACAGCGCACCCCACCCGCGCCGACGGCACGCTGGCCCTATGGCGTCTGATCAGCCCGTCGTCGTTTACCCGCCCACCGAAGACGGAGGTCGGCGTGTCCGCGTAGGCGACCACTTCGTCGGCATCGCCTACGGGCTCCTCGACATCGCCGCCTTCCTCCAAGAGGCCGGCTTGCAGGACTGGGACGAGATGGACGTCGCCCGATCTGGGCTCATCGAATGGCGCGGCGGCGGACCCGACGTCTGGGAACACTGACCGGGGTGAACCTGCGTATCAGCATCAACGTCAGTGCCGCCAGCGATGATGCCCCGGTGACCATTGCCAGGCAGAATCACGGGCTCACCTGGACCGACATTACTGCGCGGGCGGAGGCGGCTTCCGCGCAACTGGAGGAGCTCCGCCGCTCCACGTCCTGTATGCGGTCACGGCCGTCGGCAGCGTGGGGAAGATCCGCTCGCTGCCGACGCTGTCTGTCAGGCCGTACGCCGTCAGGTCGTCCAGCAGGTCCTGCTTGACGCGGGCGAGGGCGAAGACGATGCCGCGGTGCGCGAGCTCGCGGCGGAGTTCGTCGACGGCGTCCAGGGCGGTGATGTCGACCTCCACATTGGCCTCGGTGTTGAGGACGAACCAGCGGACCGGTTCCTTCTGTTCGTCGACGGCGGCCAGGGCCCGGTGGCGGAAGTTCTCGGCGTTGGCGAAGAAGAGAGGGGAGTCGTAGCGGTAGACGAGCAGGCCGGGGATGGTGCGGGCCTGCGGGTAGTCGTCGATGTCGTGCATGCCGGCCACGCCGGGCACCAGGCCCTCGACGGCGTCGTGCGGGCGGGCCACCCGGGTGAGCAGTTCGGCCACGGACAGACCGACGGCGACCAGCACGCCGTACAGGATGTCGAGGGCGAGAACCCCTGCCAGGCAGCCGAGCGCCAGGAGGAGTTCCCGGCGGCGGAAGGACGCCAGCCGTCGGAAGCCCGCCAGGTCGATCATGCGGACCGCCGCGTAGACGACGAGCGCGCCGAGGACTGCCGTTGGTGTGCGGGAGAGCAAGGGGCTCAGGAAGAGCAGGACCGACAGGACGGCCGCGCCGGCCACCAGCGAGTACGCCTGGCTGCGACCGCCGGCTGAGAAGGCCAGCGCGGTACGGCTGGCGCTGCCGCTGACCGGGAAGCCGTGCAGCGTGCCCGCGCCGAGGTTGGCGGCGCCCAGTGCGAGGAACTCCTGGTTGGGGTCAAGCCCGGAGCCCCCGTCGTCGCGCTGGGTGAAGGCCCGGGCGGTGAGGATGAAATCCGTGTAGCCGACCAAGAGGACGCCCAAGGCGGGGAGCACCAGGTGCGGCAACTCGGTCATGTCCGGCACCGCCACGGTGGGCAGCCCCGAGGGGACGTCGCCGATCACCTTGATGCCGTATTGGCCGTCGAGGTCGAACGCGGACACGGCCGCGGTGCCGAACACCACGGCGAGCAGGGGACCGGGGAAGGCGCGGAAGAAGTGGGCCACCGTGAAGAGGACCCCGAGTGCCGCGACGGCGAACAAGGCAGTGGCCAGGTGGAGCCGCGGCAAGTTCCCTGCAAAGGACCACAGTTGAGGGAAGAAGGCTGAGCCTGTCGTCCGGACACCGGTGAGTTTGGGGAGCTGGTCCACGATCATGATCAGCGCGACGCCGGCCAGATAGCCGATCAGCACCGGTCGGGACAGCAGATCAGCGACGAAGCCGAGCCGCGCCGCCCATGCCACCACGCACAGCAGGCCGACCGCGATCGCGAGCGTGGCCGCCAGCGTCGCGTAGCGCGCCGGATCTCCTGCGGCGAACGGACCCACCACTGTCGCCGTCATCAGCGCGGTCGTCGACTCGGGGCCGACTGACAGAAGGCGGGAGGAGCCCAGCAGGGCGTACAGGGCGAGCGCGGGGAGGATCGCCCACAGTCCCGCGACCGGCGGCAGGCCGGCTACGCCCGCGTATGCCATCACCTGGGGCACGAGATACGCGGCCACCGTCACTCCGGCCAGGACGTCGCCCTTCAGCCACGAGCGCCGATAGCCGAGCAACGCACCGAGCCCGGGCGTGAGACGGCGCCACATGCGAGCACTGCCGACCGAGCTCTGGAACATGATCCTCCTCGGGCAGAAGGATCTCATGATCCTCCGGGACCCGGGGTGGCCGCGAGATGCCGCACGGTCCGCGGGTGCCGCTGCTTCTGCAGACCGGATTCCTGCTCCCGTAGGTGTTCTCCGGGCCCTGCGATGGCGCGGACACCATCGCCCGACGGGGCCTGTCGGCCTCCGACCGGGGACCTGCGGTCTCTGCACCCGGTCTCTCCTCGTCGCCACCCTGGAGTCACAACCCCGACCTGGAGGTGCACAACATGTCCGCCAGCGTCACCGTGGGCCTCGACGGCTCGCCCGAGGGCCACGGTGACGCCGAGCGGGCGGCCCGCGAGGCGGAACTGCGCGGACTGCCACTGCGGCTGGCGCATGTCTGGGAACCCGTCCCTAGCCCGTGGCGCAGGCCCCGCTCCTGCGGGCCGAGACGCAAGCGCACGGGATCCGCCGCGGCCCGATCGGCGTCCACATCGGATCCGTCACGCACGCGGTACCGCACCGGGCCACCGCTCCCGTCGCTGTCGTCGCGCACGACTGAACGCACCCTCTGAAGGCTGGGGAACGCGCATGCCTGCGGGCGCGTACGGGCGGAACGGCCTGGAGCCCTAACTCCGGCGTAGGAGAGTCAGCTGAACTCGAAGGGGAGCTCCGGCGGTTGCCGCAGGGCGTTGTGCACCGAGCCGTGGTCGACCCCGCGCGCCGCCAGGACAGCCCGGTGGCACACAGTCTGAGTCGGCCCCTGTCCCGTCGAGTCACAGCGAGGACGCCTCACCGTCGTGAACCGCCCCGCGAGGGAACGTTAGGAGCGGCCGTGCGCGGAGACGTCGAACTCCACGTCCACGACCCCCTCGACCGCCCGGATCAACCGTGCTGCCACGGGCACCAGGGACGCGTCCCGGATACCGCTGAGCGTCACGACACCGTCCCGTACCGAGACGCGTGCGGCTGACGCCGGAGTGGGGAAGAGGTAGGACACCACCTCGCGACGGACCTCCTCCGCGATGTCCTCGTCCTCGCGGAGGAAGACCTTCAGCAGGTCGGCGCGGCTGACGATGCCCTGCAGCATGCCCAGGTCGTCGACGACGGGCAGCCTCTTGACCTTCGCGTGCGCCATGGTCCGTGCGGCCTGGGCGAGCGTCGCGTTCGCGTGGACAGTGAGGGCCGGCGAGGTCATCAGCTCTCCTGCGGTCACCGCGCCGGCCTTCGCGAGGTCGGACAGGCGGCGCAGCTGGGTGTACCGGTCGGGGTCGCTGTCGCGGAACTCCTCCTTGGGCAGCAGGTCGGCCTCGGACACCACCCCGACGACGCGGCCCTCGCCCTCCAGGACGGGCAGGGCGCTGACCTTCCAGTCGTGCATCATTCGCACGATCTCCTTGAAGGAGGCGCCCCGGCCGATGGCGGCGACGGTCTGGGTCATCACGTCGCTGACGATGTGCGGGGTGCCGTGCATGACGCCTCCCTCGGCGCTGTCACTTCGACTCGGTGAGGTCACAGGAGGCTGCCGCTGCCGTAGGGGGCGTACAGATCCAGCAGCCGGGTGCGGGACGAGCGCAGGCGGTGGGCGAGGACGTCCCCCACCCACTGGGCGACGCTCGCGCCGAGCGCGGGGTCGTCCCGGCACATCGAGCGGACTGCGGTGGCGTCGAACTCGTAGGCGCGCACCGGGCTGGTCGCCTCGGCGCCCAGATGCCAGCTGTGCGGGGCGAACAGCCAGGACCAGCCGAGGAGTTGGTTGTGGTCGAGGGTCTCGATGACGGCCGCGCGGCGGCCGGGGACGTGCATGTCCAGGGCGACGGTGCCGGTACGGATGATCCAGAACCGATCCGCCGTGCCGCCTTCCTCGAACAGGCGGGTGCCCTGCGGGAACGACACCTCCCGGGCGAAGCGCATCAACCGATGACGGTGCTCGGCCGGCAGTGCCTGCAACATGCCGGCCATGGCGGGAGCGTTCATGACGTGCCTCCAGTCAGGGCGTACGAACCTGCCATGTCCAGCGTGTGCCTGTGCCTGCTCCTGGGCCATGGGCCGCCCGGCCCCATCGCCGCGCCGTCCGGTACCCCGTTGAGAGTCCTTGGGCCTCTGGGCGGGGGAACGGGCCGGGTGGTTCGATGAAGACGAGAGACAAGCTGTTGGAAGGGGGTGCTCATTGTGGGTACGTCACTGACCCCGGAGTTCTGGAGGCTGTTCGCCGTCCTCCTGGTGATCTCCATGGCGGTCACCTTCGTGCTCAGCGCCGCGCTCGACGCGCTGGCGCTCAGGGCACAGCGGTGCCACATCCGGCGCCGGCGGACGGCCACACGGATGACCGAGGCGTCCCGCCGACCCGTCCGGAGCCTGGTTCGGCACTGAGTCGCAGAGGTGCGGAGCGCAGCTCTCGCGCCGGAAACCGTGGGGGCGCAGTGCTGGACGTCCGGGCCCCCTCGGGAAAGTGGATGCCGGCCCGGGGGCGAGTCCTTTGCCGGGCCGGAGTGGGGCCGAAAGGGTCCGTGAAGGGCCTGTACGGCCCCTGCGCACAAGGCCGTTCCTGGACAACGCTCGATCCAGAGGAGCACACAGGCTCAAACGGAGGAGGCAGGCAGCATGCTTCAGCACGTCACCGCAGGAGTCGACGGTTCCACCGAGAGTCTCGCGGCCGCACACTGGGCGGCCCGGGAAGCCCTGCGTCGCGGAGCCGCGTTGAGGCTGGTGCACGCATGGGCCTGGCATCCCCGCCCGGCCGCCTCCGTACCCATGGGCACGAGCGAGCGCGAGTGGGCCCAGCAGACCCTGGACGGAGCGGCCGGCAGCGTCCGGGCCGCACACCCAGGACTGCGGATCGTCGAGCAGTTGGTGTCCGGCTCCGCGGTCGACGCCCTGCTCACTGCGCCCGAGGAGGTGGAATTGCTGGTGCTGGGCTCCCGCGGACTCGACGGTGTCGCGGGGTTCCTGGTCGGATCCGTGTCCCAGCGGGTCGTGGCCAGGTCGGTGCGCCCCGTGGTGCTCGTCCGGGCGGGCGAGGCCGCCGCCGACGAACACCTTCCGGTGTGCGACGGTGTCTCGCCGGACGAGATTCCCGGGACCCCCTACCGCGATGTCGTCCTGGGGCTGGACACCCGGCGCCCCTGCGACGAGCTGATCGAGTTCGCCTTCGAGGTCGCCGGGCGCTACGGCGCCGCACTGCACGTGATCCACGCCTTCAGCGTTCCGTCGGCCGACGGCGCCGACCTGCACGCGGTCACGGGGGCCGGGCCGGCGCTGCTGGCGGCACAGGAACGCGCCGTCGTCGCGACGCTGCGTCCGTGGTGCGAGAAGTTCCCCGAGATCTCCGTGACCGAGACCGTCTCCGAAGGCAGGGCGGCCACCGCACTGGTGCGCGCGTCGTCCGGTGCTTCCCTCGTCGTGGTGGGGCGCCGCATCCGGGACGGTCACCTCGGCACACACATCGGGCCCGTGACGCACGCGGCGCTGCACCATGTCGGCTGCCCCGTCGCCGTCGTACCGCACGCCTGAACCGGTTCCCACGGTGCTCCGATCGGCGCCGCCCGACCACCGCACCCGCCCGGACCGGGAACGGCTCTCCGATCATGCGGAGAACGGGTTGCACACCATGAAGACCGTGCTGGTCGTCACACTGGAGGACTGAACCGTGCGCATCGTCATCGCCCTCGGCGGCAATGCCCTGCTGCGCCGGGGTGATCGCCCCGACGCAGCCGTGCAGCAGACGAACGTCGACCGGGTGGCCACCGCCGTCGCCGCCCTCGCCCTGGAACACGAGATCGTCATCACGCATGGCAACGAGCCGCAGATCGGCCTGCTCGCCATGGAGAGCGCGGCCGACCCGGTCCTGACCGCCTCCTTCCCGCTCGACCTGCTCGGCGCCCAGACCGAGGGTCTGATCGGCTCGCTGCTGGTCCGTGCCCTGCACGACACGCTTCCCGGCCGCAAGATCGCCGCACTCGTCACCCACACCCTGGTACGGGGCGACGATCCGGCGTTCGCGCGGCCCACCAAGCGCGTCGGCCCCGTGTATCCCGGGGACGTCGCCCGCTCCCTCGCGCGAAGGCGCGGCTGGCACATCGCCAAGGACGCCACCGGGTGGCGCCAGGTCGTCGCCTCACCTGCGCCGGAGGGGATCGTGGAGACCGAGACCATCCATGACCTGCTCACCTGCGGCGTGCTGGTCATCTGTGCCGGCGGCGGGGGAGTACCCGTCACCGCCGACCACGACACCGGCGCACTGACCGGCGCCGAGGCGGTCGTCGACAAGGACCTCACGGCCGCCCTGCTCGCCGAGGAACTCAAGGCCGACTTCCTGCTCATCCTCACCGACGTGCCGAACGTCTACGCCGACTACGGCACCCAGCACCAGCAGTCCGTCCTCGACGTCACCCCCGACGATCTGCGGCGGGGCGGCTTCCCCGAGGACTCGATGGGCCCCAAGACGGAGGCCGCCGCCCGGTTCGTCGAACGCACAGGCGGTCTGGCTGCCATCGGCGCCCTCGACGCCGCGTACGAGATCGTCCACGGGTGGTCGGGGACCCTCGTGCGCTCTGACCTGACCGTCGGCTGAGAGCCGCCGGACGCTTCGGGCACCGACGGCCCTGGGGTCTGGCGCGAAGGGATGGGGCCGGAGCAGTTCTTCCCCGGCACTCTCGGCCGTCATCCTGATCAAAGCGATGAGCCTGGTCGTGGTCCTGGTCGCCCTGCCCGCCCGACTCGCGGCGGTCCCGGCCGCCGAGGTCGCCGCACGCTGGCCAGTCGCGGTCAACCTGCTGGCCGGCAGCCTGCTCGGAGCCTGGGCCGGAGCAAGCTGGGCGGTCCGCATGCGGTCCTCCACCCTCATACAAGGTCCTGGCCGCTCTGATGGTGCTCATGGCCGCCGCCCTGGTCGTCACCCACACCACTACCCTGGACACGCTCGCGCTCCCGCGATGGGCCCAGGTCCCATGCGGCGTCGCGGCCGTATTCGGCATCGGGGTGGTCGCCGCGATCATGGGCGTCGTCGGAGGCGAGCTGCTGATCCCGACGATCGTGCTGCTGTTCGGAGAAGACATCAAGACCGCCGGAAGCCTCTCCCTGCTGGTCTCCCTGCCGACCATGCTGGTCGCACTCGCCCGCTACAGCCGCGACGGCAGCTTCTCCGTCCTCGGCGCCAACATCCGCTTCACCACGATCATGGCCGCAGGCTCCGTCACCGGCGCGGTGCTCGGCGGATTGTCCGCGCCGAGGTGTTCGGCGGGCTTGAACGACGTGTACGAGGCAGCGACGTTGCAAGGGCGAGGGCCGCGAAGGCGAGGACCGCGGCTACCGTCCGGACGGCGTGGGCGATCTGCCAGCGGTCCCGTACGTTGGTCCAGTCGGAGGGCGGGGACTGGGCGTTCCAGTGGAGTTGATCGGAGTTGATGGGCAGGTTGACGGTGAGCGTGAGGCCGAGAACGAGGACCAGGAGGGCGAGTGCGGCCACGGTCGGCCATCGGGTGTCTGTTCGGTAGGTCTGGTAAGCCAGTACCGCTGTGGTGATCAGCGCCGGCAGGAGTGTGGCGACGGCGAGTTTGTCGAGGGAGTCGAGTTCGACCAGCCGGACCTGGGTGTAGACGGTGCTGTCGAAGCCGCGCAGCGAGAGTTCCAGGACGAGGACTGACGTGAGGAATCCGGCGAACAGTCCCGCGCATACGAGGCTGACGAAACGGGCGCACTTCGTCATGATCACGCTCTTTCGTGATGGGTGACCCGGGCGGCGAAGGGGCGGGCGGGACGGCCGAGGCGTCTTCTTGACTTTGTTGGTGGCCGTCGCGGGTCGTCGCTTGTTTCCTCTGTCGCAGCCCGGGTCGTGTGCGTGGCTGGTTATGGGTCAGTTCGCGATTCCTACGACCTGCTCGATGGTGTCCGGCTGGTTCACCATGGCGAGCATGTGGTGGGCGACGTCGGCGCGTGGCACGGAGAACCCGCCCCGGATGTTGCGGTTCCACGCGGTCCGGTACATGCCGGTCAGGGGCTTGTCGGTGAGTTTGGGCGGGCGCGACACCGTCCATTGCAGTCCGCTGTCGCGCAGGATCTGCTCGGTGACGGCGAGGTCGGCGTAGTGCCGGCCGAACATGGCCCGGGTCAACGGGACTCCCAGGTGGCGCATGAAGAAGCCGTCGCCGGGATCGTGCCTGGGTGGCGTCGGCCGACCCGGCAGCGGCACCGGTCCGACGGGTGCAGCGCTGACGATGATGATCCGCCGGACGTGCTCGGCCTGCATCGCCGCGACGATCGCGCGGGAACCACGGGAGGTGATGCCCGCGTCCGCCCGCGGGTTTCGCGGGCCGAGCGCGGACAGCACGGCGTCGGCGTCGCGTACCGCCGCGGCGAGCGTCCGCATGTCGGGTCGGGTGAGGTCGACGGCGACCGTCCGGACAACGCTCGGCAGCTCACGTGGGCGGCGGGCCACGGCGGTGACGTCATGCCCGCCGGCCACCGCCTGCTCGACCAGGTGCCGTCCGATACCGCCGGTGGCGGCCACGATTGTGAGTTTCATCGGGGTCCTCCTGCGGTGAAGGCGGCACGGTGGTCTTGCGCCCAGGTGGCGTACGTACGTGCCGGGCGGCCCAGCAGCCGCCGCACGGTGTCGGTGGTGGGCCCGGCTTCGCGGGCGTAGTCGGCCAGCGAGCCGAGCAGCCGGTCGGGTATCTCGTCGGGCAGGCCGGCGGCGAGCATGCCGCGGCGGATCTCGTCCGGTGCGGCCTCGACGAACGACAGTGTCCGGTCGAGCGCCGTGCCGAGCGCCGCGACCTTCTCCGGCTGGCTCAGCGACTGCTCTCCGGTGAGCAGGTACGTCTGACCGCGGTGCTGCGGGTGGGTCAGGGCGAGGGCGGCCACCGCGGCGATGTCACGCTCGTCGACGGTCGAGGTCCTCGCGTGCGGGTATGCCCCCCGCACGGTCCCGGTCGCCCGGATCTGCCCGGCCCAGGCCAGCGTGTTGGCGGCGAAATCGGCGCAGCGCAGGATCGTCCAGTCCAGGCCGCTCTCCCGGGCGATGTCCTCGACCGCGTGGAACTGCTTCCGGAAGCGTGCGTGCCCGGCCGGGTACTGCACGGTCACGGCGGACAGTACGACCACTCTTGCCGCGCCCGTCTCGCGGGCGCGGGCCAACAGGTCGACAGCGGTGGGACCGGCGGCACGCGGGCTGAGCAGGATGGCCTCCACGCCGTCGAGGGTGGGAACCTTCGCGGGGTGGACGAGCTGTGTCCCCGCGGGGAATTCGGCGTGCGGGTCGCGGGTGACAGCGGCGACTTTCGGTCCCCCCTCGACCAGGAGGCGGACGGTTTCCCGGCCGACGACGCCAGTGGCCCCGGTAATCAGGATCATGACTGAACCCCCAATGGGTGTGTCGATAATCGATCTTGCGCGCTGGATGAGCGCGGTTCATATCGCGGGAAGACGTCACGGACGAGCCGTGCGCCAGGATCATCGGCATGCGGCACTGAAACCTCCGGTCCTGCCCTGTCAGGCTGGTCGGGAGATCACTGGGTTTTACGGGTCTGCTTCACTTCCTGGTCGACGGCCCAGGCGTCAGCGACCGGGCCGAGGTGGCTGAGCTTGTCGGGGTTGATGACCGCGCGGATCGTCTGGATCTGCCCGTCGAGTGTGTCGAGGGCGAGGATGTGGAGGATTTTGCCGTCGCGGTCGCGGAAGAGCGCGCCAGGCTGGCCGTTGACCTCGTGCGGTTCGAACGTGATGTCGATCCGGGCCATGAGCGGGTAGACGGTCGCGAGCAGCCTGGCCACGTTCTCGGCGCCGGTGACGGCCCTGGCCAGCTGCGGTGCCTTGCCACCGCCGTCCCCGATGAGCTGGACGTCGGCGGACAGCAGATTCTGCAGTCCGTCCACGTCTCCCTGCGTCAGTGCCTCGAAGAACCGCCTCGCCAGCTCCTGCCGCTCCTGGCGGTCCGCTTCGAACCGGGGCCGTCCCTCGTGCATGTGGCGGCGTGCCCGTACGAGCAGCTGTCGGCACGCGGCCTCCGAGCGCCCCACCGCGGCGGCGATCTCGGCGAAGCCGAAGGCGAAGACCTCCCGCAGCACGAACACCGACCGCTCCAGCGGACTGAGCCGCTCCAGGAGCAGCAGCGCCGCCATCGACACCGAGTCGGCCAGCTCCGCCGCGCGGGCCGGGTCCTCGTACGGATCATCCAGCAGCGGCTCGGGCAACCACGGTCCGACGTACTTCTCCCGCCGCACCCGGGCGGAGCGCAGCACGTCGATCGCGATCCGGGTCACCGTGGCTGACAAGAACGCCTTGGCCGACACGGGCCGGGTTCTCGAGGCGTCGTAGCGGAGCCAGGTCTCCTGCACCGCGTCCTCCGCTTCGCCCACGCTGCCCAGGATCCGGTACGCGATCGAGAACAGCAGCGGCCGCAGCTCCTCGAACTCCTCGACCTTGCCCACGCCGACTCCCCCCTTTGCGGTCTGTGTGCCCGGCCGGACCCGTGCCGGCGAGGCATCTTTCGAAGGTCATCCGATGTGTGAGCGGAGCGGACAACGCCCGCGCCCGCGGACGACCTGATGGCCTTGAGCATGGCGTTCCGGCCCCGGCAGGCCTGACCCGGGCCAGGGGTGCGGTGGCGGTTCAGTGGAACTGGCCGACCTGGTAATCACCGGCCGGCTGCTGGGTGATGATGTTCAGCCGGTTCACCGTGTTCATGAACGAGACCAGCAGCACGAGGGCCGTGAGCTGCTCCTCGTCATAGTGCTGGGCGGCATGCGCCCACACCTCGTCGCTGACCCCGGTGGCCGCGTCCGCGACCCGGGTCCCCTGCTCCGCCAATGCGAGCGCGGCGCGTTCAGCCTCGGTGAAGACCGTTGCTTCCCGCCAAGCCGCGATCAAGTTCAGCCGCACCGGGCTCTCGCCGGCCGCGGCGGCTTCCTTGGTGTGCATGTCGATGCAGGCCGCGCAGCCGTTGATCTGGCTCACGCGCAGCGCTACCAACTCCTGCGTCGTAGCCGGCAGCGGCGATTCCTTCAGCTCCCGGCCGACCGACATGAAGTACTTGAGCGCCTTGCGGGCGGTCGGGCTGGCGAAGTAGTTCAATCGCGCGTCCATCGTGTGCTCCTCCACGTTCGTCGATGCCTTCACCCCTGAGACGAGGCGGGCCCTCACGCCTGTGACACGACGCGGTGTGACCCACGTCTCTCCGCTGACCGGACTCGGGATGTGACAGGCCGAGTCGCTGCCTCGTCGCGGGTACGGAAGTCCTCGATCAGGGAGTTGATGATGAACGTCACGCTGTGGATCATCGCTGGGGTGCTCGCCGCCGTCTGCCTGGTGGGCAGCTCCAAGATGTTCGTGCCGCAGGAGAAGCTGGCCGCGATGGGCTCCTCTGCGCAGTGGGTCCTGGAGTTCAGGCCCGGGACTCTCAAGGCCATCGGCTCCGTCGAGCTGCTGGCTGCGGTCGGCCTGATTCTGCCCGCGGTGCTCGACATCGCGCCGGTGCTGGTGCCGCTGGCCGCCACCGGACTCGTTCTGCTGTTCGCCTGCGCGGTCACCATGCGTCTGCGCCGTGGCGAGAAGGCCACGATCGCCCGCGACCTGATCTACCTCGCCCTTGCCGCCTTCATCGCATGGGGCCGTTTCGGCCCCGAGTCCTTCACCGGCTGACCACCGGCGCATATCAGTCGAGCGCCGAAGTGCCGGGCACACTCCAGGTCGTAGCCGATACACCTACCAGCCAACGGAGTTGGCTACGACGTCACTCTCTTCAGCAAGGAACACCCGCCTACTACAACAGCTTCGTCGCTATTGAACTTGCGTCGCGCCGCACAAAGAACACCGTCGAGTGCCGGGACCCACGTCGGCTGCCGGTGCGCGGTTCAGGCGGACTGCTCGGCGGTGGCCGCCGTCTCGCGACGCTGGGCCCGCAGCAGTCGGCGGCCCTGTTCGCCCTTGGCCCAGGTGTGGGAGCCGGGCTTGCGTGCCTCGTCCACCAGCTGCTTGATGGTGTGCTTGCACACGAACTCCTTCACCTTCGCGCCTGTCCGGCCGCCGAGGTGGAGCCGCCTGGCGGTGTCGTCCTTGTGGGCGAACTGGAACATGCCCGCACGGCGCCCCAGGCTGATGCACTGGCCGGCGAACCCCAGGTCGATCGGTGCGGGCCGCTTGCCCGTGATGCGGCTGAGCACCGTGTCGGCGGCGTGTGCGCCCAGCGGGCCGGCGGCCTGGCAGCTCATCCGGAACGGCATGTCCGACGGTGCCGCCGAGTCACCGGCGGCGACGATCCGCTCGTCGTCGATGCTCGTCAGGGTCTCGTCGGTGAGCAGGCGGCCCAGAGCGTCGGTGCTGAGCCCACTGCGGGCGGCCAGGTCCGGCACGCCGAACCCGGCGGTCCGGATGGTGACCTCGCTCGACAGGACACCGTCACCCCGAGGCCGGCCAGCCGCTTGGCGAGCGAGCGGCGGCCGTTCGGGTGCAGGTAGGGGCCGAGCAGCCCGCCGCAGACCAGGGTCACGGTGCGGCCCGCCTCCGCCAGTTCGGCGGCGGTCTCGATGCCGGTCGGACCGGCTCCGACCACCGTCACAGGGGCCGTGGCGGGAGCGGCGTCGAGGACCGACCGCAGGCGCCGCGCCTCCTCGAACGTGGCGATCGGGTGGGCGAACTCGGCGGCTCCGGGTACGCCCGGATCGGCGCTGCCGCTGCCCACCGCGTAGATCAGGTAGTCGTTAGCTGCCGTGTCGCCGCTCGCCAGCTCCACCCGGCGCCTCGTCGCGTCGATCCGGGTCACGGTGTCGACCACCAGTCGGACGCGCTCCCCCAGGACCTTCCGGTAGTCGTTGACGGCCTTGTGCGTTCCGCCCGCCGGCTGGTGCAGTCGGATCCGCTCGACGAAGTCCGGGCGGGCGTTGATCAGCGTCACGGTCACGTCGTCGCGCTGTGTCAGCCGGTTGGCCGCCATGACCCCGGCGTATCCGCCGCCGATCACGACGACTTCAGTGTTCTCAGCCATGGTTTGTTTCCTCCGCTGTATAGGAATTCGCGTTTCAGGAATCCGCGCACGCAAGATGTCGACTTGGCGCGCAAGATGCCGACTTCGCACACCGTGACGGCGTGCGGGACGGATCAGCTGAGGCCGAGGCGCTGCGGCGCCGAGCCGCGGACCGGGGTGGAGTCCAGGTACCGGACCTCGTAGATGCGTCGCAGTGTCGCCGTCCAGCCGGATGACGCCCGGGTGGACGTTCTGCACGAAGAACTCCCAGAGCGACTGGCCCCACTCGATCCCCGCGCGGATCTCCTCGCGGCCGACGAACTCCTTGTCGATGTGCGGCCAGCGCATGGCGCCCTCGGGCGTGAACAGCGAGACGGCGCGTTCGAAGTCACGCATCATCACCGCGTCCGTGAGCTCGGCTCGCAGCGCCTCTATCTCGACGCGATCGGCGATGGCCCGCATGTCGCCCATCGGTTTCCCTCCCCATCCATGTGTGCGTCAGGCGGGTGCCGCCTGTCCGCTGGTGATGGATCCAGCATCGGCGCGGGCGAACAGCGGAACAATGTAAGGTTCCTTGGGCTATTCATAATGTGGCGGTTATGCATGGGTGGGGGTTATGCATGGAGCTGCGTGACATCGAGATCTTCCTGACCTTGGCCGAGGAGCTGCACTTCGGACGCACCGCGGAGCGGCTTCATGTGTCCCAGGCCCGCGTCAGTCAGGCATCGCCAAGCAGGAACGGCGCCTCGGCGTCGTCCTGTTCGACCGCACCAGCCGGCGCGTCGCCCTGACCCCGGTCGGCCGGCGTCTGCGCGAGGACCTCCAGCAAGCCGTCGACCTTCTCCGGGAAGGGCTCGCCCGCGCCGAAGCGGCCGGCTCGGGGACGAGGCAGACTCTGCGCCTGGGTGTGTTCGGCCATGCCGGCCACGAACTGCGCCCCTCATCGAGGCCTTCCGCTCCCGCCACCCCGGCAGCGATGTCCAGTTCGGCGAGATCAACGGCAGCGACCCGTTCACCGCGCTGCGCACCGGAGAGCACGACGCGCACGTGCTCTGGCTTCCGGTGGCCGAACCGGACCTCACGGTCGGCCCGACCGCGCTGGCCGGAGGCCGCGTGCTCGCCGTGGCGGCAGACCATCCGCTGGCCGAGCGCGGCACCGCGTCCCTGGAAGACCTCGGCGACAACCATGTCGTCGACTTCGGCCCCGCCGCCCCCGAGTACTGGATCGCGGCCATGGTCCCCACGCGTACGCCGCTCGGCCGCCGTATCCCGCGCGGGCCCGCCGCGCGTACTTTCCACGAGGTTCTCTCCCTGGTCGCCTCCGGACAGTGCGTCCACCCCGCTGGGCGAGATCGCCGCCCGCTACAACAGTCCCCCCGGCATCGTCTTCCTCCCCGTTCACGACGCCCCCACCATCCACTACGCCCTCACGTGGCGATCCACCGACGACAGCCCCACCCTCCACACACTGGCCCAGACCGCCGCCGACCTCGGCCCCATCTCCATGTGACAGCGGATGACGGGCAGTTGATGGTCGCCGCTGCTGGACGCCAGGCCGGGCCCCGGCGATGGAGTGGCGTCCGCGCAACGTCAGCGCCTACCTGACGGTGTTCACCCGAAGCACCCCCGGACCACGCAACGGGAGCGTCCGGCTGAGGACGAGGTTGGTGGTGGTGCTCCCGAACTCGGCCAGCTCGTCAACGATCTCCTCCAGGTGGGCCATCGACGGGGCCACCACCTTCATGACGTAGCAGTCGTCTCCGGTGGTGCGAAGGCACTCCAGGATCTCCGAGCGCTCCTCCAGCAGCCGGCGCAGCGGCTGGTGCCGGGTTCCCGGCCCCGGGTACTTGAGCCGGACCACCGCCATCACCGGGTAACCGGTCCGCTCCGGGTTCACCTCCGCCCGGTACCCAGTGATCACCCCGGCCTCCTCGAGCCGACGCACCCGCTCCTTGGTCGCCGACGCGCTCAGGTTCACCCGCCGCGCCAGCTCGGTGAACGGGATCCGGCCGTCCTGTTGGACTTCTGCCAGGATCGCCCAGTCCGTCACGTCGAGACTCTCGGTCATACGCCCATTCTACCGGCGGATCCACGGCCGAACCGCCTCTGAACAGGCGGGAATCCCTTCTGGCGACCCGTACGCCCTGCCTAGGGTTGGGCCCTATGAAGATCGGAGTGAACGTCCCCAATTTCGGCCCGGGCACCGACCCCGGAGTGTTGCGAAGCTGGGCCCAGACCGTGGAGGGCCTGGGCTTCGACCTACTGATGATCTCGGACCACATAGCCATTACGCCGGATGTCGCCGAGCGCTACCCGGCCCCCTTCTACGAGCCCTTCACCACCTTGTCCTGGCTGGCCGGCCTCACCACCCGTATCCAGCTCGGCACGACAGTCCTCATCGCTCCCTACCGGCATCCGCTGCTCACCGCCCGAATGGCGGCCAATCTGAATGAGCTGAGCGGCGGCCGGCTGATCCTCGGCGTGGGAGTGGGCTGGGCGCGGCAGGAGTTCACCGCCCTCGACATCCCGTTCTCACAGCGCGGACAGCTGACCGACAGCCACCTGCGGGACATCCGGGCCGCCTGGAAGGACACCGCCTCATACGGAGACCGCCGGATCCCGGTGTGGGTCGGCGGCAACAGCGACGCGGGGCTGCGCCGGGCCGTACGACTCGGAGACGCATGGCATCCGCTGCACCCCACCATGCCGTGGCTGCGCGAAGCCGCAGGCAGGCTGCAGACGTACGCGGACGAGCAACACTTGCCCGTGCCCGCCCTGGCTCCCCGCATCGCCCTGCGACTCACCAAGGAACCGGTCGACGGAGCGGGACGGCTCGCCGGTGAGGGCACCATCGACCAGATCATGGACGACCTCGACCAACTGCGGCTGCTGGGCGCCAAGTCCGTCGTCCTCGACACCTACCAGGGCGACCCCCACGCGACATGTCACCCGCAGGCGGCCTGGCAAGCCCTCGCCACCGTGGCCGCGCACCTTCTCCAGCCCAACACCCCACCCCGCACCACGAGGGAGCAGTCATGACCACACCCGACGACCACACCCTCCTCCGACAGGCCATCTCTCTCGCGGCCAAGGCACGCACGAGCGGCAACCCGCCCTTTGGATCTCTGTTGGCAGGACCGGACGGGACGATCCTGGCCGAGGAGCACAACACCACCCTCACCGACAACGACGTCACCGCACACCCGGAACTCAAATTGGCGAGGTGGGCCGCAAGAGAACTCGACGCGCAGACGGCGGCAGGCACCACCATGTACACCAGCTGCCAGCCGTGCGGGATGTGCAATGCCGTCATCCAATGGGCAGGACTGCGACGAGTGGTGTTCGCCCTGTCCAACGAACAGCTCCTGGACATCAGGCCGGGCAGCAGCCGAACGCCCGTGCCGCAGGACGGCCCCGCGCTGCTCGACGAGGTACGGGCCGCGGTCGAGCCCTACTACCGCTGACCGCCGGGCCCAGGGCAGAGCGGAACGCACCTGGGTACGCTCGCCCCTCCAAAGGAGCCACACCCATTTGACTTAGTGCAGAGAAGCACGGCGCATTTCAAACGTGAGTTCGCGGGCCGCATGAACTGCGCTGTCTGGGACTTTTCCCCAACCGGGACACCGCCCCCACCGCGGCCGGGCACAAGATCGTGCTCACAGGGTCAACGACACCCTCGACGCCGAGGTCCTGCGCGCCCTGGCCACGGACGGCACGAAGATGATCGCCCAACGCGCCACCGGCTACAACAACATCGACCTGACGGAGGCCGAGGAACTCGACCTGACGGTGGCCCGGGTGTCGTCCTACTCGCCCTCGTCGGTCGCCGAGTTCGCTTGGGCGCTGGCGCTCGCCGTCGACCGGCGGATCGTTCGTGCCGCGCACCGCACCCGGGAGTTCGACTTCCGGCTCGACGGGCTGATGGGCCGTGACCTGCACGGCCGGACGGCCGGTGTGGTGGGCACCGGCAAGATCGAGGCCGCGTTCGCGCGGGGCCCGTGGGCGTCGGTTCCGGGGCCAGAGCCTGAAACGCGTCTCCGCCGCGCACGCGGACCTCACCCCGGATGTCCGGCTGCTGCCCGAGCCGCAGGACCCGCTGCTGCTCGCCGCCGTCCAGCTGACCGGGCAGGCCGGGCGCGCGCCGGACGACGAGTCGGCCCGGCTGCATGCGGTGATCCGGCAGCGACACACCAGCCGCCACCCCTTCGCGGAGAAGGACATCCCCGAGGACATCCGGACCACACTGCAAGATGCGCGGCACGCGAGTCGGCCGCCCTGCTCTTCCCCGGCCCCTTGCATGCCGAGACGGTGCTCGACCTGGTCCGCGACGCCGAGAGCCGCGATGTCATGGACTCCGGCGCCCGCGAGGACCTCGTCCGCTGGACCCGGCTCGGCCCGGAGGCGGACACAGCCGTCGACAGTGTCCCCGAGTACGCCTTCGGGCCGCGCAAGCGGGACGGCAAGGCTCCGGTACGGGACTTCGCCGGGCGCCGACCGGTGGCCGACCGTGGCACCACCACGTTCGAGTACGCCCCGCACCTGGCCCTGCTGAGCGCTCCCGGCGACGGACCCGCCGACTGGCTGCGCGCCGGTCAGGCCTTGGAACGGGTGCTCCTGGAGGCAACCCTGGCCGACCTGGCCACATCCTTGACCTCCCACGCGCTGAGACCCCTGAGCTGCGCCTGCTGGTCCGCGACCCGGGATCGGGCACGGGGCAGGTGCAGATGGTGCTGCGTCTCGGCTACGGCCCGCGGGGTCCGGCCACCCGCCGCCGCGCGGTCACTGATGTTCTCGACATCGTGTAGCCGCAAGACCGCTTCCGTCTGACTGGGCCCTGCGATCGCTCGCGTCCGTGAGTGTTCGCTCAGCGGCACGGTGCAGACGTGGGACCGTTTCATCTTTGCGGGTGGACGATGGCGTTTGCGACAGGGGTCTTTCGCGCACTTCCGGCACAGGGCGCGAGGACGAAATGAGGGGCGAATCGGCTCCACGTTGCAGTCGGTTGTCCTTGAGGTGTTTGGCGCATCCGGTCGCTGGCGACCCGCACGGAAACCAGGCGCGACTCCGTGGCCGGTTCGGACCGAGAGGTGGCCAGGGGCACTGTTGCCGCCGACGGTCCGTTGGTGGGGGCGGCCGCGTCCACATGAGCCAATCGGCCTCAAAGAGAAGGCCATTCGGCCCTCGGCCCCCGTACATGGTTCAAGCCACGATGGTGAGCGCCAATCCGCTTGTCCACCCCATCTGCTGAGGAGACCCATGCTTTCGCCCGAGTCGGCCGCCGTCGTCCGTGCCACCCTGCCCGCCGTCGGCGGAGCCCTGGACGAGATCGCGGCGCGGTTCTACGGCACGATGTTCGCCGAGCAACCCGAGTTGCTGGACGGTCTGTTCAACCGCGGCAACCAGGCCAGCGGACAACAGCGCCGTGCTCTGGCCGGGTCCATCGCAGGCTTCGCGCAGGCACTGCTCGCCGACCCCGACGCCCGCCCGGACGCGCTGCTGTCGCGGATCGCCCACAAGCACGCCGCACTTGGTGTCACCGAGAACCAGTACACGATCGTTCATAAGTACCTGTTCGGAGCCATTGCCGACGTGCTCGGCGAGGCGGTCACGCCAGAGGTCGCCGCCGCCTGGGACGAGGTGTACTGGCTGATGGCCGGCGCGCTCATCGCCCGGGAAGCCCGCCTGTACCACGAGGCGCAGGTCGATCCCCGTAATCCGTGGCGGCAGTGGACGGTCGTCGAGCGGCGGGAGGAGACCCCTGACGCGGTGTCCTTCCTGCTGCGCCCGGCCGACGACGGCCCGATCCTCTCCGGCAGGGCCGGCCAGTACGTCAGCGTCCGTGTGAAGATGCCTGACGGCATACACCAGTTGCGCCAGTACAGCCTCTCCGGCGCCCCCGGCGACCAGCTGCGCCGTATCACCGTCAAACGGGTCGCGAGCGTGGCCGACGCCCCCGAGGGCGAGGTGTCCAACCAGCTGCACCGCACCGTCCGGGCCGGCGACGAACTCACCCTGTCCGCCCCGTTCGGCGACGTGGTCCTCGACGACGCAGACAGCCCGCTGCTGCTGGTTTCGGCCGGCATTGGCTGCACCCCGATGGTCGGCATGCTCGAACACCTCGCGGCGACCGGAGCCGCCCGCCCGGTCACGGTGCTGCACGCCGACCGCTCCCCGGCCGACCACGCCCTGCGCGCGGACACCCGCCGCCTCGTCGGCCGACTGCCCGGCGCCCGGGCCGAGTTCTGGTACGAACAGGACGCCGCCGCCGAACCCGGCGCCCGCACCGGTCTGATGGACCTCGACGGACTGGACCTGCCCGCCGACGCCGACGTCTACCTGTGCGGCTCCCTGCCGTTCATGCGCACCGTGCGGGCCCAGCTGCTGCAGGCCGGCATCCCCGCCCGCCGCATCCGTTACGAGGTCTTCGGCCCCGACCTGTGGCTGGCCCACGCGGAAGGCTGAGCACAGACGCCGCAGAAGGTTGGGGCGGGGGCCGGTGTCGAACCGGTGGTCGCAGGCGTCCAGAACCGCCGCGCATCCTCGTCCTCGCCTCCGGGATACGCCCCAGCCAGGTTCAGGTCCTGGACTCCGTCGGCGCTCTGGATCTGCTGCGGCACGAGGGGCGGGAGTACGCCTCCACACCCGAGGCGATCCGGGATGCGGGTGATCACCTGGAGGTGTCCGGTGTCCTGTCGGGCGTCCCGGCCCAGCCGACCTCCGCCGCCAGCGAGGAAGCAACCCGATGAGTACCCGTCCCGCCGTACTGCCCATGACCGAGGACTCCGGCGCGGAGGCTGTGTGGCTGCTGGAAGGCAGCCCTCTGGGGCGACTGGTGTACGTGCAGCGGGAGCAGGCCGCTGCACGTCCCGCGCGGCACGTGGGGGAGTTCGGCCGCCTGATCGTCCGCACCCCGACCCCGCCTGCGGCGCTGCCCTTGTCAGCGGCGTACCCGGTGGACGACGTGGGCGCCGCGACCGACACCGGCTGGACGGTTACCGCGACCGGCCCCGCCGACGTGATCACCGACCCGGACGAGGCCGTCCACTACCAGCGCACCCTGCCCGGCTGGGAGCACGGTCCGCACGACACGGTCGTGCGTATCCGCCTGCAGAGTGCGACCGGCTTCCGCTGTGGGCTCCGGCACCGAGCAGGTCCTCCAGCGCGGGGCGCAGGCTGCCGTCCGGCCACAACTCGCCGGCGGCGATCACGACGACGGGATGTTCGGGGGTGCCGTAGCCGTGACAGGTGAGCCAGGTGCCGACCGCGGTGATGTTGCGCAGGCAGGCGGCGACCACCCGCACCCCGGGCGGCGCGGCGGCCGCGATCGCGGCGCCGTTCGGTGACGGCAGCACCGGCCGGGCCACGAAGGGGGCGGCGCGCAGGTGGGCGGGCGACAGCTACCAGGGCGTTTCCGGTGTGACGGTGTGACGGTGGGAGGCCAGCCGGGCACCCGACTGACGCGCGTATGCCGCGGTGACCTGCGCGGCGCCGCTCCGTTCCGCCTCGGACGCGGGGCCGCCCGGCCACGGGAAGGGAAGGACGCGGATGCCCCTGTCGACGGCGACGCTCACCGCTGTGGTGAACGACAGCACGTCGACGGCGACAAGACAGGCCGCCTCGTTCGCGAGCCGGCTCGCACCCGTGGGTCCCCAATGGAAGCGCACTCCGCTCCCGGACTGGACGTCCCAGCCGTCCATTGCACCCCTCTCAGGTCGGTGTGGCGTGCGTGGGTCAGCGGCGGTCGGTCCCCGGGGTGGGCATGTCGGGACGGCCGCCGAGGGACAACGTCAGCGGGCGAGCAGTGCCGCAGCGCGGGCAGGCACCGTCCGGACCGACGGCGGCGGGGCGGCACTTCAGGCGGCAGACGGGGCACTGGAGCCAGGTGACTCCGATACCGCGCAGCGGCGTGATCCTTACGCAAACCTCCCTCACGCAACAGTAAGCGCGAGGAATTGGGGGCAGGAATCGCGAGGAGATTGCGGATTGAAGGACGCAGAGAGACGGTCATCGACAGGCCGTTCGTCTCCCGATGACACTCATGGACGCCTGCTCCGGCGAGCGCAAACAGGGCTGTTGTCGGATGGCGACTCAGCTCAGGGTTCCGGGCGATGTGGCCAGGAAGGTGCTGAGTCTGGCTGCTACCAGCCCCCCATGGCGGGGCTGGGAAGTGGGGAGCGAATTCGTCGTAGCGTCCAACGTGGGCGTCACCATCGGCTCCTGGGCAGCAGGCATAGCCCTGGCCTCGCCCCTGCGGCAGGCAGGGCCTCCTCTGGTCGGTCGGCAGGGTGGCGGCTGGTCAGGCCGACGGGGCGGTCGCCAAAGGTCAGGACAGCATGACCTTCAACGACGTGGCAGCCCGGTCTCTGGCCCGCGGCCTCCTCAGGTGAGGCCGCGACGCCTGGAAGCGCAAGGGCTGTTGCGCGACACCGGCCGCAGCTGTGCCGATACCAGCAGCTGGAGCCGACGCCTGCGGCTGCCGTCCCGGGTGCGACTGCTGCAAATGATCGGCAGTCCCGGTGCTGCCGTAATTCGTGAACATTCGCACCGACGTTGCCCCTTGCTTGCCTCCCGAACCGCTGTCGAAACGCTGTCCGCTCTCGCGTGCAAAGCAAGTCGAGCCGGAGGTGTTCTCTGCCGC
The DNA here is from genome assembly GCF_030816965.1 of Streptomyces canus. Classification (NCBI taxonomy): domain Bacteria; kingdom Bacillati; phylum Actinomycetota; class Actinomycetes; order Kitasatosporales; family Streptomycetaceae; genus Streptomyces; species Streptomyces canus. The sequence continues at coordinate 10,046,726 of NZ_JAUSYQ010000002.1, forward strand.
GGGATTCAGTAGGTGGCTCGGGGCAGTGTGCCCGTGCGGGCGAGGTTGCCGAGCCAGGCGGCGGATGGCTTGGGGGTGCGTTCGAAGGTGTCGGGGTCAACGGAGATGAGGCCGAACGTAGGCTTGTAGGAGCCCCATTCGTAGTTGTCGAGTGCGCTCCAGTGGAGGTAGCCGCGTACGTCGAGGCCGTCCTCCAGGGCGGCGGAGACTTCCTGGAGTGCTCCGGTGGTGTAGGCGATGCGACGTGTGTCGTCGTCGGTGGCGATGCCGTTCTCGGTGACGATCAAGGGAACGTCGCCGACGATCTCGGCGGTGTGGCGCAGCGCGTACCCGATCGCTTGAGGGTAGTACTCCCAGCCGGTGAGGGTGCGGTCGGCGTCGGCGGGGGCGGGGATCGGGCCGTCGGTGGTGATCCTGGTGCGGGTGTAGGACTGGACGCCGATCCAGTCGTCATCGCGGGCGGCTTCGATGAAGACGTCTTCGCGGGGGTGGCTGTAGGCGGCAGCGGCGGCTTCGGCGCCGGGCAGGGCCTGGTAGACCTGGTTGGCGATGGACCAGCCGACCTGGATGTCGGCAGAGATCGCCTTGACGGCAGCCGTGGCGCGGCGGTGGGTCTGGACCAGGGCGTCGGTGGTGGCCTTGTCGGGCAGCACGAGTCCCGCTGTGGGAGGTGCTTCGGTGCCCAGTTCGCGGATGGCGCCGGCGACCGCGATCATGTTGGGCTCGTTGATGGTGCACACGTGCCGTACGTCGGCGCCGATGACCGGTGCGGTGGCCTGCACGTACCGCTCGAACAGCTCGGCGGCGCCCTCCGCGGTCCAGCCTCCGCGTTCGGCGAACCAGCGCGGGACGGTGAAGTGGTGCAGGGTCACCATGGGGCGCAGGCCGCGTTCGATGGCGCCGTCGACCATGCGCCGGTAGTGGGCGATCTCGGCCTTGGAGAAGTGGCCGGGGGCGGGTTCGATCCGGGCCCATTCGATGCTGAAGCCGTAGTCGGTGAAGCCGAGCTGGGCGAGCAGATCCATGTCGTCGCGCCACCGGTGGTAGCTGTCGGCGGCGTCTCCGCTGGGTTCGGTGATGGAGCCGCCGCCGTGTTCCATCTGCCACCAGTCGCTGTTGACGTTGTTGCCCTCGATCTGGTGGGCGGCGGTGGAGGCGCCCCACAGGAAGCCGTCGGGGAAGCGGAGACCGTCGGCGGTGACGTTCATGGCTGGACCTTTCCAGGGTCGTGCGGTGTGTCGGTCAGCGGACGCGGGCTCTCGCCCGTCAGGGAGTTGAGGGGCCGGGCCAGATGGCCGAGGCGTCGTCGCGGTGGGGGTCGGGCAGCCGGATCGGGCGGACGGGGATGGTGCGTTCGCGTCCTTCGGTGACGGCCGTCCACGGTGCGGGGTGCCCGGAGTAGCACAAAGTGGTCAGGGCGAACACGCCGTCGGCGTAGACCTCGACGTACTCGCCGATGGTGAGGATGCGCAGGGTGGCGGCGGGGTCCGTCAGGACGGTCTCACCGAGCCGGTTCCCGTCGGGGCCGGTGACCCAGAGGTTCTTGCCGTCGCAGCCCACGGCGAGGGCGGAGCGGGCGCTGTCCGGGGTGTCGGTGCGCAGGGTGATCTCGACGGGTCCTGATATGCCGATGTCGCCGACTGCGTGCAGGGCGGGGCGGTCGGTCTCTTCGCCGAGCCAGGTGTCCAGGCCGGGCCACCATTCCAGGCGGAGCTCGCAATCGCCGTGCACGGCAAGGTATTTGGGCTGGGCGAGCATGCCGCGACAGCGGTCGCCGGTGTCGGTGAGGCCGACCTGGCGGGGCGTGGTGTGCAGGACGACGCGGGTGCCGTCGGGGGCGGGGATGACGCGGGGGGCGTAGGAGCCGGTCGGGCCGAGGGGGCCGCGGCGGGTCCAGGGGCCCCGCAGGCTCGGGGCGCTCCATGCCTCGAATCCGCGCGTCTGGCCGATGGAGCCGAGCAGCAGCCAGGACCCGTCGTCGAGGCGTTCCAGGACGGGGCACTCCAGTTCGTCGACGTCGCCGGGTGAGATGAGCGGTGGGTGGACGGTCCAGTGCTCCAGGTCGTCTGAGGTGGCCCAGGCGACGCAGCCGCTGACCTCGACCGGGAGGGAGGCGTCGCTGGCGCAGATGACCATGACCCAGCCGTCCGTCTCGTCGTCGGGTACGACGAAGGGGTCGCGCCAGCCCATGCGTTCGCCGGTGCGGTACCAGCGCGGGTCGGCTTCGACGACCGGTGCGGTGCCGTGGCGGCGCCAGCCGGTGCCGTCGGTGCGCTCGGAGTAGGCGAGGCCGACGGTCTGGAGCGGCCAGCCGGCCGGCGTCAGTCCGCTCACGCCGGTGTAGAACATCGCCATTCCATCGCTGTGCCGTATGGGGTGCATGGTCCACACGGCCTGCTGGTCGAACCGGCCGGGCAGCCCGTTGCCGAAGGCGGCGCCCTGGGGCTGCCAGTGGACCAGGTCGGTGGAGGTGGCCCGGCCGTAGGAGGTCTCCATCCGCAGGTGGTCGAACTCGGCTGTCCAGGGCCCCTGCAGGTGCAGCACCGCGTAGGTGCCGTCCTCGTCCCGGAGCAGGGCGAAGTCGTTCAGGCAGAGGCCGGGTGGGGCGTATCGCATGCGCACTTCCTGTCGGCTCACAGCGCCCAAACGCGTGCGCTGACCATCGATAAAAATTAACTCTCTTTGGAATCAGGCCAAGTAGATATGAACGCAAACGCTTGCGCAACAAGGTGGGTGGGTTTACGGTCACGTCACCCACAGATCACACCGACGTGAAACCAACGGGAGGAACTGCGCCGTGACGGCCAGCATCAACGACGTCGCCCGCGCCGCCGGCGTCTCTGCGTCCACCGTGTCCCGCGCTCTGCGCGGCCGGCCGGGCGTCTCCGACGAGGTACGGGACCAGATCAAGGCCGTTGCCGACCGGCTCGGCTACACCGCCTCCCGCTCCGCCTCCAGCCTGGCCAGCGGCCGCACCTACACCATCGGCGTCCTGGTCCCCTATGTGGGCCGCTGGTTCTTCGGCACCGTGCTGGACTCTGCCGAGAAGGTGTTCAGCGCCGCCGGCTACGACGTGCTGCTGTACAACCTGGGATCGCCGGAGACACGCAAGCGTTTCTTCACCAGACTGCCGGTCCGCAAGCGAGTGGACGCGGTGCTGTCACTTCTCATTCCTGAAGAGGAGGAGTCGGCCGCACTGCGCTCACTCGGGGTGCCGCTTGCCACCACGGTCGGCGGCACCCGGCCCGGCTTCACGGTCGTCGGCATCGACGACCGGGTCGGCACGGAGAGCGCCGTACGGCATCTGGTCAACCTCGGCCACCGCCGCATCGGCATGATCAGCGGGGCCAGCGGGCCGCTGCACTGGACCACCCCTATCGAGCGTCGCAACGCCTACCTGGACGTCCTGGCCGACGCGGGGATCGAGCACGATCCGGCGTTGGAGGCGGACGGTGACTACACCGTCGAGGGCGGCGAGCGGGCCATGACCGAGCTGCTGGCCGCCTCCCGGCCGCCGACGGCGGTGTTCGCGCAGTCCGACGAGATGGCGATGGGCGCCCTGCGCGCCCTGCGCCGACACCGCCTCAAGGTTCCGGAGGACGTGTCCGTCGTCGGCTTCGACGACCACGAACTCGCCGACGTCGTCGGCCTGACCACCGTCGCCCAGCCGGTCGCCGAGCAGGGCGCAGAGGCCGCCCGCCTTCTGCTGCGGCAACTGGACGAGCCCGACGCCCAACCACCTGCCGAGCAGGTGCAGATGCCCATCCGCCTCGTCCTGCGGGAGACCACCGCTCCGCCCCGCCAACGCGGACCGCAGTAATACCCCTCACCTCTTGAGCCCCACACCCCCACGCCCCCGAAGCACGCCCGCACTTCGAACCCTCGCCACAGCACGGAGGCACAGCCCATGAGTTCGACCAGCAGAAAGTACCGCCGCACAGCCTGTACGGGCCTGGCCCTCGCCCTTCCCCTCGCCGCCCTGGCCGCCTGTGGCGGCGGAAGCGGTGGTGACACCTCCGCCGCGGCGGGCAGCGGCAAGGGCGCCATCAGCGTCTGGGCCCACCAGGGCCAGAAGAGCGAGGACACCGCACTGCAGAAAGCGGTGAAGTCCTTCAACTCCTCACAGAGCAACATCAAGGTCGACCTGAAGCTGATCCCCGGCAACGACTACACCAAGACCATCACCGCCACCGACGCGTCCAAGCTGCCGGACGTGATGGAGTTCGACGGCCCGACCATGGCGAACTTCGTCTACAACAAGAAGCTCGCCCCGATCGACACCTACGTCTCCGCCAGGACCCTGGCCAACGCCACCGACGCGAGCAAGGCGCAGGGCGAGATCAACGGCAAGCACTACGGCCTGGGCATGTACGACTCCGGGCTCGGCATATACGGCAACAAGAAGCTCCTGGACGCGGCAGGGGTGAAGTACCCGACCAACCTGTCCGACGACTGGACGGCGGACCAGTTCACCGCCGCCCTCAAGGCCCTCAAGGTCAAGGACTCCGACGGCAAAACCCTCGACCTCCAGGAGACCGGCGGCTACGCCAACGAGTGGGGTACCTACGGCTTCGCCCCGATCGTCTGGTCGGCCGGCGGTTCGCTGCTGAAGGACGGTAAGGCGGAAGGGGCCCTCGACACCCCGGCCGTGGTCTCCGCCATGAAGACGTTCCAGTCCTGGAAGCCCTACGTCGACCCCAACACCGACGGCAACGCGTTCGCCAAGGGCCGGGTCGCCCTGAGCTGGGTCGGCCACTGGATGTACCCCACCTACAGCAAGGCCCTCGGCAGCGACCTCGTCGTGCTGCCGCTGCCCGACTTCGGCAACGGCCCCAAGACCGGCCAGGGCTCCTGGGCCTGGGGCATCGGCGCCGACACGAAGAACGCCAAGGCAGCGGGCGCGTTCATGGACTACCTCCTCAACGACACCAACATCGCCGCCATGACGACGGCCAACGGCGCCCCGCCCGCCACCAAGACCGCGCTCGCCAAGAGTGAGCTGTACAAGCAGGGCGGCCCGCTGCAGCTCTTCGCCGACCAACTCGCCAAGCCCTGCGGCGACAGCGACATCACCAAGTCCTGCGTCTCGGTCACCCGCCCGGTCACCGCCGGATATCCCACCGTCACCGCCAAGTTCAGCGACGCCCTGAACTCGATCTACGGCGGTGCCGACCCCAAGAGCGCCCTGGCCAAGGCTGCCCGAGCAATCGACCAGGACTTCTCCGACAACGCCGGCTACAAGATCCCGTAGGACCCATCGGCCGGGGCGGGCGCGGCTACCGCGCCCGCCCCGCCGGGAACAGGACCCTCCCGTGACATCCGTGGAACCCGCGCACGCTGCGCCGCCCGGCCCGGAGCAGGCCCCGTCCGCGACAACCGTGACAACCGCGCCGCTGACGCGATCGGCACGGCCGGGCCGCAAGAACCGCGACTGGCTGCACGGACTGCTCATGTCCGCCCCGGCCGTCAGCGGACTCATCGCCTTTGTCGGCGTGCCGTTCGGCTACGCCGTGGTGCTCTCGTTCTACAACGTGCGCCTCGGCTCCCCGCTGGCACCGTCCTTCTTCGGCCTGGAGCAGTACCGGCGGCTGTTCACCGACCCCGACCTGTCCGGCCCGTTCCTGCGGGCGCTGCTGAACAACCTGACCTTCGCCGTGGTCGTCGTACCGCTGCAGACCGGCCTCGCGCTCGCACTGGCGATCCTGCTCAACCGCAAGCTCAAGGCCATCGGCCTGTTCCGCTCCCTGTTTTTCATGCCGGTCGTCTTCCCCATGGCGCTGGTCGCCGTGATCTGGCGACTCATCCTCGCCCGCAGCGGTCAGGGCATGCTCAACTCGGCGCTGCACGCGGTGAGTTTCGGCAACTGGGGCGCCTTCGACTGGCTCGGCGACTCCGCCACCGCGATGGCCTCGATCATCGTGCTGTCCGTCTGGCAGGGCGTCGGCTTCCAGATGGTCATCCTGCTCGCCGGTCTCCAGCAGATCCCGGGTGAGCTCTACGAGGCCGCCGAACTCGACCGCGCGAGCCGCTGGCAGCAGTTCCGCCACGTCACCCTGCCCGGCATCCGCGGCACCCTCGTCTTCGTCGCGATGCTCACCTCGGTGCTGTCCTTCCGGGTCTTCGACCAGGTCTACGTCCTCGTCAAGGGCGGCGGTCTCGACGAGGACGCTGCCCGCACCGTGATGTACCAGGCCGTCACCACCGCCTTCGACCAGAACAACATCGGCCAGGCGTCCGCGATCACCGTCGTCTTCTTCCTGATCGTCGTCGCCCTGACCCTCCTCCAGCGCCGCGTCGTGCGCCCCGGAAACGAGGACTGACATGAATACGAGCACGAGCCCGGGCGTGATCCGCAGGCCCCTGCGCCGATTCCTCGACTACGCCGTCCTCAGCGTCCTGGCGTTCATCTTCGCGTTGCCCGTCCTCTACCTGTTCATGGGCAGCCTCAAGCCGTCCGACGAGGTCCTCAATGGACTCTCCGGTTTCCTCCCCACCCACCTGTCCTTCGACAATTACACCGCCGTCCTTGACAGCCTCAACTCCGACAGCACGGGCTACATCTGGCGCTTCATGGGCATCTCGCTGCTGCTGGCGTTCGTGGTCGTCACCGGTGGCCTGTTCGTCAATTCCATGGCGGCGTACGGGCTGTCGCGGCTGAAGTGGCGCGGCCGTGAAGCCGTCTTCACTCTCGTACTACTCCTGATGTTGGTCCCCTTCGAGTCCGTCGCCGTGCCGCTCTTCTATATGTTCAACGGCCAGCGCAACACGCTCTTCATCCAGGCGATCCCGTTCATCGCCAACGCCTTCTCCATTTACCAGTTCCACACGTTCTTCCGCTCGATTCCGCCGAGCATCGAGGAAGCTGCCCGCCTCGACGGCGCGGGCCCCTGGCGCACCTTCTTCGCGATCATCGTGCCGATGTCGAAACCGGCTTTTGCCTCGGTCGCGATCCTGACGTTCCTCACTCAGTGGGGTTCCTTCCTGTGGCCGGTCCTGATGGTCTCCGACCCGTCGGTACGCCCGCTGCCGCTGGAGATGAGTGTCTTCCAGGGCCAACTGCCCCCGGACTGGGGGCAGATCCTCGCCTTCGGTGTCCTCCTGGTCCTGCCTGTACTGATCGTCTTCGCCTTCTTCCAACGCTGGTTCGTCCAGGGCGTCGCCAGCTCCGCCGTCAAGGGCTGACCTTGGTCGTCGGCTGAAAGTGACGAGATGAGTGTCCAGGTCCGGTCGCTCGCCCGGGTGACCTCGAGCCGCGTGGCTACTGAAGCCTGGCCGGACCGTTCATCTCGACGCCGGTGCAACTGGAAGACCTCAGCCGGCCCCCGCGCCACCGGGCCCGTTCGCTGGAATGGGTATCCGCTGCGCCGAGGTTCGCCCGCGTCGGCTGAGCTGGAGCGACGTCCCGGATTCCGTATCGGGCAGACTTTCCAGGAGCGGCAGGGGCCATTGAGGGGCCACAAGGACAGGAACAGCTCGACAAGCAGCACACAGGACTGACAGCGATCAACACGTCTGACCTGGGAAAACGTCAAAGATGAGCGTTGATCGGCAAGGGTCGCCAAGATCCTCAAAGGACTCATAATCCGTCGGCCGTGGGTTCGAGTCCCACCCGCCCCACCTGTGCAGGCTTCTGACCTGCGGAAACGTTCATTTTCGGGTGTCGGAGCGTCAACTTTGCCTGAACGGACTGAATCCCCGCTGCTCGCGGGTTTTGGTGCCAGGTTCGTCTGAGTCCGCTGAGGCCCTTCTGACCTGCATGGACGTGAGTGGACGCGTTGCCAGTGAGATGTGTTCTGCTCGGCTCTGCTGCGGCAGGGGCGTGCATTGAGGCCATCCTGAGGCCGGATGGGTGGTGCGGTCGCCGACGTGGGTCCGTCCACGTCGTCCAGGGCGTATTTGTGCAGGCAGGCACGGTGCTGATGGCAGGTCTTCTCGACCGCGGCCGACAGATTCTGAAGCAAATGCCAGCGATCGGCCACCTCGGTCGCGTCCGTGCCGCCTCCTTGATCGCGCGACTGTAGCCGCTGTCGCGGTCCCGGCAGACGATCTCGACGCCGGGGTGCGCGGTGAGCCAGACGGCGAGAGTCTCGCTGGTGCGGTCGGCCAGCAGGTCGACCGGGGCGGACTTCTCGACGTCGACCAGGATGGTCCCGTAGGTGCGCGAGCGGCGGAAGGCGAAGTCGTCGACACCAAGCACCCGCGGACTGCGGGCGGGCACCTCGGGCGTGTGCAGCTGGCCGAGCAGCCGGGCCTTGCCGGTGGGCACGGCCAGCGAGTTGCACAGCCACATGCCCGGACGACCGCCCGCCACGAGTGCGACGGACCGCCACAACTCCTTCACTCCGGGGCCGGCGCGGGAATAACGCGTGGTCAGACCCTCGATCTGCTCGACGAAGGTGCGTCGCCTGCAATCGGGTGCGTCGCAGAAGAACCGCCGGACCTCCAGCTTCACCACCAGGCGGCGCCCGCCGGCGGGATGCTCGGCGAGCCGCCGCCCGTAACGGCTGTGCGCCCGACGCGAGGCGTCCTTCACCCCAGACAGAACCTCCATGACCAGGGCATTCCCGCCGTCAAACGTAAGGCGCCAGGCCGACGATCGTGACCGTCATGAAAATCCGACCGGAACCGATTTCAAAGATCGCCATCAGCTGGCGCCCTACTCGTACGACAAGGGCTTCAAACACGCCATCGACCGGGTGAGATGCGGCGGCACGTGGATGGGTGATGGCTATCTTGCAACCACCAAGGGCGAAGCGTAAGGGCTGCCCCGGGCAGGGAGCAAGGAGTGGGTCGATGGGGCAAAAGTATCTTCAGCGTTTCGTCTATGCCGAGGGCGTCACCAAGCCTGCACTCGATGAGGCGTGGGGCGAAGCCTTCAAGGCGTTCGCCCGGTCGGGCAACTGGGGCGACGTCGACAGCGGCATCGTGCACCACCAGACGTACGGCACCGGATGGGGCGGGTACGCGCTGATCGAAGTGGAGGACCCCGAGGCCTTCGGGCGCTACCAGATGTTCCACAACCAGACCTACGGCCACGTCGTCCACGTCACCTTCGAACCCCTGTGGGACATGGATCGGGCGTTCGAGGCGACCATCCGCGAGCTGAAGTGAATGTACGACGCAGACGGTGGTCCCTCCCCGGGTACAGGCGAGGGACCGCTGTGGAGTGCGTCAGCCGGTGAAGCCGGACTGGTGGCCGAGCTCGCCGGCCTCGGCGCCCCGTGTGGGATGCGGGGTGACAGCACTGCTTCCGCCTCGCCCAGGCACATGCCCAAGGCGATGAAGCGGTGCCGTCGGCATCCGGTGAAGTCCTGGTCCAGGGCGAGGACTTGGGCCGCTGGGCGCTGGGCCCGGACGTGCCGCCGCGGCCATCTCCTGGCTGCCTGGGTCCGGGAGGCCGAGACCAACGGATCAGGTCCAATCCAGGGCTTCGCCGGATTCCTGCGCCAGGACTGGGACGCCGTCCTCGCCGGGGCTCCGCCCCGACACCGGGGGGCGGAGCCTCTGCGCGTTGGAAGGGAGATCCGCTGTGGGCAGGTTCGAGACCTGCTCGCGAACTGGAGCGACAGTCCACCCTTGCCTTCGTTCCGGGCGCCAAGGGCCTCATTGAGGCCGCGTTGAGGCCGCAAGGACAGGAACAGACTGACAAGGGTTGCGAGGCATCAGCAGAGGTTTGCGGCCCTGACCTGCAGAAACGCCAAGAATGGGTGAAGAAACGCAAGGCCCGCCAAGATCCTCAAAGGACTCATAATCCGCCGGCCGTGGGTTCGAGTCCCACCCGCCCCACTTGAAACGTCGCCTGACCTGCGGAAGCGTTCCTCGTGAGGTGTTGGGGCATCAACTGCGGCTCAACGGACTGAATCCGCTGCGCGCGTCGTTGGAACCGCGCGTACGCCGCGCCGCTCGGATGGCCCCCAACCCCTTCTGACCTGCGGCGGAGTGGGCGGTCGAGATAGGCACCGGCTTCCGGGGCGTGCTGCCTTCGAGCTCGGAACGAAGGCTGAGGGACCAGGCGGGGACCAGGACGGCGCTGACGTGCCCGCGCCGACGGGGTCCCGGGAGCTGACCGCCCCGTTTTCGTTCGCCTGCTACGGAGGCATGGGGCTGTTGTCCGTGGCGCGGCCGGTCGAGTACCGGGCAGGCAGCGGAGGCGGCGCAGATGCCGGCGCGTCTGGCGCGTCGGCAGTGGATTGGACGACGCCGGCTGCTGCCTGAGCTGTGGACGGACTGCCGCCCACGCGCCGCTCGATCCTCGGCGTCGGCCAGGGAACGCATTCCTCAGTGAGGGTTCGCGCATCGGCGGCAGTCCGTCGTCACCGTGTCTGCTGCCCGGCCAGGACCATACGGGGATCAGCGCAGGACCAGCAGGACGGCCAGCGCGATGAGCAGCGAATCGATCCGGTCCAGCAAACCGCCGGAGCCGGGTAGCCAGCGGCCGGCGTCCTTCGTCTGTGCACCTCTTTTGATCATGGATTCGAGAAGGTCGCCGGCCGGGCCGCCGACCGCCACCGCCACCGCCATCGGCCAGCTCAGCGCGGACAGCACGGCGAGCACACCGAGGCCGGCCGCAGCCCCGGCCAGGGTGCCGCTCCACCGCTTGGCCGGTGACAGTGGGGACAGCCGCGGCCCGCCGAGCCCTCTACCGGCGAAGTACGCGATGATGTCGGCGACCGAGACCGCCACGAACAGCGCAAGCGCGCTCGCCCCGAGCGGCACCAGCGCGGCCAGCACACTCAGCCAGGCCAGCCCGAGCAGGCCGGCGCGGAGCCGGTGCAGGCCCTGGTCGGCGTCGCCGGTCAGGAGCGGCACTGCGGCCACCGCGAGCGCCCCGATCGCGACCACACGGAGCACCTGTCCGGGGGCCAACCAGGCGGCCAGTACCACGCCTGCCACCGCCGCGGCCAGCACAATCCGGTCCACCCAGCCCAGCCGCATCAGCCCGCCGAACTCCATGACGGCAATCACCCCGACCGCGATGGCGATGCCCGCGGCGCCCGGGCGGCCCAACCAGAACGCACCGGTGACCACTGGCACTCCGACCGCCCAGGCGCACCACCGGATCAGCAGCTCGCGGCGCCGGGACGCCGCCACCGCGATGCCGCCCAGTGCCAGCGCCCCACCGAGGTAGGGCGCCAGGGAAGCCACGGTGATCACCGTGCGGATCCGGCGGCGGGAACGCCCTCAGACATGGAAAGGAGCGAGGCCGAACTCGGCCGCAGTACGCCCAGGGCGGCCTGGAAGGCGGCCACAATGCGCGCGTTCTCGGCGGTGTCCTTGACCGCGATGCGCACCGTGCGCCCCTGGTACGCCGACGACAACGGCGACAGGTCGCGCAGGTACACGTCGTGGCGGCGGCACTCGTTCACCACTTGTGCGGCACTCGGCCCGCCGGACGGCAGGGTCACGGTGAGGAAGTTGGCCACGGCCTCTTCGACCATCAGGTCCTCGTCCAGCCCGGCCAGGTCGGCGGCCAGCTGCCGGCGCAGCGAGTGGGTGCGAAGCCAGCAGTCGCTGTAGTACGCCGGGTCCCGCAGGGCTGCCACTGCGGCCAGCTGCGCCGGGAGGCTGACCGGCCAGGGCGGCGTCCATCGGCGTAGCTGTGCCGCCGTGATCGGCTCGGCCACCAGATACGCGGCCCGCATACCGGATAGCGCATACATCTTCGACAATGAGGTGCAGACCACTACCCGCGGGTGCATCGCGGCGAGGCCCGCGAGCGATTCGGCCAGATCGACGTAGCCCAGGTAGGCCTCATCGATCCACCAGCGGGTTCGGGCCGGCGCGGCGGCGATCAGCGAGCGCAGCTCCGCCGCCGGTGCGTGGCGTCCGGTCGGGTTGTTCGGGTTGATCACCACCACGAGGTCGTAGCGGCCGGACCTGACGACAGCAGACAGCCGGTCCGGATCGATCCGCCAGCCGTCTTCGCGGCGCAACCGGAACCGGTCCACCCGGCACCCGATCACCCTCTCCGTGACGTGGGCGTACTCGCCGTAGCCGGGGTCTGTCAGAAGCACCCTGCTCTCAGGGGTCAGCCACTGGCCGAACGCCCTGTAGATCAGGTCGGACGAACCGGCGCCGACCGCGAGCGTCTCTGCCGGCAGCGCCCGGGCCGTGGCGATTTCCGCCAGCAGGCCCTCGGCGCTGGTCGGCGGCGAGGTCCGAGCGGCCCAGGCTGGATCTTCCGCGAGCGCCGCCCGCACCCCGGGGGCTGGTGGGAACCAGGCGTCCAGCACGTCGGCCGCGACTATCTGATGGCGCCGGTGCAGGCTGCGGAAGTCCGTGCCAATGGCGGTGAACGAGGCGCCGCCGTGTTCGCAGCCGTCCGGCCGGGGTGCGAACGGCACGTCCAGCCGCCAGTCCACCTCGGACCGCAGACGCTCCAACGTGGTGCCGTAACGGTCCATCGTGGCCTTCGTCAGCTCGGTCACGCTGCCGGTCAGCACCTCGAACGTCAACGCACCGCTGTGGACGGTACGGCCGACCGGGCGCAGGCCGGCGGCCAGGTACATGTTGAGCAGTTCGGTGCGCCCCATCGCCACCACCCGGCGACCGCCCCGGGCGGCGATCCAGCGCAGTGCCGCGTACATCAGCAGCGGTGCCGCCGCGGAGGCCCGCCAGCGCGGCTCGACGGTGAGGATACGCACCTCGAACAGATCGTCCTCGGTCAGCAACGGCAGCTCGTCGCGGGTCAGGTACTTGTCCAGTGCGAACAGCCCCAACCAGGGCGGAGTCAGGCTGACAAAGCCGATTCGGGTCGTGCCTCGCGCCGCGACCAGGTAGACGTTGTCGCCGTCCAGCCCGTCGCGAAGCCGCCCGGTCGGATCCGGCGCGTGCTGGCCCAACTCCTGCGCGTACACCCGGTGACGTAATTCGTGGATCCATGCAAGATCCTCCGGAGTGGCAACGCGCAGCTGCAGGTCGCGGCCCATGAGTACCTCTTTCGACGCAGGGTGGGACCCCAGCGTGGGGAACGCAGACCGGCCGCGCCAGTGCCAAGCGGCCCACTCCCCCTAAGCACGCGTACTCAGGCGCAGTCGCCCCCTGGGTGCTCCGTCCACGGAGGTCAGTGGTCGCGACTACCGAGGACGATCTTGGGTGTCCAGGCCATCGGCTGGACGAACACCGTCGCCGCAACCGACCACTACCAGTCACGCACCGACCACATCACCACACTTGTCGATCTTGCAGCCTTAGCCTCGGGCTTTCACGAAGAAGGCCGCCAGAGGGCTGACCAAATACGCGAGGGCGTCTCTGAGCTGGGACGATAGGGCTTGTTGAAGGTTATGTTTGCCACAAGAGAAAAGCGCCGGCTGTGCGGTGGTCTCGCATGCTGGGCGGTCCGGCTGATGGAGACGGTCCGCAGGCAGGTCCTCCGGGGCACGCTCAGGTGATGTCCGTGCCGTCCGTGTCGTACTGGACGGCCTTGCTGACATGCGGTTCGAAAGCCGTGAGAACGCTCCAGCTTGCGCCGCCGTCCAGTCGCTTCCAGGTGGTCACGGGGCGGGCGTCCATCGTCACCGTCGCGATGTTCCGGTCCGTCACGATTGAGATGTGTAGCCGCACCGGGTTGGCGGACGAACTCCCACAGACAACGGTGAGCTTGCCGTGCGTGAACTCCTCGACCTCGTCGATCCGGGGAGCCGGAACCTTCTTGAGGGCGCACAGCACGCTGTCGGTGAGCTGATAGGGAGTCGTGCCGGCGGGCACCGGGACACGGATCTCGGCGGTGCACGGCAGGGACGCGGCCTCGGCCATCAGCAGCAGCCCGTGCCGCGCGGCCGCGCGTCGGGCGTTCCACGTGTTCGACGTGGCGATTGCGACGGCGAGGATGGCTCCCGCCGCAAGGCCGAAGAGCGTTCCTTGGAGCAGCGAGCCCGCCCAGGTGCTCGTGTCCTCCGAAATGAGTACACCGGCCATGGCACCGCTGACGACGACGGCGACCAGGACGGTGGACACGGCGCTGCGCCGCACGGCCGCGAGCCAGTAGCTGAGCATGTTTGAGGTTCGCGGTTCCTGTGTGAGGGGTGGATCAGACTGGGTCGGTGCCCGGCAGCCCTGCGGGGCCCTCTTCGGGAATGTCCGAGGTTGGGCTAACCCCCACTTGGCCAGTGCCCGGGGATGATAGGGCCATCGAAGGTCCTGTTCGTTACAAGAGAAAGCACTCCCCGGGTGAAGAAGCGTATCGGGTCGTACCCGCGTGTCCGCGTTGAGGGCAGCGGTCGTGGAGTGGTCTCGCAGGCCGGGGCCGTGCTGCTGGTGGAGACGGTCCGCAAGGCGGGCCGAGTTGGTATCGGGCAAGGTCTCTCGGGGAGCGTCAGGGACCACGGAGGGACCGCAAGGACCGGAAACAACCGACAAGGACCGCGCAAGGACGACAGAGATGCACGCGCCTGACCTGCAAGTACGGCGTGAATGGGCAGGGATCGGCAAAGACCGCCAAGATCCTCAATGGACTCATAATCCGTCGGCCGTGGGTTCGAGTCCCACCCGCCCCACCTGCGCAGGCTTCTGACCTGCGGAAACGTCTCATCAGGGGTGCGGATTCAGGACTTTGGTGCAACGAGACCAAATCCGCTGCTCGTGACTTCAACTCTGGGGTCGCAGGCGTGAGTTTGAATCGCTCTGACCTGCTCTGACGTGATGGCTTGAGCGTTGCCGCACGTCTCCGTGGCCGACGTTTTCGAGGGCCTGGACGCGCGATTCTGGACGCTGGCTGGACGCGAGGAATCGCAAGTGCCGTCTGGTGATCTTCGAGTCGGCCTTCTGCCCGGGTGGCGTGTGGGTGCGGCGGGCCGCGCGAGAGGGCTGTGGCCGAGGCGAGCACCGGGATAACGGCCCGTACAGGAAACGGCCCAGCGCGCCCTTGCCTCATGCCGTGGCGTGCGCGCCCTTGTCGCGTTGTGACACGGCCAGGTAGCCGACGAATCCGATGACGCACGGCAGTCAGGATGCGTTCAGGTTTCCCGTGGCACGGTCGGGCCTCATGACATACGAGACCTCACAGACGCCCCCGCCCTCGGAGGCCGACCCCCAGGTGTCGCCCTCCGGTCGCCGACTGGGCTGGAACAAGGTGCCCGAAGTCACTGTCTACTTCTGGGTCATCAAGGTGCTGTGCACGACGGTCGGCGAGACCGCGGCCGACCTGCTCAACGAGAAGGCCGGTCTCGGCCTGACCGGTGTGTCGGTGCTGATGAGCGCCTTGCTGGCGGTCGTCCTGGTCGTGCAGTTCCGCACCACCGCCTACCGCGCGGGCGTGTACTGGACGGCCGTCGCCCTGATCAGCGTCGTGGGGACGCTGATCAGCGACAATCTCACCGACAATATGGGTGTACCGCTGGAGACCAGCACCACCGTCTTCGCGATCATCCTCGCGATCGTCTTCGTGGTCTGGTACCGGCGTGAGCGGACGCTGTCCATCCACCACATCGACACCGCGAGCCGCGAGGCCTACTACTGGCTCGCCGTCCTGTTCACCTTCGCCCTCGGCACCGCGGCCGGTGACCTGGTCTCCGAGCGCATGAACCTGGGCTACTGGCTGGCCGCGGTCCTGTTCGGCCTGGCCATCGCCGCGGTCGCCCTCGCCCACTTCAAGCTCGGCCTGGACGCGGTGTGGAGCTTCTGGATCGCCTACATCCTCACCCGCCCGCTCGGCGCGTCCATCGGCGACTACCTCTCCCAGCCCACCGGTGACGGCGGCCTGGGCCTGGGCACCGTCATCACCAGCGCGCTGTTCCTCACGGTCATCCTCGGCCTGGTCATCTACCTCTCGGTGACCCGAAAGGACGTGGCGCAGCCGCAGCACACCGCCCGACACGCGGCCTGAGCAGGCGCGCGGCAGTCGTTCAGGATGCGTTCAGGGTGACGCTGCCAGGGTCGGTTCCAGCGATCGCTCTTCGGAGTCGCCTGATCGCACAGGGTGCTTGTTCGCGTCGCGGGCGGGCGCCCTGCTGTTCGACCGCATGGGAGCCCCCCACCTTGCAGAAACCGGAAAGGCTCACCGACCTCGACGTGGCGACCACGACGAAGTCGGTCATGAAGAAACTCCCCGAGGTCACCCTGGCGTTCTGGATCATGAAGATCGCCGCGACCACCCTCGGCGAGACGGCCGGCGACCTCTTCGCACAGACCCTGAAACTCGGCTACTTCCTCACCACGATCGCCCTGTCCATGCTTTTCGTGGTGACACTGGTCGTCCAGCTCAGGGCCGCCAGTCACTACAACCCGTTCTTCTACTGGACCGTGATCCTGTCGACCAGCATGGCCGGCACCGATGTCCGACTTCATGAACCGCGACGCCAGCACCAAGTTCCTCTCCGGCGGAGCCACTTCGCTCGGCTGGGGCCCGCAGGGTCGGCCTGGGCCACCCCACCGGGGCGGCGATCCTCGTCTCGATCCTGCTGGTCATCTTCGCCGTCTGGAAGGCGACCGGGATGACCTTCCAGATCCGCGACATCGTCACCTTCCGCGGCGAGGCCCTGTTCTGGTCGGCGATCCTCGTCTCCAACACCCTCGGCACCTCCATGGGCGACTTCCTCTCCGACAGCTCCGGCCTCGGTTACGCCGGCGGCGCGCTGCTCGTGACGGGCGCACTGGCCGTCCTCGTCCTGCTGATGGAGGTGCCGGTCGTGCCGAACGTGCTGCTGTTCTGGGTCGCCTTCGTCCTCACCAGGCCCCTGGGAGCCACCGCCGGTGACCTCCTGACCAAGCCGGTCGCCAAGGGCGGCCTGGACCTCGGTACTGCGGGGTCTTCCGCCGTGCTGCTGGCCGTTCTGGTCGGGCTGATGGCGTACGCGCAGGTGCAGGAGCGCAGAACACCGCAGATGACGGAGCGGGAGCTGGTCGCTCGGCGGGCCGGCTGAGTCACGTCATCCGGCGGGCAGGTCGACCAGGAAACGTGCTCCGGGTGTGTGCTCGGGGTCGTGGGAGACCTCGCCGCCGACGGCGCGGGCCAGGCGTCGCGCGAGCGGCAGCCCCAGGCCCGCCCCGTCGTGCCCGTCACCGGAGTCCGCACGCCGGCCGGGCTGGAAGAGATCGTCGAGGAACACCTCCGGTACGCCAGGACCGTCGTCCGTGACGTCGATGCGGACGCCGCCGGGCAACTGCCTCGCGGACACGGTCACCGTGGAGCCGGCGTAGCGAACGGCATTGGCCAGCAGCGGGCTGACGATGCGTTCGAGAAGAGCGGAAGCGACGCCCGCTTCCATCTGCTGGTCCGGCACGTCGACGACGGTCTTCAGCTGCTTCCGTGCGTCGAGGTCCTCGACCAGCCGACGCAGCACGGGAGCGACAGCGGTGGCACCGACGGCCGTGGCGGTGTTCTGCGCGCTTTCGCGGGCGTCGTTCAACAGCGTGTCGCAGATGGTGCGCATGGACTGGGCGGCCTCCGCGATCACCTCGTGGGTGGCGTCGGTCTCGACGGCCGAGCGAGGGCGGGCCCGCCACCAGTCGAGCTCGACGACGATTCGGGTGAGCGGGGTGCGCAGTTCGTGGGACAGCTCGCCGGTCAGCTGCTGCTCGTGGCGCAGCACGGTGCGGATGCGGTCCAGCAGTGCGTCCAACGAGGTGCCCAGGCGGGCCAGTTCGTCCGGCTGGTCTGCCGCGCCGAAACGCTGATCGGAACCGACGGCGCTCCACTGGGTGGCCTGGTCGGTCATGGTGCGCACGGGGCGCAGCGCCCGTCCGACGGCCAGCCGCGTCAGCGCGTAGGTGCACGCGAGCATGACAGCGTCCAGGATCAGCGAGCCCGACAGCAGGGTGTCGGCGGAGCTGCGGTAAGGGGCGAGATCCGTGGCCGTGATGACGGTGGCGGTGCTGCGGAGGCGGGACACGGGTTGGGAACACAGGCGGACGAAACGGGGGTTGTCGGTTTGCAGGGTCGCGCAGACCGGGCTGCCCCGCGCGGCGAGCCGGTCGGCGGCCTGGGTGAGCGCACTGTCGGCCGTGGCGGACGGCGGTTTCTCCAGCAGGCGTGTTCCGGCGTAGATCCACACGTTCGCGTCGAGCAGGCTGTCGTTGACGGTCTCCAGGACCCGCACTCGGGGCCCGCTGGTGTCGACGGTGGTGGCGACGGCGGCGGCGCGGTTGCGTAGTTCGTCGTCAGCCTGGTGCTGCAGGTGCCGGTCCATCGCGCTGTTGAACACGACGGTCAGCACGGTCATCAGGAGCGCGGCGGTGGTCAGCGCCACGAGCGAGAGCCGACCGCGCAGCGTGCGGGGCGCCAGACGGCGCGCGAGCCGGTTCATGACAGCCGGTGCCCGATCCCGCGGGTCGTGGTAAGGCCGAGGCCGCTGCCCGCTTCGCGCAGCTTTCGGCGCAGTCGGCTCAGATACTGGTCGAGGGTGTTGTCGCTGACCTGGGCGCCGTCCGGCCAGGCGGCCCTGACCAGGTCACGGCGGGACACGAGGGTCCCGCCCGCGGCCATGAGCGTGGCCAGCAGACGGAACTCCGTGGGAGACAGGTCGACATGGACGTCGCCGACCTGCGCGCTGTGCCGGGTCGCGTCCAGGACCAGGTCTCCGGCGGTGGCCACCGCCGCGGGTGCGGCCCGTTTGAGTGCGGCCCTCAGCCGGGCGACGAGTTCGGCGAGATGGAACGGCTTGGGCAGATAGTCGTCGGCTCCGGCGGAGAACCCGGACAGACGGTCGGTGAGGTGATGGCGGGCTGTCAGGAAGATGATCGGGGCGGCGAACCCGCCCGCGCGCAGCGCCTGGCAGACGTCCCGGCCGTCCGCGTCGGGCAGCCCGACGTCCAGGACGACGGCCGCGATGTCGTCGGTGGCCAGCCGCAGGGCGGTGGCGCCGTCGGCGGCGGGCACGGGGTCGAAGTCCTCGTCGAGCAGGCCGCGACGCAGCACGTCACGCAGGGCGTGATCGTCCTCGACAACCAGGATCTTGTGGCGCATGGCCCTCCGTTGGATGGTCCGGCGCACGGGGCGTGCCGGAGACGAACGATGCGGGCAGCCACCGGATCATCGCGTACAGGCACACTCCGAGCCATCCGGTGGCGAAACAGCCAGCCGCCGATGACGTCGGTGAACCAGTGCACGCCGAGATAGACCCGGGACAGGCCCACCAGCACGCCCCAGCACCCGATGACGACCCGGAGTGGGGTGGCGCCGCGCGGGGCGCGCAGTGAGACCGCGACGATCAGCAGACCGGCAGTGAGGGCCGCTGTGGTGGTGTGTCCCGAGGGGAAAGCCCAACCGCCCGCGGACGCCGCCCAGCCGGCACGGGCGGGACGCGGCCGCTGGACGACTTCCATCACCCCGTAGCGCAGCGCCTGACCGGTTTCCAGACAGCCAAGGGCCAGTGCGGCGGCCCCCATCCGTCGCCGCACGGTTCGTCCCCCGACCATGCCGGCCAACGCGGCGAGGACGTAAGGGACGGCACCGCTGCCGGCATCGGTCACCCCTCGGGCCAGCGCCCCGGCGACGTCCGGCCGATGGGCGAGCGACCAGGCCAGGAGACCGTCGTCCGACCACAGCTGAGCGCCGTCCTGGCCGAGCACCACCATCGTGAGGACGCCGAACGCCACCCAAGCGCCGAGACCGACCGTCCCAGCCAGGTCGGCGGCGTCGCGCCGATTCATGAGGCGCTCAGCAGCCGGCGCAGGCGGCTGGAGCCGATCCACCGGTCCACCGATCGCGACCACCGTCGCAGCACGAGCATCGACATCAGTGCGACGAGGCCACCGACCAGCACGCCGGCCATGACGTCGTGCGGATAGTCCGCGCCGACCCACACCCGTGAGACTGCCATCGCCAGGGCCGCCACTGCCGCCACCGCCCCCAGCCGCGAGTTGTAGTAGTTCGCGGTTCGAAGCCCGGAGCATACCTCCTACAACTAGTAGTAGGTGGCCGGGTGGTCTGTGCGGACGGTCGGCGAACGGAGGCATGCGGTGGAGGAGCGAGAGGACGGCGGCGCCCGCGGGGCGTCCGGCAGGCGGGGCCGCGGCGAACTGGAGAGCGATGTCCTCGCCGCGCTCTGGGCCGCCGACGGCCCCCTGACCGCCGGCCAGGTCCGGGAGGCGCTGCCGGGCGACCTGGCCTACACGACCGTCCTGACCATCCTGTCCCGGCTGTACGACAAGGAGATGCTCGTCCGGCACCGCGAGGGCCGCGGCTACGCGTACGAGCCGGTGCGGGACGAGGCGTCGCACACCGCCCAGCGCATGCGGTCGCTGCTTGAGGGTGGTTCCGACCGCGAGGCGGTCCTGGCCCGCTTCGTCTCGGAACTGTCCGAGCAGGACGAGCATGTGTTGCATCAGCTCCTGTCCGGGCACGACGCTCGTACCGGAGATGATCGCTCAGCAGAGAGGGCGTAAAGCCGTGCTGTTCAGCGTCTACGTCCCCTTCGCAGTCACGGCTGTGCTCGCCGTGCTCGCGCCCCGACTGGCCCATGTGCTGCCCCCGCGCCGCGCTGCCTGGGCTCTGGCCTGCGCCGCGCTCGTGACGGCGATCGGCTGGGCAGGGGCACTTGCCTTGCTCGCCTTCACGGGCGTGGCACAGATTCCGGAAGTTGCGGAGAAAGGCCGCTGGTCGGTGGCCGCCCTGCAAGCCGAGGATCCCGTCTACCTCGTCGTCGCGGGAGGCAGCGCCCTGATGCTGGCCGTGGGCGTCGCCTCACTGGGCGTGGCCGCCGTGGGGCAGGCCCGCCTCTTCGTCCGGGCGCGGCGGGAGCGCGCCCGGCTGCCAGAGGAGACGGAGCTGGTCGTGGTCGACGACGACGTCCCGATGGCCTTCGCGTTGCCCGGGTCGCCGGGCCGGATCGTGGTCTCCCGGGGAATGCTGCGCTGTCTCACCGACCGCGAGCGCGAGGCCCTCCTCGCACACGAGCGTGCTCATCTGCGCTGCCGTCATCACCTCTTCCAGGTTCTGTGGCGGCTCACGGCGGCCTTGAACCCACTGCTGCGGCCGCTGGCCGTCGCGGGCGGCTTCGTCCTGGAACGCTGGGCCGACGAGGAGGCCGCGCAGCGCGTCGGCGACCGTAAGATCGTCGCGCACGCCGTCGGGCGCGCCGCGCTGGCATCCGCCGGTGCCTCATTCCCGGCCGCACTGGCCGCGACCGGCGGGGCGGTGCCGCAGCGGGTGCGCGCCCTACTGGCCCCGCCGCCCCCGCGCCGGAGCCTGCCCCTGGTCGCGGGCGGCCTCCTGCTCGCCGTGTGCTGCGCCAGCCTCGCCAACGCCGCATCCGACAGCGATCAGATGGTGGACAGCGCGCAGTGCGCGGCGTACGCCGCCACGGCGAGCACACCGTCGGCCGGAGAACACCGGCACGGGCCCGACTTCTGCTTCGGGGAACACGATCACCGGGAACTTCAGGAGCACCGCCCGTAACGAGGCGGCCGTGGACCTGTCGGCTACGCGTAATCAGGTCGCGAGCGGTCCGCAGCCGAACCAGTTCTTGCTGTCGCGGACGCCGGCCAGGACGAAGGAGTAGCCGCCGCCTGTGGGAGAGAGAGCCGACGAGGTTCGTCGATCAAGCGGGTGCGGGTGGCCTCGCACTGCCGCCGCACGTCCTGCTGGCAGCAGCGGCACACCAGGCCCATGTCGAGGTTGCTCCGCGCCCCGCTACGGAAGAGGACTTTCCCCTGCATCCCTACGAATCGGTCTCAATCCGGGTCAGTGCTTGGGTGCTGATGGTGCTGGGGCGATCATGTGCCCATGCACCGGCCGCTCAGCCTCCACCTCCCCGAGTGGTTCACGGCCGACGACTCGACCCTGAACGTTGCGCTCGTCTACCCGATGCAGGGGCCTGCCGGAATCTTCGGCCCGGCCTGCGAGGCATGCGCGCGGCTGGCCGCCGAGGAGGTCAACAAGGCGGGCGGGGTGCTGGGCAAGGAACTGCGGCTGCTGGAGGTGGACGGCGGGGCCGACCCGCACAAGGTCGCCGATGAGGTCGATGCCCTGGTGGCGACGGGTGTGGTGCACGGTGTGACCGGCTGGCACATCTCCTCGGTCCGGCAGGCGCTGGCACCGCGCATCGCCCACCGCGTGCCGTACGTCTACACCGCCCTGTACGAAGGCGGGGAGCACACCGACGGCGTCTTCATGACCAGCGAGACCCCCGACTGGCAGCTGCTGCCCGCCATGCGCCTCTTGGCCGAGACGCGGCGGGTGCGGCGGTGGTTCGTCGTCGGCAACAACTACGTCTGGCCCCGGCACACCGCCCGGGCCGCCCGCCGTTACGCCCGCGCCTGCGGGGGCGGGCAGGTCTGTGGCGAGGCGTACCTCCCGCTGGGCGCGGAGGACTTCCATGAGGTGCTGCGGCGCATCGAGCACACGGATGCGGACGGCGTGCTGATGCTGCTGGTCGGCAGTGACGCGGTGCGCTTCAACCGGGCCTTCGCCGCCTCCGGCCTCGATCAGCGGTGTCTCAGGCTGAGCACGCTGATGGACGAGAACATGCTGATGGCCAGCGGCCCGGAGGCGACCGGTGACCTGTTCAGCACGGCGGGCTTCTTCGCCTCGCTGGCCAACCAGGACACCTTGGACTTCCACGGCCAGTATGCCGGCCGCTTCGGATTCGAGGCCCCCGCTCCCGGCAGCCTCGGCGAGTCCTGTTACGAGGGAGTGCTGCTGCTTGCCTCGCTCATCGAGCGGGCCCGCACGCTGGACGTCTCAGCGATTTCGGCCGCCGCCGAGACCGTCTCCTACGAAGGGCCGCGCGGCCTGCTCCGCCTCCATGACCGGCATGTCCGCCAGCGCATCTACCTGGCGGAGGCCGACGGGCTCGACTTCAACGTCCTCGTCCAACTGCGCTCTCCGTACGATGTGTTGTGACCCTGGTCAGACCGGTGTCCCGGCTCTCCAGGGCCTCGGCCAGTCGTGCGAGCGGGCCGGCCAGCTCTTCGTCCGCCAGTAGTTGCTGCAGGTCCCCCCAGTCCGAACGCACTTCACGAACCAGGAGCTGCCAGCGTTGCTTGCCCCGCGGGGTGAGGTGGGCCAGGATGCGGCGCCGGTCGGCGGGGTCGACCCGGCGGAAGACCAGGTTCTGGTCGACGAGTTGGTCCACCAGCTTGGTGAGGCTCGGCGCCGGCAGGAACGCGCGGTCCGCCAGGGCCGTCATGTTGTGGCCCTGTCCGTCGGACAGCAGGTCGAGCACTCGCCACGCCTCCACGGAGCAGTCGAACTCGTCCAATACGGACTGCACTTGGCGTACGGCGAGACGTTCGGCCCGTGTCAGCAGGTAGAGCAGTTCCTGGGGCTGCCTCGCCATCGTGCTCCTCCGCTCGTACCGTCGGCCGGTGCCCAGAGCCTACCTGTGATCGCCCAGCCCTTGACAAGGGGAACCGGGAAAACTGATCCTTTCTGCAGGAAGCATTAATTGCCGCCACCGCGATGCCGTCAAGCAGGCATCTCCAGTGGCGGCTTCTGTGTTTTACCTCGAAATTTCACTTCCGCTGGAAACCATTCTTCAATTGCGGGGAAACGCACCGGAAACAGTTTCCTCGCAGGCTGTGGTCGCACTTCAGCGACCAGCCCGGACGCCACCCCGGAACGGCTGGGGAACCCGTGCGTCAACGCCGCCGCTTCTGAAGCGTGTCCCATCCATTCCCTCCCGAGGCTCTTCCCGAGCCATTCCGCTCTCTTTCACATCGCCCTTCGGGGCAAGGAGGTTGTGCATGTCCGGGCTCAGCATCAGCAGACGCGGTCTTCTGGCCGGCATATCGGCCATCGGCGCGTCCGCCACCCTCAGCGCCTGCGGCGCCAAGACCGGCAGTGACACGTCGTCAGGCTCCGCCGCCACGGCGGACACGTCCGGCGACACCGTCAAGGTCGGCCTGCTGAACTCCCTGTCGGGCACGATGGCCATCAGCGAGGTCACAGTCCACAACTCCCTGCTGCTCGCGATCAAGGAGATCAACGCCGCCGGCGGTGTCCTGGGCAAGAAGCTCAAGCCGATCAGCCAGGACGGCGCCTCCGACTGGCCCACCTTCGCCGAGAAGGCCGAGGCTCTGATCACCGACGACAAGGTCGTCGCCACCTTCGGCTGCTGGACCTCCGCCAGCCGCAAGGCCGTCAAGCCGGTCTTCGAGCGGTACAAGTCGCTGCTCTTCTACCCCGTCCAGTACGAGGGCCTGGAGCAGTCGCCGTACATCTTCTACATCGGCGCGACCACCAACCAGCAGATCGTCCCCGCCCTCGACTACCTCAAGAAGCAGGGACTGACCAAGCTGTACCTGGTCGGCAGCGACTACGTCTTCCCGCGCACCGCCAACAAGATCATCAAGGCGTACGCGAAGGCCAACGGCATGGAGGTTGTGGGCGAGGACTACGCGCCGCTCGGCTCCACGGAGTTCGGCACCATCGTC
Source organism: Streptomyces canus (assembly GCF_030816965.1). Classification (NCBI taxonomy): domain Bacteria; kingdom Bacillati; phylum Actinomycetota; class Actinomycetes; order Kitasatosporales; family Streptomycetaceae; genus Streptomyces; species Streptomyces canus. The sequence continues at coordinate 10,071,038 of NZ_JAUSYQ010000002.1, forward strand.
AACAAGGTCAAGGACTCCGGCGCGGACGCCGTCTTCAACACCCTCAACGGTGACAGCAACGTGGCCTTCTTCAAGGAGTACAAGTCCTCGGGGCTGACCGCGAAGAGCATGCCGGTGCTCTCGGTCTCCATCGCCGAGGAGGAGGTCAAGAGCATCGGCACCCAGTACCTGGAAGACCAGCTGACCGCCTGGAACTACTACGAGACCACCCCGGGCGCGGCCAACACCAAGTTCGTGGCCGCCTACCAGGCCGCGTACGGCAAGGACAAGCCGACCTCCGACCCGATGGAGGCCGCCTACATCTCCGTCTACCTGTGGAAGGAGATGGTCGAGAAGGCCGGCTCCTTCGACGTGGCGAAGGTGAAGGCCGCCTCGGACGGCATCGAACTCGACGCCCCCGAGGGCAAGGTCACCGTCGACGGTGTCACCCAGCACGTCTACAAGACCGCCCGGATCGGCAAGGTCGGCTCCGACGGCCTGATCACCGAGGTGTGGAACTCCGGCAAGCCGATCAAGCCGGACCCGTACCTCAAGGGCTACTCCTGGGCCTCCGGCCTCTCCTGAGCCACACCCCCACCGGTGAACCCGGCCCCTTCACGGGGCCGGGTCACGGCCATGGCAAGCCCGCACTCCCGTCCCCGACCCGGAGCCGACCTCATGACGGTCATCCTCAACCAGTCCTTCACCGGCATCAGCATCGGTGCCGTCCTCCTGCTCATCGCGCTCGGCCTCACCCTGACCTTCGGTCAGATGGGCGTGATCAACATGGCGCACGGCGAGTTCATCATGGCCGGCGCCTACACGACGTACGTCCTGCAGAAATCCATCAGCAGCGCCGGCGTCTCACTGCTCGTCGCCCTGCCCGTCGCCTTCCTCGTGGCCGGCGCCATGGGCGCGCTTCTGGAGTGGCTGCTCATCCGGCGCCTCTACACCCGGCCCCTGGACACCCTGCTGGTCACCTGGGGCGTCTCGCTGATGCTCCAGCAGCTCGCGCGTGACGTCTTCGGTGCCCCCAACGTGCAGACCGCGGCCCCCGACGTGCTCACCGGCAACATCTCCCTGGGCGGCGGCGTCACCTTCGCCAGCAGCCGGTTGTTCATCCTCGGCCTCGCCCTGCTGAGCGTCCTCGCCCTCACGCTGATCCTGAAGCTCACCCCGCTCGGCCGCCGTATCCGGGCCGTCGTCCAGAACCGCGACCTCGCCGAGGTATCGGGTATCGCCACCGGCCGGGTCGACCGCGTGACCTTCTTCATCGGCTCGGGCCTCGCCGGAGTGGCCGGCGTCGCGCTCACCCTGGTCGGCCCGATCGGCCCGACGATGGGCACCAACTACATCGTCGACGCCTTCCTCGTCGTCGTGGTGGGCGGCATCGGCCAGCTCAAGGGCAGTGTGATCACCGCCTTCGCACTCGGCGTGCTCCAGTCGGTCCTCGAGTACTCGACGACGGTCAGCGTGGCCAAGGTCATCGTGCTCGTGGCGATCGTCGCCTTCCTCCAGTGGCGACCCCAGGGCCTGTACACACTGCGCACCCGGAGCCTGGCATGACGACGACAACGACAGCCCCCGTCACGACGCACCCCGTCCCGCTGCTGGAACGCCTCCGCGTACCCGGCGGCTTCGTTCTGGGTGCCGTCCTCCTTCTCGGTGTCGCACCGCTGGTCCTCTCCGACTTCCGGCTCTCCCTCCTCGCGAAGTACCTGTGCTACGCGATCGTGGCCGTCGGTGTCAGCCTGGCCTGGGGGCGGGGCGGGCTCATGGTGCTGGGCCAAGGCGTCTTCTTCGGCCTGGGCGGCTACGCCATGGCCATGCACCTCAAGCTCACCGACGCCGCCGCGACGGGCGAGACCCTCCCGGACTTCATGCAGCTCTACGGCACCGGCGACGCTCTGCCCTGGTGGTGGAAACCCTTCGCCAACCCGGCCTTCGCGCTCGCCATGACCGTGCTGCTGCCCATGGCGGTCGCCGCCGTCCTCGGCTTCTTCGTCTTCCAACGCCGGGTGAAGGGCGCGTACTTCGCGATCCTGAGCCAGGCGCTGGCCGCCGCCCTGTCCATCTGGCTCATCGGGCAGCAGGCCACCACCGGCGGCACCAACGGCCTCACCGGCATACAGGGCTTTTTCGGCTACTCGCTGGACGACCCCGTCAACCAGCGCATGGTGTACTTCGTCATCGCGGCCGTCCTGCTCCTGCTGATGGCTCTGGCCCGCCAGCTGTTCGTCAGCCGCTACGGCGAACTCCTCGTCGCCGTTCGGGACTCGGAGGAGCGGGTGCGCTTCCTCGGGTACAACCCGGCCAACATCAAGCTCATCGCGTACGTCGTCGCGGCCGGAATGGCGGGACTGGCGGGTGCCCTCTTCGTCCCGGCGGTCGGCATCATCTCCCCGGCGCTGATCGGGGTCGTACCGTCCATCGGGTTCGTCATCGGTGCCGCGGTGGGCGGTCGTGCCTCGCTGGTGGGCGCGGTGCTCGGAGCGATCGCCGTGGCCTGGGCGCAGAGCACGCTCTCGGACGAGTTCCCCGCCGCGTGGACCTATCTCCAGGGCCTGCTGTTCGTCGTGGCGGTCGGCTTCCTGCCCGGCGGCCTCGCCTCCCTGAGCGTCGTCCTTCGCAGGCGCCGTCCCCGTACCGGTACTCGTACGACTGGAGAGACAGCATGAGCGGCGAGGGACTGACCGTCCGCGACCTGCGGGTGACGTTCGACGGATTCACCGCCGTCGACGGCGTCGACCTGGACATCCGCCCCGGCGACCTGCGCTTCCTCATCGGCCCGAACGGTGCCGGAAAGACCACCCTGGTCGACGCGGTCACGGGCCTGGTGAAGGCCACCGGATCGGTCCGCTTCGGCGACGAGGACCTGTTGGGCCAACCCGTGCAGAGGATCGCCCGCATGGGCATCGGCCGGACCTTCCAGACGGCTACCGTCTTCGAGGAACTGACCGTCCTGCAGAACCTCGACATCGCCGTCGGCGCCGGGCGGGGAGTGTGGACGATGCTGCGGCGCCGCAAGCACATTCCCGAGCAGGTCGCGAAGGCTCTCGAGATCACTGGACTGGCCGAGCTGCGCGATCGTCCGGCAGGCGTCCTCGCCCACGGGCAGAAGCAGTGGCTGGAGATCGGCATGCTGCTGGTCCAGGACGTGAAGCTGCTGCTGCTCGACGAGCCCGTCGCCGGCATGAGCCACGACGAACGCGAGGCCACCGGTGACCTGTTGCGGCGGGTGAGTGAGGATCGCACGGTCGTCGTCATCGAGCACGACATGGACTTCATGCGCTCCTTCGCCCGCAGCGTCAGCGTCCTGCACGCCGGCAAGGTCCTCAGCGAGGGCACCGTCGCCGAGGTCCAGGCCGACCCTCGCGTCCAGGAGGTCTACCTCGGGCGCGCCTCCGTGCCCGAATCCGCCCCCGCCACTCCCGTGGCCGTCGCCGAGGAGGCGTGAGACCCATGCTGGAACTCAGCAACGTGCAGGCCGGATACGACCGCACCACGGTGCTGCACGGCGTCAGCGTCTCGGTCCCGAAGGACGGCGTCGCCACCGTCCTGGGCCACAACGGCGCAGGCAAGAGCACCCTGTTGCGCGCCGCCATGGGCCTGATCAAGCCCGAGGGCGGCAGCATCCTGCTCGACGGGGAGGACATCACCCGCCTCGCCCCGCACCAACGCGTCGCCCGTGGCATGGCCTACGTCCCCCAGGGTCAGCAGTCCTTCCCTCACCTGACCACCACCGAGAACCTCCAACTCGTCGCCGACGGCCGTGCGGACGGCAAGGACGCGATAGCCGAGGCCCTGGACCTCTTCCCCGTTCTGCGCGAGCTGTCCGGCCGCCGCGCCGGACTGCTCTCCGGCGGTCAGCGCCAGCAACTCGCCATCGCCCGCGCCCTGATCACCCGCCCGAGGCTCCTCCTCCTCGACGAGCCCACGGAGGGTATCCAGCCCTCAGTCGTCGCCGAGATCGAGGAGACGATCCTCGCCCTGACCAGACGCGGCGGCCTCTCCGTCCTTCTTGTTGAACAGCACGTCGGCTTCGCCATGCGTGCGGCCCAGCACTACTACGTGCTCGAGGCGGGCCGCGTGACGTCCTCCGGCGAGGGCGGAACGGGAGCCGAGCAGACCGTACGGGCCGCACTCAGCGTGTGAGACCCGGTCCGGCCGGTCACGGAAACGGACAGGGCTCAGGTGCCGGACCGGGCGCAGCCGTAGACCAGCGACGACCCCGAGGCGTCCGGTCGTAGCCCGGTCAGCTCCTCGATGCTGCCCACCGCATCCGTCAGGTGCTCGCCGGGGAGGGCCGCCACCACACGGCCGTCCTTGCAGACGACGTGGTGGTGGGGCTATCCCCGGCTGGCGTCGAGGGCTCCGAGACGGTCAAGTCGGCCCTGCCCACGCGGGGATAGTCCGTACGGTGTCACCGTTGAGGCGACGGAGGAAATGTCGGCCCCGCGTACTTGGGAGGCGATCCACCCGCCCTTGAGTCGCTGCGCGTTGGAAAGGGAATCCGCTGCGCATGGTTTCGAGACCCTTTCCTCAGCTGGGGAGAGGATCCGTGAACCGGGTGCGCGTGCCCATCCGGGACGCGTTCTGGACGCAGGTTGGACACAAGGATCGGAAAAGACTGACAAGGCCCGAGAAGGACTGAGGTGCCAAACCTCGTCTGACCTGGGAAAACGGCCAAGGTGAACAGTGATCGGCAAGGGCCGCCAAGATCCTCAAAGGACTCATCATCCGTCGGCCGTGGGTTCGAGTCCCACCCGCCCCACTTTTGTAGGCCTCTGACCTGCGTAAACGTTCTCTTTTGGGTGTCGGAGCGTCAACTTCGCCTGAACGGACCGGATCCACTGCTCGTGGGTTTGGGGTCGGATGGTGGTCGGGGGGAGCTCCACCCCCTGACCTGCGGGTGAGTAGATGATCGAGGGTGTCGCTCGCGGCCTGGGCGACTGTCTTGAGGGTCGATGCCAGGACCCAGGGGCCGTACAGGGGCCGGGGCGGGGTCGATTCGTTGTCCCATTTGATGGTTGCGTGGCTGGAGCAGCCATCCACAGGGCGGGCGGTTGAGTACCGGGTCGGCGGCGGAGGCAGTGCTCATACCGGCGCGGCGCGGCGCGGCGGGTGCGCGGACGCGGTAGGGCGATGTCGGCTGCCGTCTGTGCCGTGGAGAACCTGTCGCTGCTGAGGAAGTGTTCCGGCGATGACCGAGGGGCAGGGAAACGGCCCGAAGGGGAAACGGTCCCGATGGGTCACCCGACCCTCTCGGTTGGCCCCGCGCCGCAGTCGCTCGCCTGGAGAACTCCTGGCTGTCAGGAACCGCTGCCATCGCAGCAGGTGCCGTGGTTCTGCCAGTTCAGGTGAAGCCCGGCTGGAGTCGGCCCGGCAGGTCCTGTTCCGGGTGCGGCAGGGATGTACGGCGATCTGTCAGAGGGGTTCCTCCCACTCACCGGATGGGCCCCGCCCGGGCGGCCGGACCGGCATGCGGGCTGGTCACCGGTGCTGCGCGGTGCCCAGCTCGTCGGTGTACCGGCCGAGGACGTCCTCGACGATGGGGGCGGAGCCGAACAGCTGCTCCTGGCGGCGGGCTCGGCGACGTATCGGCGGCGACGGCTCCTGCGGCGCGGGCGACGACGGAGGGGACAGCCCAAGGGCTACCTCGACTGGAAGGCGGGCCGGCCCTGGCTGGCGGTGCGCCGCTTCTTTCTGGCCCAGGGCCCGGGTCGGTTCGCGGTTGGCCGCCGGACACCCTCCAACTCCGCGTCCTTCTCCTCCAGTCGAACCAACGGCTCGGTGTCCGGCTGTTCCAGCAGGAGGCCTGGCGCCCCGTACTGAACGGCGATGATGTCGAACGTGGTGCCGCTGTGCGGCCCGGCTGTCAGGAGGGACGACGCCGACATATCGGGGAACGACCCGCTCTTCAGGGATACCGGCCCGCTGTCGAGGGCAGCTACCCAGAGCTGCGGACGACGGCCCGTCTTCCGCCATGCTCCTCAACGCGTCCTTGCCTGCGAGCAGCAGGGACTTGCCGTACGCGGTCACGGTCAGGGTGGCACCAAACGCGGCCAATGCCGCTGGACAGTGCCGGAGCACAGGTATCGGCGGCCCAGCGCCATGCCTGGGGTGTCCGATTCGCACGATCCCAAGGCCAAATAAGGCGAAAACCCCAGGTCAGAGGCCTGACCTGGGGTGGACCATCGAGTCACCTTCGGGGATTCAAACCCGAGACCCCTCAGGACGAGGGCTGACGCGATCGTGACGGGTGCGTTCTGCTGGAGCTCAGCGGTCCGGTATCGGACACGCGCCCTACGGGATCCTGACCGTGTAGACCCCGCTGGAGACGTCGGCGGCCGTGGGCTTGACGGTCACGCCGCCGAGGGACTGCGTCCACCCGGGCGAGTCGCAGTTGCCGGTCTCCCAGGCGGAGATGCCGTAGGTGGTGCCTGCGGTGATCTTGTAGTTGGTGGCGAATATGATCCGGCCGTTGCCGCCGGAGGTGTCGCCGCCCCACGCGCTCAGGCAGGTGACGGAGGTGCCGTCGTCGATCCGGAGACTGCCGAAATACACGACGGAGTTGCCGGCCCCTCTGGCGGCCAGCGGAACGTCGGCGGTGAGTGAGGCCGTGGGGGCTGCGGACGCTGTGGGAGCTGCGGCAACGGCGCTGGCGCCGGTGAGGGCGAGCAGGGCGGCCAGGGAAGCGGAACGGGCCGTGCGGCGAGTGCGGCCATGGGGGGACGTCAGGAGCATGCCTCTTCCGATCGTCGAGGGGTCGTCAAACTCTCAAGCAACCTCTGCGGCCAGTGTTACTCGAGAGCACACCAGCACAGGACCCCGGTTTCGGCCATGTTCGGGATCCGTCGCGACCCGGGCGTCGGACAACTCGACCAGCCGTTTGAAGCGTCGGCTGATCCAGTCGGGGTGGTAGGGCTCTCCGTTCTCCCGCGTGAAAACGCGGTCCGATTCGACCCAGGCTTCCTGGCCGGACCACTGCTCGTGTTCCTTCGGCTCCGTGCCCACACCTTTCGGGAAAGACCCCCGCACAGAAATGAGGCTCTACGTCCCCTTCCACGTCGTCCGAGCCATCGATGCCGGACACCGACCACCCTCTGATCACCGAGCTGCGGACCGATCTGGGCTGCCCCTGGTGCTGTATCGGCAAGCACCCGCTCGAACGGGCAATCGCCACCGCGGCTCCGGCCGGCCAGGTGTAGCTCACCCTCCGCGGCCCTTCGAGCTGGATCCTGACATGTCCGCAACAGCGGTGCCGATCCGGAAGTGTTCGTCGCCAAGCACGGAGGTACGACCGAGCAAGCCCGCCGGATGGAAGCGCAGATGGCCGAACCGGCCCGGGCCGAGGGCCTGCCGTACAGCGGGGACCGCCCTGCCGCGAACACCTTCGACGTCCCCCGGGTACTGCATCTCGCCCGCGCTCATGGCGTGGCCACACCGCTGTTCTCGACGCTTCAGCGCGGCTGCTTCGCCGGAGAGCACAACCCGTTCGACAAGGACGAACTGGTCCGGGTCGCCGCTAAGTGGCCGGACAGCGGGGCGGGCAAAGGGGTTGCCGCGGCGGTCAGCGGGTCCGTAAAGACACGGGCAAAGGACGCTCACATCAAGATCGCCGGGAGAAAGGAGCGTTCGTTACGGCCGAGGAATGATCACGTCACGCCGACGATCTACGGGCCAGCCACTCTCACGTCCAGTCACCAGTTCTTCCCCCAGAGCGAAAGACAGGACAATGACGCCTACCCCCCACAAGCACTCACGTCGAGCAAGGATCGCGGCCCGCATCGGCATGGTGCTGACCGCCGTGGCGCTCGCGCTCGGCATCACCGCCGGAACAGCCCTGGCGGACACGCTGACGTACAGCGGCGACTTCAGCTGGCGCGCGACGCAGGTGAAGCGGCTGGCCAACTGCGCCTCCACCCATTGGTACAACGGCACTCAGCAGGCCGCGGGCTCGACGGGCGACGCCTCGACCGGCAGCAAGCTCACCGCCTGCGACGGGGCGGGATCCGACTCGTACTGGGACGGCGTGCATCTCCTCGCTGCCGACACCCTGACCATGAACGGCCGTAAGGTCGGTTACCGCTCCGACCAGAGCTGCCCGCCCACGCGCGGTTTCCAGTTCATCAAGTGCTGGTATGTGGGCGGCAAGGCCAAGGGCAACCCCGTCATCAACGTCTCCATCATCGCGACCGGCTACGGCGGCCAGGACGTGGCCGTGGACTGGTACTACCTGTAGAAGAGGACCGCGGCCCAGGCCTCACCGGCGACGGTGAGGCCTGGGCCGCCGGGGTTTTTGGAGTCGCGGATGTGTATCGCGGTGGTGGGGGAGTGAGGACAGGGGGCGATCTCTACGCAGTCCCCGCCACCACTGTTGCTGCGGGCCCGCGCCCCCCAAAGAGACGCGGGCCAGGAGCCGTGGACGGGGTGGGGTGGGGCTGGGCGTCAGCCATTCACCGAGTACGACGACGTGCAGCTCGCGCGTCCGCCTGGATGGAGGCGGGTTCCTCGGCGGACAGCCGCGGGTGGTCCTTTGGGGCCGCGGTGGAACTTCGACCAGATCGGGCCGGGACTGGAGCAGCGCGGGTCAGGAGCGGCAAGGTGCCCTGGTGGTGCTGCGTATGACGAGGTGTGGTGTGACGACGACTTCTCGTTCGTCGTCCGCCGCCCCACCCTCCAGCCGGGCGATAGCCCGGCTCACGGCCCGGCGCGCCAACTGGCGGGCTTCTTGCCCGACCGTGGTGAGTTGGACGTGGGCGAGGCGGGCGAGGTGGCTGTCGTCGAAGCCGACGACCGAGATCTCGTCGGGCACAGGGATACGGGCGCGCAGGAAGGTGTCGAGGACGCCGATCGCGCAGTGGTCGTTGAAGGCGAGGACGGCGGTGGGGCGGGCAGCCTCGGCGAGGAGTGTTCGTGCGGCTGCCGCGCCGTGGTCCTCGGTCAGCCCTCCCGGCACGAGGCGGACGCGGTCGGTGAGGCCGTGGTGCTTCATGGCCGACTTGTAGCCGCGGCGCCGGTCGGCAGCGCCCGGCGCCCTGCCCCCGTCGATGTGGACGATGTCGCGGTGGCCCAGTGCCACGAGGTGGTCGACCGCCTGGCGGGCGCCCTCGTCGTCGGCCGCGCGGACGACGTCGACGCCCTCGGCGAGCGGACGCAGCCGGCGGGCCACGGAGACGACGGGTAGCTGCGCCGCGAATTCTGCCAGCCGGGCCGCCGGGGCATGGGGGCTGAGCAGGATCAGTGCCTCGCAGCGGTCGGCGAGCAGCGTCTCCACCGCCTCCTGTTCGCTGCGGCTCGCGGCGACGGCGCTGAGCGCGATCTGATAGCCGGCCGCACCCGCCGCGGCGTAGAGCGCCTCAACCATGTCGGCGTGGAAGGGCTGTCGCAGGTCGAACTGCACTCCCACCAGGTGCGAGCGGCTGCTGCGCAGGAGGCGGGCCCTGCTGTCCGGCCGGTAGCCGATCTCCTGCGCGGCCCGCAGCACCCGCTCGCGACTTGCCGCGCTGGGCCCCTTGGCACCGCGCATGACCATGGAGGCAAGCGGCACGGAGACACCTGCCCGCGCCGCGAGGTCGCTGAGCGTCGGCCGCTTTCCGTCCGGGACGGCAGAGCGCGATGGCACCGTCGGCCTTCCTGCTCGAGGGTCTTCTCCGAGGTGATCGTAGACCGAGCCCAGCAGGGCACGCACTGGTCAACGTTGTTACAACGTTATAAATCAAATGTCCGCACAAACCCTTGACAGGCCGCCCGGTGCCTGGCGTACTGCTCCTGTTCTCTTAGAACGTTATAAGTCGGGAGCTGCGATGTACACGTTGGCGGTCTGTGCCGAGATGGTCTACCGCGACCTGCCGATCGAGGAGCGGGCCCGGCGCATCCACGAGGCCGGCTTCCAAGTGGAGATCTGGGACTGGACCCGGCACGACCTGAACGCACTGGCCCAGACCCCCGCCGAGTTCTCCTCGATGACCGGCTACATCCGCGGCACCCTGACCGACCCGGACGGCACAGCCGAACTCCTGCGCACAGCCGAGGAGTCGATCAAGGCCGCCGAGCATCTCGGCTGCCCCCGGCTCAACCTGCACGGCACCGGCCTGGACGGCGAGGGCCTGCCCGTGGTGCCGGTGACCGGCGAGGCCACCGGCGAGATGTGGATCACCGCTCACCGCACGCTCACCCGCCTGGCCGAACTGGGCGAAAGCGCGGGCGTCACCTTCACCTTGGAGAACCTCAACACCGCCGTCGACCACCCCGGTGTCCCGTTCGCCACGGCCGCCGACGTCTTCTCGCTGGTCGCGGCAGTTGATCGGCCCGGTCTGCGGATGAATCTGGACCTGTACCACGCCCAGATCGGCGAGGGAAACCTCATCGAGCTTGTCCGCCGCGCGCATGGCGCGGGGCTGATCGGAGAGATCCAGGTCGCCGACGTGCCCGGCCGCTGCGAACCCGGCACCGGAGAGATCAACTATCCGGCCGTCGCCCGCGCCCTGACCGACCTCGGCTACGACGGCACGGTCGCCCTGGAGGCATGGCCCTCGGGCGACAGTCACACCGCCATGGAGCGGTTCCGCGCCGCGTTCACCCTCTGAACCCACCCCGAGCCGCACAGCAGGCCACCCAATAGCTCCCCGCCCGACCCGCAACGGGATGTGTTGCGTCCCGCCGGTGGATCACCCCTTCCCGCAAGTCAGCACAGTGAGGTGCCGAAATGAACCGCTCGCTTCCCTCCCGCTCCCGCAGATTCACCGTCCTGGTGGCCCTGACCGCCAGTACCGTCCTCACGGTCGCCGGCTGCTCCAGCAGCTCGGGAGGCAAGAAGTCGGAGGAGAGCGCCGGCGGCGTCTCTGCCGGCAAGGCCACCACGCCCCGCATGACCATCGCGATGATCACGCACGCCGTCCCCGGTGACACGTTCTGGGACACCATCCGCAAGGGCGCCCAGGCTGCCGCTGCCAAGGACAACGTCAAGCTGGTCTACTCCTCCGACCCGAACGGGGGCAACCAGGCCAACCTGGTGCAGAACGCGATCGACCAGAAGGTCGACGGCATCGCCGTCACCCTCGCCAAGCCCGATGCCATGAAGGGCACCGTGGCCAAGGCGGTGCAGGCCGGTATACCCGTGGTCGGCTTCAACTCCGGTGTGGACGACTGGAACAAGCAGGGACTGCTCGAGTACTTCGGCCAGGACGAGACCGTCGCGGGCGAGGCGGTCGGCAAGAAGCTGAGTTCCCTCGGTGCCAAGAAGGTCGCCTGTGTCATTCAGGAACAGGGCCAGGTCGCCCTCGAGGCACGCTGTGCGGGCGTCAAGAAGGGCTTCTCGGGCACGACGGAAAACCTGTTCGTCAACGGCGCCGACATGCCGTCCGTGCAGTCGACCATCACCGCCAAGCTCAAGCAGGACCCCTCCATCGACTACGTCGTCACCCTCGCCGCCCCGGTCGCGCTGACCGCCACGCAGGCGGTGGCCGACGGCGGCAGCAAGGCCAAGGTCGCCACCTTCGACCTCAACAAGCAACTCGTGAAGGCGATCCAGGACGGCAGCATCCAGTTCGCCGTCGACCAGCAGCCCTACCTGCAGGGCTACCTGGCGGTCGACTCCCTCTGGCTCTACAAGAACAACGGCAACTACAGCGGCGGCGGCGTCGCGCCCGTGCTGACCGGCCCGGCCTTCGTCGACAAGTCCAACGTCGCCGCCGTCGCCGCGTTCGCCGCCAAGGGAACACGCTGACGCTTACGACCCGGGTCACGGCCGGACCCGTGTGGGTCCGGCCGGCCCACTGCTGACCGTCACCGCCGCCCCCCACCCCCAGGCAAGGAATCACATGACCCACCACACCTCCCTTGGAGTCGCCGTGATCGGCGCCGGCCGCATGGGCGCCGACCATGTACGCCGGATCAGCGAGGTGACCAGCGGCGCCCATGTGGCCGCCGTCGTCGACGTCGACATCGATCGCGCCAAGACGGTCGCCGCCGACGTCGACGGATGCGCGGCCTACGGCGACGTCGCCGAAGCGATGGCCTCACCCGACGTCGACGCGGTGCTGCTCGCCTCCCCGGGCGTCGCCCACGAGGCGGCACTGCTCACCGCGTTCGAGTACGACCTGCCCGTCCTGTGCGAGAAGCCCCTCACCCCCGACGCCGCCTCCGCCCTGCGCGTGCTGGAGGCCGAGCAACGCCTCGGGCACCGCCGGGTGCAGGTGGGCTTCATGCGCCGTTACGACCACGAGTACATCAAGCTCAAAGCGCTGCTGGACGGCGGGGAACTGGGCCGGCCGCTGATGCTGCACAACCGGCATCGCAACCCGTCCTGCCCGCCGGACTTCACCAGCGCCATGCTCATCAACGACTCGGTGACCCACGAGATGGACATCACCCGCTGGCTGCTCGGCCAGGAGATCACGTCCGTCACCGTCATGCGGCCGCGGCCCTCCGGCAACGCGCCCGAAGGGCTGGCCGATCCGCAGTTCGTCGTCTTCGAAACCGACGGCGGCGCCCTGGTCGACGTCGAGATCTACGTCAACGCCCGCTACGGCTACCAGGTCCAGGCCGAGGCGGTGTGCGAGCACGGCACCGCCCGCATCGGCGACCGGCACGACATGCTCGTCAGCACCGGCGGACGCTGGGGCGGCACGGTCACTCCCGGCTTCGTCGAGCGGTTCGAGGAAGCGTACGACCGCGAGGTCCAGGCATGGATCGACGCCACCCGGCGCGGCGAGGTCACCGGCCCCAGCGCCTGGGACGGCTACGCCGTGGCCGCGGTCTGCGAGGCGGGCATCCGCGCCCAGACCGAGGGCCGCCGCGTCGAGGTGGAACTCGCCGACCGCCCAGCCCTCTACATCTGACCTCCACCGCCGGCACACCGAACCAGCGGGGAACGGCCGCTCCCCGCCCGACCACACCGCAGACGGGACGCATCATGAAGATCGGTCTGAACACCGACAGCGTCGGGCACCTCACGCTCGACGAGACCCTGGACCTGGCCGCCGAACTCGGTCTGGACCACGTGGAGTTCGCCACCGGCGCCTGGTCCACCGCCCCGCACATCGACGTCGACCGGCTTCTCGACAGCGACGGCGCGCGCCGCGAACTGCTGGCCAAGGTCGCCGACCGAGGGCTCACGATCAGCGCCCTCACCTGCTCAGGCAACCCCCTGCACCCCGGGCCCAGCGGTCGCGAGCACGACCAGGTCGCGCGCAGGACGATCGCTCTCGCCCCGCTCCTCGGCGTCGACCGCGTGGTGATGATGTCCGGGCTGCCGGGCGGGCCGGGCGACGCCAACCCCAACTGGATCACGGTCTCCTGGCCGCCGGAGACCACACAGATCCTCGAGTGGCAATGGTCCGAAGCCGTACTCCCGTACTGGCGAGACCTCGTCGCCCACTCCCGTGACCGGGGCGTACCCAAACTCGCTCTGGAGATGCACGCCCACCAGGCGGTCTACAACGTCCCCACCCTCCTGCGCCTGCGCGAGGAGGTCGGGCCCGTGGTCGGTGCCAACTTCGACCCCAGTCACCTGATGTGGATGGGCGCCGACCCGCTGGCCGCCATCGAGACCCTGGGCGAGGCGATCTACCACGTGCACGCCAAGGACACCCGGCTGGAACCCTCCCGCCAGGCCCTGACCAGCAGGCTGGAGACGCTGCCGGTCATGGCCGCCAAGGAACGCTCCTGGAACTACGTCACCCTCGGCTACGGCCACGACGACTCGTTCTGGCGTGCTTTCTGCCTCGCCCTGCGCCGAGCTGGCTACGACGACGTCCTGAGCATCGAGCACGAGGACGTTCTTGTGGCCCCCGTCGAGGGCGTCACCAAAACCGTCGACCTGCTGCGCCGCGTCATCCTGCGCGACCCCAGCTCCTACAAGCCCCAGGAGATCTGAGCCGTCCTGACTAGCCGTTCTCTATCCGTCTGTGTGGTCGGAGGGGTTGCCAACTGCTTGACGGGGAGCGTGTACAAGGGCTGTTTAACTCGATCGTGTGATGGTCGGCTTCCTGGCTTGCGGCGTCCTGGGCCGTTCGGCCTATGGTGATCGTGCGGCCTGGGACACCGGGTACGGCGCCAGCGTGCGGGGCCCCCGCTCCACCGGAGTGATGGTTCGGGGCCTCCCCGTCGCCTCTGGCCGTGCCCATCTGGCCGGGTCGCGCAGGGAACCGGCCTCCCGGGATCGGACCATGGACAGGATCCGTGTCGCTGCCTCGGGGTTGAGTACGCCGGGGACCAGTGCGCCCAAGACCGTTCGGGGCGTGCGGCTGAGCGGACTCACTCATGCTCAGTCCACAGGAACGGTTCGAACAAGGGCCTGGTTCGGGTGAGTCGGCCGGTGCGGGTGCGTGGAAGAAGGGCCTCTTGGTAGCTCGCGGTTGTCGAATCCAGCGAGAAGCAAGAGGCCCTGGTGTCGAAGTGTCGCGCGGTCCTGCTCGCCGAGTCCAGTTCGTCCACTCCTGGCTGTGACTGTCTCGCCCATCGGTTCGGGACGCGGCCGGCCGGCCGGAGCGCCGGCCTCGATACGACTCGGACATGAGCGATGCGGAGTGGGCCTTGGTGCGGGATCTGCTGCCGTTCCCGGATGGTTGGCGGGCCGCAGGCCTGAGGGCTACTGCGGCTCCGCTGCTCGCGCGTTCGGTTTCTCGTGGGTCCCGCGCCGTGCGGGGGCATGTCGGCGACTCTGACCTGTGGCGGGGCAGGTGATCAAGGTGCTTCGGCCTCTGTCCCGGCACCCAGTGGCCCGAGTCGGCGGGATCGACTCCGTGCCTCCCTGAGGGCGTCTGCTGCCTGCGCGCTCGGGACGCGAGGATGAGAGCCGACTCGGCACCCGACCCGAAGTAACGGGAGGTGCCCCCATGGCGACAGCGCCGGCCGGGACCCGGAATTCCGGACCCCGGCCGACGGCCGTGCCGCGGCGGACGGGCGGTCAGGAGTTGAACGGTGTGGATCCGTCGGCTGCGGCGATGCGCCACAGGTGGTCGGCGGTGCCGTTGTCGTCCCACTGCACGGCCTGTGCCCCGGTTGCGGTGGACATGTTCTGAATGCCCAGAGCCATGTCGCTGTTCTTGTTGATGATCTTGCAGTAGCCACCGCCCGCGTCCACCACGGACCAGAGGTGGTCGGCGGTGAGCGTGTCACCCCACTGCAGTGCGGTGGCGCCGGCCGTCTTGGAGGCGTCCTTGATGCCGAGCACCTGCCCGCTGTTGGCGTTGAATATCTTGTAGTAGCCGTTCTCGGCGGGAACGATCTTCCACTGGTGGTTGGCTGTGGCGTCGGCCGTCTGCTGCTGGGCGGCGCCTCCTGCGGCGATCGAGGAGCCGGAGATGCCGAGCTCCAGGTTGCTGTTCTTGTTGACGATCTTCACGGCCGGTGTCTCCGGGTACCAGGACTCCAGCTCGGTGACGCCGACGAACTTGCCGGCCTGGGGGGTGAAGACGACCCGGAACTGGGAGGTCGTGATCGTCGGGAAGGTCACCTCGTTGGCGTTGTCGGCGACCGGGGTGGCAGGGCTCTTGGCCTGGTTCGGGACGTTCACCCACGAGCCGTTGCTGAGGTACTGGACGGTGTAGCTCGCCGGGACGCGGATGTTCGCGCCGTCGTCGTAGGTGTAGAACTTCACCTCGTTGATCTTCCGGGGGGCGCCGAAGTCGACGCCGAGGTGGTCGGTGGCGTTCGGCGAGCCGGAGTTGGTCCACCGGTCGTCGGGGATCTTGTCGTAGCGGATCCAGCCGTCGGTGGCCCGCAGCGGGGCGTCGAAGGTGGTGGGCTTGCAGGTCTGCCCGCTGTGGCAGTGCGGACCGTTGGAGACGGTGTTGGTGTAGGAGGCGAAGGCCTTCGGGTAGGGCTGGGTGATGGTCCGGCCGAGCCAGTCCTGCTCGGCGGTCAGCGGGTTGGCGGCCACGTTCATCAGCCGGGTGGCCGGTGCCGGGGTGACGGGGGCGGCCACGTTCACGGTGGTGTTGGCGAGCGTCGACGACTGCTGTATGCGCTGGCCGTCCTGGAAGATCTGCAGGCCGCTGCCCTTGCCGTAGTGCGTGCCGTCACGGTCCCAGCGGATTGAGTAGGTGTGCCCGTGGTAGGGCAGGGACTCCACCGCGAACCAGTCCCAGGTGGACGGGACCAGCGGCTTGAGCACCAGCGTGTTGTCCGCCTGCGGCTTGATGCCCAGCAGACCGGTGAGCACCAGGTCGTTGAAGCTGGAGTGGTTGTAGTTCTCGCTGAAGTTGAGGCCGTCGTAGATCCACTGGCCGGTGTCGCCGTCGGCGGCTTCGGCGATGTAGGGCTTGCCGTCCTTGTGCTGGAGGTCGGCGAACTGCGCCAGCATCGTCTGGTAGTCCGCCTTGGTGACGTAGCTCTGCGCCGGGTAGTCCTGGAGCAGGTTCGCCATGCCGGTCAGGACCTGGCTCGTCTGGTACGGCCAGCTCGGGCCGTTCCAGTGGCAGCAGTTGGCGTCGTCACGCTGCTGCGTGGCGGGGATCGCCTGGTAGTCGAAGTACGGGTTCGCCGTGATCCGGTCGAGTTCGGCGAAGCTGGTGCCCTTGGCGAACTTCAGCGTGTTGGCGCCGGCCTTCAGGGGGACCTGCACGGTGACGGCCTGCGACTCCGAGAACTTCTGCCAGGCCCCGGTGGGCGCGTAGCTGACCGTGATCGGGTTGGCGGTGTCGTCGTTCACGATGAGCTTGTGCGTCGACGTGCCGCTGGTGCCGTTGGCGTAGTGCACGGTCACCGGGTACGTCCCGGCGCCGGGCGCGTCCACGGTGAAGGTGACGTAGCTGTCGTCGAAGTCGATCTGCCCGACGTACTGCCCGTTGGAGGCGGTCGACGAGCTGAACAAGTTGGCGTGGTTGCGGGTGGCCTGCTCCGCCTCGAAGTCGTGCACCCGCTCCAGCGTCGTGGGTCCGAACGGCGCCTTGAACCGCTTGGAGTCGGTCACGTACTTCCACGCCGACGAGTACTGCGCGTCGGGCAGGTTGAACGCCCACGGGGCGTAGCCCATCAGCTCCCGCCAGGTCGTCCTGGTCTGCTTCAGGGCGCCGTTGGTGGTGTCCGTGTTGTAGACCTGCATGAAGAAGTTGCGCTGCGGGTCCCACAGCGAGTTCTGCACGGCCGACTTGAGCTGCGCGGCCTTGGCGTCGTAATCGTTCGCGGTCGCCGTGTCGCCGTTCAGTGTGGCGATCTTGCTGATGGCCTGGGCGGCGCTGAACATGTACGCGTTGATCGTGGGCCGGTAGCCGCGGCCGCCGCCGAACCAGTCGCTGCTGTGCATCGACGTCTCGGTGTACTCCGTGGCGTCGGACAGCGGGGTCTGGTGGTACAGGTCGCTGGTGGACTGCGTGCCGTTCACCGTGATGTCGCTGGTGAGGTTCGAGTCCCACCGCTTGTACAGCGCGATGAGGTGGGGGAGCGCGGACTTGATCTGAGCGGCGTCACCGGTGACGAGATAACGCTGGTACGCGGCGCTCGTGATCCATTCACTGAAGTTGCGGGCGCCCGAGTTGCCCGCCCCGCGCAGCCAGAAGTCCAGGTAGTCACCGGCGTAGTCCCGGTTGCGCAACCAGCGCCCGTCCAGCAGGTGGTAACCGGCCGCGTCCGGGAGCGCGGTGTACGGGTTCCCGGCGTAGCCGATCGGCACGTCGTACTCGGTCGACACATAACCCGTACCCGGCACGGTGTAGCGGAGCGCACGCTTGTAGGTGCTCCACCGGTAGTAGTAGACATCGTCGATGTCGTTGTCGGGGGTGTCGAGGAAAGGGATGTTGTCCTTGTACCACTGCGGCTCGTCGAGCTGGTTGGCGGCGAGGATCGCGTCCTTGTCGAGCGCGACCGCGTTGGGGTCGTCGGCCGCCTGGGCGGGGGTCGCCCCGGGTCCCCCGGTCAACAGGGCCATGGACAGCGTCGAGCCGCACAGGGCGGCCACCAGGCGGGTGCTGGGTCTGGGTCGATGACGCATAGAGGTGTCCTCCATTGGGCACTCATGCGAGATATTCGCCGTTCGAGATGTCGAACGTCGTTCGAAATTCTGCGAGACGGTAATGACGGACGGGAGAGCAAGTCAATAGATCTGGCAAAGCGAGCTGACAGCTCGGCCAACTCGGCGCGGGCGCGTCGGTACTGGCCGGGGTCGTACGGGTCGCCTCCTCCAACGGTCCCGCGAGGGAAGGCGAGCTCGGCGGAGCCTCCCTTGGTGCCCTTGCCGGTAGCGGTCCGCTCGGCGGGCTGCGGTGGTATGTGGCTGACCTGGGTCCGTTCAACGGTCCCTCGCGACGGCCGTCGTCCTGCCGTACCGGCCGGACGGGGCCGTGGTGGGGGAGCTCCCTCTCGGGGGCAGCTGATTTGGGGTGTGCGATGACCGTTGACCAGCCCGGGGGTGTTGTGATGGGCGGTGCTCGGTCGGGATATTCGATGGTCGCCGCTTGTTAATGGTGGTCATACTGCCGCGATGGATTTAGTGACGCTTGAGACCGACCGTCTGGTGCTGCGGGCCTTCACACCTGCCGAGGTGGATGCGGTGTACGAAGCCTGCCAGGACGAGGACATCCAGTTCTACACCCCGGTGCCGGTGCCGTACCGGCGTGAGGACGCGGAGAAGCTCGTCTGCGAGAAGCTGCCCGCTCAGTGGGCCGAGGACAGGGACTACACCCTCGGCGCGTTCCGCAAGGACACCGGCGCCCTGGTCGGCTCGTACTGCCTGACTCTCGTCAGCCGCGGCGTCTGGGAGCTCGGTTACTGGGCGGTCAAGGAACAGCGCGGATGCGGGTACTCGGTGGAGGCCGCTCGGGCCCTGTGTGACTGGGGCTGGGACACCCTCGACGTCCACCGCATCGAGTGGTGGGCCATGGCCGGGAACACCGGCTCGCGTGCCGTCGCCGAGAAACTCGGCTTCACCGTCGAAGGGACACTGCGCAATCGCGGCATCGCCAACGACGGCAAGCCGCACGACTGGTGGGTGGGCGGACTGCTGAGGCCCTGATGCTCAGGCCGGTGCTTGGCCGGCCGCGTTTGCTCTTCTGCGGGGACGTTCCCAGCTCGGACTGTCCACGGACAATGGACATCCGGGTGAGCCGACATTTCAAGTCCTTGCTGACGGACAGTTGATCCCCCTGTCCGGTATGACTATTCGTCCTCTGTTCGGCTGTATCCGTGCATGATTCGGGACAGCCGGGCCTTGGCGCCCGGGGCAATCTGTGATGTCAGTGGTGGCTGCGATGCTGGGCGGCATGACCTCTTGGAACCTGCTTGATCTCGACAAGGCTTTGCGTGCCGGCTGGTCTGCCGACACCTGCTCGCCCGACGACCAGGCCGACTGGCAGCAGGGCAACCCGGCCTGGGGGCACTGCGACATCACGGCTTTGATCGGCGACGACGTCTTCGGCGGTGATCTCGTGGTCGGCGAGGTGCATCTTGACGGGACCCAGCACGGTTTCCACTGGTGGAACCGGCTGCCGAGCGGTGTGGAACTCGACCTGACCCGCGAGCAGTTCCAGCGTGGGCAGACGGTCACGGCTGCTCGTGTCGTCGCGCGGCCGCCGGGCCCGTTGCCTCGCCGCTGGGAGGAGTACCTCCTGCTGCGTGAGCGGGTGATCAAGCACCTGGGTCCGCTTCCGGAGCCCGTCTGAGGAGACAGAGGTCACCGGGCCGGGGCGAGGGGGACGACGCCCTGACCGCTGGTGACCTGGGTCAGCCGCAGCGAGGACCCTTCGGTTAGGACGATGTGGGCATGGTGCAGGAGCCGGTCGACGGCGGCGATGGCCAATGTCTTGGGCATGATCGCGTCCGCTCCAGCGCTACACCGGCTCTCGCGAGGACTACGCCGCGACCCACCAGGCGATCGCTTCATTGGTTTCGGACCGTTCGGCTCGCCGACCGACCCGCCGCAAGCCGCGCACCGGGGTCGCGCCCGTCCGGCAGGCCGCCTACTGATTCCTCATGCTGTCTGTCGAGCCGCGTGAGTGGTGGAGGCACGGCCTCGTAGGTCCGTCCGTCGCGTAGGAGTGCCCAGAGGACGTTGACCCGGCGGCGGGCCAAGGCCAGGACGGCCTGGATGTGGCGCTTGCCCTCGGAGCGTTTGCGGTCGTAGAAGCGGCGGGAGTCCTCGCAGTGACGGATGCTGAACAACGCGGAGATGTAGAAGACTCGTTGGAGTCGGCGGTTGTAGCGTCGTGGGCGGCGGAGGTTGCCGCTGGTCTTGCCGGAGTCGCGGGGAACGGGAGCAACGCCGCCGAAGCCGGCGAGGCGGTCAGGAGTGCCGAAGTGGCTCATGTCGCCGCCGGTCGCGGCCAAGGGGTAACCATGCTCATCGTCACCCGCGAGGGTGACCGCCGGTGCAAACTCCCGCCGTACCGGCGTGCGCTGGTCGCCCTGGTGTACCTGCGAAGGCACGACACCCTCGCGCAGATCGCGGCGGCCTTCGGTATCTCGGTGGGCACCGCCCACGCCTACACCACCGCGGTGATCCACCTTGGCAAAAGGACTCGCTGGTTCTGGGTCTCCGAGTCTGATGGAAGCAAGCGCCTCATTATTTAGTTTCAAATGAGACCGTATCGAGTGAAGTAGACTGATGTCATGGCCGACGACGTTCTCCACCACTCCACCGCCGCGCGTGCGACCGACCGTCCCGGGGATCCCTCTCCTTTCGCTCTCGGGCTGCTGCTGCGCCGGGCGCACTGGCGTGTAGGCGCGGTGATGGGGGAGGCGCTTCGGCCGCTCGGCATCGAGCTGCGGCATTTCGCTGTGCTGATCGAGCTGGTCAACCACGGGCCCACCGTGCAGCGGGATCTGGCGGCGGCGACAGGCACGGACAAAGCCGGGATCATGCGGATCGTGGACGACCTGGAGCGCAAGGGTCTGGCCGTACGCAAGGCGGTTCCCGGGGACCGGCGGGTCCGGGCGGTGGAGATTACACCTGGGGGACTGGAGCTGTTCGATTCCGCGCACGTGGCGGCAGAGCCGCTGGCTGAGCGTCTGGTTGCCGAACTGGGGCGCGGCGAGCCCGAGCAGCTGACGGATCTCCTGACCCGGCTTGCCCATCCCGCAGACGACGAGGCGTAGGCGCGTCCGCGTCGGCCCTCTTGGGCACATGTGGCTTCCGTAGCGCAATCCTGCCTTGAGGGCTGCGGATGCCGCGCGCCGTGCACCTGGCCGGGATGATGATCTGCACCCATGCGAGCGCCACCGGACGGCCGACCACTCGGCCGTCCACATTGCAGCGCTGCCCCCCGGGGGGCAGGGCGCCAGTGGCACGAGCGTGGGCCCCGAGTACGCCGTGCGACGTCCTGGGGTGAGGCGTCGCACGGCGTCCGGCGGCCCGCACAGTTACGCGGCGAGACGCTCCGCGAGTCCCTTGGCCTTGGAGGTCGCCTCTTCGAAGGCGTGCCGGCGGGACGCCTCGTAGCGAGGGATCAGCTCGGACATGGCCGGGTTGCGAGGAGCCATGGTGAGTTCCGGAACGATGAACTCGAGGTCCAGGCCGAGGGTGCCCTTGAGGACGGCCTCCAGGTAGTTCTGTACGAAGTCGTAGCCCTCGCGCGGGGTGCCCGGCGCATAGGAGCCGCCGCGGCTGGCGACGACGAGGACCGGGGTGCCCTGGGCGGAGGGGGCCTCCCCGGCGGTGCGGCCGAGCAGGAGCACGCTGTCCAGCCACGCCTTGAGGGTCGACGGAATCGAGAAGTTGTACATGGGGGCGCCGATCAGGACGGCGTCCGCCTGCTCCAGCTCCTCGATGAGCTTCACGCGTGCGGCGAACGCGGCGGACTGCTCCGGATTGTGCTCGGACGGCGAGGTGTAACCGGCGGACCAGGCGTCGGCGGTGATGTGCGGGACGGGGTCGGCAGCGAGGTCGCGGTAGATCACCGTGCCTTCCGGGTGCTGCTCCTCCCATGCCCTGCGGAAGGCGGCCGTGACCGAACGGGACGAGGACGCCTCGCCAGAGAACACGGACGAGTCGATGTGCAGCAGCGTGGCCATGGATTTTCTCCAAGATGCAGTGCCCGAGACCGGGGGCCAGGGGCTGTGGATTCCGTCTTGATTGTTTCACACGATACGATCTCGACTGCTACCGTCGTGGCTGTGACGAAGGCCCTGTGGAGTGGAATGGAGCGGGCGGGCATGGACACCTATGAGGCGGTCACGAGCCGACGGGCGGTGCGCGCATTCACAGAGCGCCCTGTTCCGAGGGAGACACTGGAGCGCGTTCTGTCCACCGCGGCCTGGGCGCCGTCCGGATCGAACATCCAGCCGTGGCGTCCCTTTGTGGTGACCGGCGCGCCACTGGCCGAGATCAAGAAGCGTGCCGGCGAGCGCCTGGCCTCGGGTGACCCCTGGGACGAGCCGGAGTATGAGATGTACCCGGCCACGCTGAAGGCGCCCTACCGCGAGCGGCGATCCGCCTTCGGTGAGCAGCGCTACGGCGCTCTCGGCATACCGCGTGAGGACCTGGAGGCGCGTCAGAGAGCCGCTGCCGCAAATTGGGATTGTTTCGGCGCGCCCGCTGCCCTGTTCTGCTACATCGACCGTGACATGGGCCCAGCCCAGTGGGCTGACGTCGGCATGTATTTACAGACCGTCATGCTGCTGCTGCGCGCCGAAGGTCTGCACAGTTGTCCGCAGATGGCCTGGGCGAAGTTTCACAGGACCGTCGCGAAGGTTCTGTCACCCCCGGACGAGCTCGTCCTGTTCTGCGGCATGTCGATCGGGTTCGAGGACGTCAACGCGGCTGACGCCCGTACAGGCCGTGCGCCGCTTGACGAGACGGTCGCCTTCGTCGAGGGGTAGATCCGCGACTGCGTGACGATCAACCTGCTTCCGGCACGGGAGCCTCGTACGTTGCGCACACCGCCGGCATCACCCGATCAGTGGCCACTGTGAAACAGCTCACTGATCAACCAGCAGCCGACCCGCCAGGCCAGCACGCCCAAACCTCAATCGTGGACCAAGTCGTTAGTTAACGGGTAGGTCAACAGACTGCCCGACGCGCCGGATGGCGTCCCGCCGAGTGGTGTAGCCACTCGGCGGGGAGATGACCCGTGATCGCCCGGGTCGGTGGTCGTGGCGGTTGGATGTGAGGTGACGTCCGATCCGACCGCTGGAGGCGCGGTGGCCGAGCCTGTCCGTGTGCGCAGACTGACCGACCAGGAGGGGCAGAAGCTGCAGCAGATCGTGCGCCGGGGCAGCACCAGTACGGTGCGCTTTCGGCGCGCGATGATGCTGCTGGCCTCGGCCAGTGGGAACCGCGTGCCGGTGATTGGCCAGCTGGTCCAGGCCGACGAGAACACCGTCCGCGATGTGATCCACCCCTTCAACCAGATCGGCCTGGCCTGCCTGGACCCTCGATGGGCGGGAGGCCGTCCCCGCCAACTCAGCCTTGACGACGAGGACTTCGTCATCCAGACGGCAACCACCCGCCCGACCGAACTCGGCCAGCCCTTCACCCGCTGGTCACTGCGCAAACTCGTCGCCTACCTGCGCAAAATCCACGGCCGGGCGATCCGCATTGGCCGCGAGGCGTTACGCGGCCTGCTCGCCCGCCGCGGTGTCACCTTTCAGCGCACCAAGACATGGAAGGAATCCCCGGACCCCGAGCGCGAGGCGAAACTGGACCGGATCGAGGAGGTCCTGGACCGCTTCCCGGACCGGGTCTTCGCCTTCGACGAGTTCGGCCCCCTCGGGATCCGACCCACCGGCGGCAGATGCTGGGCCGCGTAGACCAGGCCCGACCGGGTGCCGGCCACCTACCACCGCACCCACGGAGTGCGGTACTTCCACGGCTGCTACTCGGTCGGCGACGACACCCTGTGGGGCGTCAACCACCGCAGGAAGGGCGCCGTGAACACGCTGGCCGCGCTGAAGTCGATCCGCGCCGCCCGGCCCGACGGCGCCCCGATCTACGTGATCCTGGACAATCTGTCCGCCCACAAGGGCGCCGACATCCGCCACTGGGCGAAGAAGAACAAGGTTGAGTTGTGCTTCACCCCGACCTACGCCTCCTGGGCCAACCCGATCGAAGCCCACTTCGGACCACTGCGGCAGTTCACCATCGCCAACTCGCACCACCCCAACCACACCGTGCAGACACGGGCATTGCACGCCTACCTGCGGTGGCGAAACGCCAACGCCCGCCACCGCGACGTCCTGGCCGCAGAACGCAAGGAACGCGCCCGCGTCCGCAGCCTGACACCGCCCAAAGGCCAGTGACTCAGAGGCCTCGGAAGACGCCGTCCTCCTCGACGGCGCCGGCGAACTCCTCGAAATCCATGTTCGCACCCGAGAGGTTGTTCTCAATGCTCCACAGCTGGGCTGCCACAACGCGGGCACCACGCCCACGCTCACCCTGCAGGTCCAGCACGAGGAGCGGCCGTTCAGTCGAGGCGAGGGCTACAGAGTCCGCTAAGACAAGAAGCGGATGCTGGTACTCCGCGGGGATCAGGTCGAGGGCCTGGTCGGATGTCAAGCCCTCGTACCTCCGGTCATCCACGACTGCGACGTTGGCCAGGAAACCGTCCTTGCTGGGCAAGAACAACGACGCCCGCAGAGCGTCCCACGCACCGTCTGCCGAGAAGTCGGTGCGCACAACGAGGGCTTCCAAAGTGCAGGGGAGCTGATTCATGCGCGGACAGTACCGCCAACCCGGTGAACCAATCCGGTCACAGCACTAGCCAATTGAGCTACGGAGGCAAAGACACCGCCCACGGGGAGGGGATGGGCTAGACGCCAGACCCCGCAAGGGTCCGCGCGCTTCAGACCGGATCCGAACCGGCGGCAACTCGCTCGACGTTGGATAGCAGGAGTGCGGGGGAGATTGGATCTTCATTGAAGAGGGAGATCATTGCCGTCATCGCCCGGCACTGTTCACGCGCGGCGGTGCAGCCGTCGGTTCGAGACCGGCCAGCGCTGCACCGCCCCAGGAAGGCCCAGGATGCAACGGCATCGAAACTGCGCTGTTCGACGCCCACGGGGGTGCCGTTCTCTTTAACGGCGCCCGTTGGAATTGTCCAACTGCTCCATAGGTGGCCAGTGAGGCCCATGGGAGGCGAGTGGTGCGGGCGATACGGCCGGTCCAGGCCGACTGCTCCGCGATCGACCAGCAGTTGCCCGCAACGCCCGGCATCAGTAACCCGCGCAGGTATAACACGCCGTTGGCCCGCAGGTCGCGGCGTCGGTAGACCGGCGCGAGGTCTGCGGCGAGCTCGGCGAATACCGCTTCCATCTGCTCGGGATCTGCAATGCGGCGCAGTGCGGGGCCAGCGCCGTGGTCACCGCGCACGGCGCCTATCACCCCGATACCGCTGCGCCACTGCAGCGAAGGCGGCCTTGGGTTCCCACTCCATGTCGGGGTAGGTCTGCCCCCGGCGCCCTTCGAGGAGTTTGACGATGCCCAGCCCGGCCCGGTCCAGATCGTCCCTGGGGTCGCCGTCCGGGCGGTGCGGGTAGCCAGGCAAGGCGAACAGGAACACGAACGCGCTGTCCACGCCCTGGGTCTCGAAGATCTCCAGCAGTTCGCTCAGATATGCGGCCTGGCCGGCCTCGTCACGCTCGTACATGCCGTTCAGCCGTACAGGGGCCTTGGTCTCCGGGTCGTACTCGACCACTTCCAGCACCCGCCCACCGCGGTCTCCCGCGCCGCGGTAGGCCGCGGTGCCGAACCCGGTGATGGCGAGCGGCTTCGGGCCTTGGGCCAGGGTGCGCACCGCATCCCGGAACCGGTCGGCGACCTCGGCGGAGCGGATCAGCTCGAACGTCGCAACGTCGAAGGGAGTCCAGTCGACCTGCTCGAACTGGATGGATGCATAGGTGAGCTTGCCCTGGAAGCGCTCGCGGACCGTGGCCGCGGCGTCGCGAAGGAATGCGTTGATGCGCACGCCGAGCTCGCGCATCGCTTCGGCGCTCCGCTCGGGTTGGCTCATCAGCTGCTCGACCCGCTCCTCGGGGCTCTCTCCGGGCAGGAACCCGCGGTTCATCACGCTCAGCTCGACCCCTGCGACGAACACGACTGTGGCCCCCTGCTGCCGGAGCCGTTCCGCTCGCTCGGCGCAGTCGCGGAAGAGCGTGAGGATCTGCTCCGGATCCAGCTCCAGCGGATAGGGCGAGAACCAGACCTCCAGGCCGAGCTCGGCGGCGGCACCGGCGGCCAGCTCCAGTCGGCCAGGGTCGCCGCCGATGATCTGGATCGCGTTGCAGTGCAGGTCGTCGCGGATGATGGCGAGCTCGCGCCGAACCACCGCGGGGTCGAAGTGCTCGCGGGAAATCTGGCCGTGCACGACGAACCCGGTGTCGTAGGTCATTCCTCTTGCTCGCATGGTGACGGCCTCTCTGTCGGTCCCGGTCGGGTCGAGGCTGACAGTAAAAGTGCGTGCACGCAAGTTTGCGTGCACGCAGTCTGTGTGGAACGCTGACACCCGTGACGACACCACCATCAAGGCTGCGGGAGCGGAAGAAGCAGGCCACGCGCGAGGCGCTACGCGAGGCGGCCCTGCGCCTGGCCGTGGAGCGCGGGCCGGACCAGGTGCGGGTCGAGGACATCGCCGAGGCGGCCGGAGTCTCGCCGCGCACCTACAACAACTACTTCGCCAGTCGCGAGCAGGCGATCGTCTCCGCTGTTACCGCGGACCGGGAGGCGCGGATCGCGGCGGCGGTCGCGGCCCGGCCCGCAGGAGTGCGCCTGGCTGACGCCGTCACCGAAGCAGTGGTCGAGCAGTACACGAACACCGGTGAGCGCGAACGCGAGGCGCTGCTGCTGATCACCACCTGGACCGCGCTGCGCGACGCGTTCCTCGATACCACCGCCGACATCGAGCCCCCTCTCACGCCAGTGATCGCCGAACGCCTAGGTGACGCCGGAGCACGCACAGCCCGCGTTCTCGCGGCAAGCGTGGCCGCGGCGGTTCGCATCGCGTTGGAAGGCTGGCTTCGGCCGGCCGGGAACGCAGAGGCCGCCGGGAGCTTCGGCACCGGAGGACTGGTCGTGCCCTCCGGCTCACTGCCCGACCAGCTCCGCGCGGCACTGGCCCCGCTCGCGCCCGCGTTCGATGCCGCCGAGCGACGCACCCAGCCGTGAAGTCGACCCAACTGGGGCATCCGCTGAACAAATACTAGATCCGGAACATGCCGATGCACCCGGCCGTCATCATTCTCGTCAGCCGATCAAACGTAGATGCCGCCGTGTCAGGTCGCGATCTACGACTGGCTAGGCTAGGGGCGGCGTCACCGCAGGTGGCGGGGCCTTTCTGCTCGGCCATTGCTCGGCCGGAAGTCCTGTAAGGCGTCGGTGGAGCCCGGCAAAATCCGATAACCGTTCAGCGGGAGTAGGCTGCCGGGAAGGGCTGTGACCTGCATAGTCCGGCACTGGCCGACAAAGATCGGCGATCTCCGGTAAAGAACGTAATGCGGCGGCAGGGGACTCATCATCCGTCGGTCGTGGGTTCGAGTCCTGCCCGCCTCACCTGTGCAGGTCTTTGACCTGCGGAAACGTTCATTTTTGGGGTGTCGGAGCGTCAACTTTGCCTGAACGGGCTGAATCCGCTGCTCGTGGGTGTGGAGTCCGGTGGCACTCGGGGCGCCTCCAACCCCTCTGACCAGCGGTGGACTAGGTGTTCGCGGTTGCCGCTCGTGGTCCGGGCAACTGCTTTGAGGGGCGATGCCAAGACCCAGGGCCGTACAGGGGTCGGGACGGCGCGGTCAGGTCCAGGCGAGTGTCTACGGGGCGGTTCGGTGTCCCATTTGCCGGTTGCGCGGCATGGGCTGCCATCGCGCTGTGGAGACACTGTCGCCCTCGCGTTGCTGGATCGGTGATGACCTCCAGGGGTCGGGAAAACTGCCCCAAGAGGAAACCGCTCTGATGGGTTACTCGCCCCTGTTGAGCAGAGCCCTGTGATTCGACTGGTGGACGATCAAACCAGCAGACCTTGTCCAGCTGTGGATTGTTGCGAACAGATGCGCGCCGGCTGGGCAGCAGCGCCCGCGCCTTCGAGCGCCTCGGACCAGAGCATGGCCTCCTTCAGCGTGGGTGGTAGACCGCGCCGGCACGATCGACGGGCCGGCGAGGACGTCCAAGGGGGAAGGGCGCGGGTTCCCGCAATCCTGGAGGTTCCGGCAGGCGAACCCGCGTACGGAGGGGTCCTGGCTGTCCGTCCAGGCGCGGGTTCGGGTGGTTTGGCGATGGGGGCTTGACCTTCGAGTTGTGTCGAGGCTTTACCGTCGGTGGTGCGACGACCTACCGCATATCGCAGCTGGCCGAGCGCCACCGGCATCCGGCCGCAACGCTGCGCTTCTACGAGACCACCGGACTACTGTCGGCCGAGCGGAAGGCGTTCGGATAGCGCGGGAACGGAGATCGCGAGGTTTCTGCCCAGGGCGGGTCCGCACCCGGGACGGAGCAGGTCAGGGCAGCAACGTGGGCAGCGAAGGTACAGGCGTCGGTGACGTCCTCGGGGCTCAGCGCGTCGAGCCTGCCGCCGAGGTGTCCGAGGGCGGCAAGGCGGTGCAGCAGGCCCGCGGTGAAGGAGTCCCCGGCCCCCACGATGTCCACTACGTCCACGGCCGGGGTCGGGACGGTGACGCGGCGGCCGTCGAGGGAGGCGAGGGCGTCCCGCCCGCCGAAGGTGATAACGACGAGGCGCGCACCGGCGGCGTGCCAGGTGTCGCACGCCTCCTCGGGGCTGACGCCGGGCAGGAGCAACGCGAGGTCGTCCTCGCTGAGGCGAAGGATGTCGGCGAGGGCGCACCAGTGGGGGAGCCGTTCGCGGTAGGCGGTGGGCGGTACGAGCAGGGGGGCGGACGTTGGGGTCGATGGACACGGTGACGTGCTCGCGGGCCTCGGCAAGGTGGTCCTCGATGCGAGTGCCGCCGGGTTGGCTCATCAGGGCCAGGGAGCCGGTGTGCAGGCAGGCCGCGCTGTCCGACCCGGTGGCGGCGAGTTCTTCGTCGGTCCACGGCCAGTCGGCCGCGCTGTCGGCGTAGAAGGTGTACGTGGCCTCGCCGGTCCAGTCGAGGTCGGCGACGGCGAGGATGCTGGGCTCGGGGGCGGTCACGCTGCCGGTCAGGTCGACGCCGGAGGCGCTGAGGCGGGCACGGAAGAGGATGCCGAAAACATCCGTGGAGAAGCGCCCGAGGAAGCGGGTGGGGGTGCCGAGCCGGGCGAGAGCGAGGGCGGTGTTGGCGGGGCCGCCACCGGGCAGGGCCCGCCGCACGAGCTCCTCGGAGCCGGACCGGACGGCGTCGGTGAAGGCGTTGGCGACGCACTCGCCGAGAACGGTGACACTGACGGGGGCCTGGGGTCGGGCGATGGTGACTGTCTGCCTCTCTCAGGAAGAGTGCGGGCGCGAGGGTCCCGGGATCGGTGGCCTGATGCAGTCCTTGCACAGGTATTGACATGCCGCTCAAGACGGACGTAACTTCCCTGCCACAAGGAAGTAACGCGCGTTATTAAAGCGCGAAACCGGAGGCGTTGTCTCGCCCTCGGCTGGCCGAAAGGGACTGGAAGTGGCCACGAACAAGTCGCATCGCGTGACCATGAGCGATGTGGCCCGCCATGCGGGTGTCTCGCGGACCACGGTCTCCTTCGTCCTCAACGACAAGCCCGGCGCCGCCATCCCCGAGGAGACCCGTCGGCGGATCCTGGAGGCGATCGACGAGCTCGGCTACCGGCCCAACGCCGGGGCGCGGGCGCTGGCCGCGAACCGCAGCGGGTGGTTCGGGCTGATCACCGAGATCGTGACCGGCCCGTTCGCGGGCGAGGTGATCACGGGCGCGCAGAGCCGCGCCTGGGGTGACCGGAGGTTCCTGCTGATCGCCGCGAGCGACGGCGACCCCGCCCAGGAGGCCGCCGCGCTCGACCAGATGCTGGAGCACCGCGTGGAAGGGCTGCTGTACGCCACGACCTGGCACCGCGCCGTCACGCTCCCCAAGGCCGCCCGGGAGGTGCCGACGGTGCTCGTCAACTGCTACGACGTGGAAGGGGAGCTGCCGTGCATCCTGCCCGACGAGGTGTCGGGCGGATACAAGGCGACCCGCCGACTCCTGGACGCCGGTCACACCCGCATCGGGCTCATCAACCTCGACCCGACGATCCCGGCCGCCATCGGCAGGCGCGAAGGGTACGAACGTGCCCTGCGCGAGGCCGGGATCACACCCGCCCCCTCCCTCGTCGTCCCCGGCTGGGCGACCGCCGACAGCGCCTACACCGCCGCCTGCGAACTGCTGGACCGCCCGGCCGGCGACCGGCCGACCGCGCTGTTCTGCGGCAACGACCGGATGGCCATGGGCGCGTACGACGCGATCAAGGAACGTGGGCTGCGCATCCCGCACGACGTGGCCGTGGTGGGGTTCGACAACCAGGAACTCATCGCCGCCTATCTGCGGCCGAAACTGACGACGCTCGCCCTGCCCTTCGAGGCCATGGGCACCAAGGGCATCGACATGCTCGCCGCTCTCGCAGCGGGGCAGCCGCTCGACACCCATCAGGTGACGATCGACTGCCCGCTGCTCGAACGCTCGTCGGTCTGACTGCGAATCAGTTCGCCGAGTAATCCCATCCCGTCTTCGTCCTGTGTGTTGAAGAGAGGAAAAGAGTCCCCATTATGGCACCCTCCCGCATACCTTCACGGCGGCTTCGGCCCGCCCTGAGAGCAGTCACCGCGACCGCCGCCGCAGCCCTGGTCCTGTCTGCCTGTACGGGTGGCTCGGGCGCCGCCGGCGCCGGTGACACCTCCGGCAACCAGCTGCTCACCATCCCGCGTGAGGATCTGGCGACGTTCACGCGCAACTTCAACCCGCTGTCCCCGCAGCCCGCCCCCATGACCAAGGAGGAGATCTACGAGCCGCTGGTCGTCCACAGCATGTCGGACGCCAAGGACACCCCGTGGCTGGCCACCAAGTGGGAGCAGGCCAAGGACGGCAAGTCCCTCACCTTCACGCTGCGCGAGGGCGTCAAGTGGTCGGACGGCCAGCCGTTCACCGCCGACGACGTCGTCTACACCTTCGAGCTCCAGAAGAAGGTGCTCGGCGGCTTCGACTACCTCGACAAGGTCACCGCGGTCGACGCCCACACGGTGAAGTTCACCTTCAACAAGCCCTTCTCACCGGCCTTCTTCGAGATCGGCGCCCACTACATCCTGCCGAAGCACATCTGGTCCAAGGTGAAGGACCCGGCGAAGTTCACCAAC
Organism: Streptomyces canus; assembly: GCF_030816965.1. Taxonomy (NCBI): domain Bacteria; kingdom Bacillati; phylum Actinomycetota; class Actinomycetes; order Kitasatosporales; family Streptomycetaceae; genus Streptomyces; species Streptomyces canus. The sequence continues at coordinate 10,102,159 of NZ_JAUSYQ010000002.1, forward strand.
CCGAACCCGGTCGGCACCGGCCCGTACACCAAGATCGAGAAGTTCCAGAGCCAGTCGTACCAGCTGGGCAAAAACGCCGACTACTGGCAGCCGGCCAAGCAGCGGATCGCCGGCATCCAGATGCTCGCCTTCTCCGGCAACGACAGTGCCAACATCGCCTTCACCAGCGGCGAGGTGGACTGGACGCAGTCCTTCATCCCGGACATCGAGAAGTCCTTCGTCGCCAAGGACAAGAAGCACAACCACTACTGGTTCCCGGCCACCGGCGCCATGATCAACTGGCAGCTGAACACCACCAAGGCCCCCTTCAACGACCCGGCCGTCCGCAAGGCGCTCAGCATGGCCGTAGACCGCGACCAGATCACCAAGGTCGCCATGAACGGCTACGCCGAACCCGCCGACTGCACGGGCCTGGCCCGCACCTACGAAAAGTGGCGCGACACGTCGCTGGCCGCCTCCTGCACCTGGACGAAGTACGACACCGACGCGGCGGCCAAGGCCCTCGACGCGGCCGGCTACAAGGAGAGCGGCGGCAAGCGGAAGCTGAAGAACGGCAAGAACTTCACCCTCGACATCTCCGTCGGCTCCGCCTCCTCCGACTGGATCTCGGTCGCCAACATCATCAAGCAGGACTTGGCGAAGGTCGGCATCACCGCCACCGTGAAGACGCCCGACTGGTCGGCCGTCCAGTCGTCGTACAACACCGGCACCTTCGACACCGGCATCGTGTGGAGCAACAACGGCGCCACCCCGTACGAGTACTACCGCGGCGTGATGTCGACCAAGATGCTGCAGCCGGTCGGCAAGCAGGCCACGGAGAACTACCACCGCTTCGGAGACAAGAAGGCCGACAAGCTCATCGACGCCTTCGCCGCCGCCACGGACGAGAAGACGCAAGCCGAGCAGATGAACGGCCTGCAGGAGCTGTACAACAAGGACGCGCCCGTCGTCCCGCTGTTCACCGGCCCCGAGTGGGGCGCGTACACGGACGCCCGCTTCACCGGCTGGCCCACCGAGAAGAACCCGTACGCCACCCTCGGCAACCGCAACGGCAGCGCGATCCTCATACTCACCTCGCTCAAGCCCGTCAAGAGCTGACGCACGGATCGGCGGCCGTCCTCCTCCCCGGACGGCCGCTCCCCACCGCCCCCCCGCACCCCGCACCCCCTACGACAGGAGCACGACCCGTGCGTCTCATCCTGCGCAACCTGGGGTTCTATCTGCTCGCCTTCTGGGCCTCCCTCACCCTGAACTTCGTGCTCCCGCGCTTCATGCCGGGCGACCCGGTCTCGCGCATGTTCGCGCAGACCCAGGGCACGATGCAGCCCGACCAGATAGCCCAGCTGCGAAAACTCTTCGGTCTGGACAACCGCCCCCTCTGGGAGCAGTACGTCTCCTACGTCAAGAGCGTCTTCACCGGCGACCTCGGCATCTCCATCACCCGCTTCCCGACCCCGGTCACCGACGTGATCAGCTCGCAGATCGGCTGGACCCTGCTCCTCGGTGGCGTCGCGCTCGTCATCGCCGCCGTCCTCGGCAACCTGCTCGGCATCGTCGCCGCCTGGCGGCGCGGCGGCGTCCTCGACTCCGCCTTCCCGCCCCTGCTGATCTTCGTCGGCTCGTTCCCGTACTTCTGGCTGGCCATGGGCGCGCTGTACCTGTTCGGGGTGAGCCTCGGCTGGTTCCCCATGCGGCACGCCTACGACGTCGGACTGACCCCCGGCTTCAACGGCGAGTTCCTCTCGAACGTCGCCACCCACCTGGTGCTGCCCGCGCTGACCATCGTGCTGGTCTCCATCGGCGGCTGGATGCTCGGCATGCGCAACACCATGATCGCAACGGCGGCCGAGGACTACATCACGATGGCCGAGGCGAAGGGGCTCAGCCCCTCGCGGATCATGTTCCGCTACGCCGCCCGCAACGCGCTGCTGCCCTCCGTCACCAACTTCGGCATGGCACTCGGCTTCGTCGTCGGCGGTGCCCTGCTCACCGAGGTCGTGTTCGCCTACCCCGGTATCGGCTACCAGCTGCTGATGGCCGTCCAGGGCCTGGACTACCCGCTGATGCAGGGCATCTTCCTGACGATCACGGCGGCGGTGCTGCTCGCGAACTTCCTCGTCGACCTCGTCTACGTCCGTCTCGACCCGCGCGTCCGCGTCCGCTGAGGGGGTTGCCGACATGACCGCCATCGAGATCGCGACGGCCACCACGCCGACCGCCACCGCGCCCACGTCCCGCCGGCGCGGACTGCTGCGCCAGCTCATCGACAGCAAGAAGGCGCTTGCCGGGCTGATCCTGCTCGCTCTCTTCGCGCTGCTGGCCCTGCTCGCGCCTCTCCTGGTACCGGGCGACCCGTCGCTCATCAACTCCACGGGCAGCCAGGCTCCCTCGGCCGCGCACTGGCTCGGTACGACCGCCAAAGGACAGGACGTGCTCGCCCTCACCCTCTGGGGTGCGCGCAGCTCCCTCTTCGTCGGGTTCACCGTGGGGCTCGTGGCGACCGCGGTCGCCATCGTCGTCGGTCTCGCGGCCGCGTACTTCGGCCGCGTCGTCGACGACGCGCTGACCCTGGTCACCAACATCTTCCTGCTGCTGCCCGGCCTCCCGCTGCTCATCATCCTGGCCGCGTTCCTGCCGCCCGGTACCTCCACCGTGATCCTGGTCCTCGTCGTCACCGGCTGGGCGGGCTCGGCCCGGGTCCTGCGCGCGCAGGCCAAGTCGATCCGCGGCAAGGACTTCGTGGCCGCCGCCGTCGTCACCGGAGAACGCCCCCTGCGGATCATGTTCCGCGAGATCCTGCCCAACATGGCGTCCGTGGTGATGACCACGCTGCTCGGCTGCGTGATCTTCGGCATCGGCGCCCAGGCCGGCCTGGAGTTCCTCGGACTCGGCGACAGCAGCGTCGTCAGCTGGGGCACCAACCTGTACTGGGCCAGCAACGACGGCGCGCTGATGACCGGAGCGTGGTGGGCCTTCGTCCCCTCCGGACTGTGCATCGCCCTCGTCGCCTTCGCCATCGCACTGGTCAACTACGCGGTCGACGAGATCACCAACCCCAGGCTGCGCAACCGCCGTGCCCGCCGTGAGAGGAGGGGCTGAGCCGTGGAACCCGTACTTGAGGTGAACGGCCTGCGCGTCGAATACCGCAGCGACGGACGCACCGTCGTGGGCGCCGACGACGTGTCCTTCTCCATCGGCGCCGGAGAGATCTTCGGCCTCGCCGGAGAATCCGGCTGCGGCAAATCGACCATCGCCAACGCGGTGATGCGACTGCTCAAGCCCCCGGCGGAAATCTCCGCGGGCAGCATCCGCTTCCAGGGCCGCGACGTCCTCGCCCTGGACGCACGGGAGCTGCGCGCCTTCCGGTGGCGGGAGATCGCCATGGTCTTCCAGTCGGCGATGAACTCCCTCAACCCCGTCCTGACCATCGGCGAGCAGATCGTCGACATCTTCACCACCCACGAGCGGATGAAGAAGCGGGCCGCGCGGGAGCGGGCCGGCGAGCTGCTGGAGCTGGTCGGCATCGACCCCGGAAGGCTGAAGGCGTACCCGCACCAGCTCTCCGGCGGTATGCGCCAGCGCGTGGTCATCGCCATGGCCGTGGCCCTGAAGCCAAGGCTGCTGATCATGGACGAGCCGACCACCGCGCTCGACGTGGTCGTGCAGCAGGAGATCATGGCGCAGATCCGCGACCTCCAGCGGGAGCTGGGCTTCTCCATCCTCTTCATCACCCACGACATGTCCCTGATGATCGAGCTGTCGGACCGCATGGGCGTGATGTACGGCGGACGGATCGTCGAACTCGCCGACGCCAAGGACCTGTTCGCGGGACCGCTCCACCCCTACACCGAGGCGCTGATGAACGCCTTCCCGCCGCTGACGGGCCCGCGCCAAGAGCTCACCGGCCTCTTCGACGCCCCGCGCACCGCCGACAGCTGCGGCTTCCACGTCCGCTGTCCCGAGGACCGCTCGGACTGCTCCATGAACATCCCCGACCTGCGCGAGATCGCCCCCGGCCGGTGGGTGGCCCAGAGTGCCCAGGGAGCCCCGCGATGACCCAGCCCCTGCTGTCCGTACGCGGCCTGACCAAGGACTTCCAGGTCGGCACCGTCTTCTCCCGGCGCCGCGTCCGTGCCGTCAACGACGTGTCCTTCGACCTGCCGGCCGGCCGGATCACCGCCCTGGTCGGCGAGTCCGGCAGCGGCAAGTCCACCATCGCCCGCTGCCTCGCCCGCCTCGAACAGCCCTCCGCCGGACAGGTACTGCTCGACGGCGAGGACATCCTGCGCACCGAACGGCGCCGGGCGTCACGGGCGTACCGCCGCAAGGTCCAGATGGTCTTCCAGGATCCCTTCGGCTCACTCAACCCCGTCCACCGCATCGAGCACTTCCTCACCCGGGCCCTCGTCCTGCACGGCCACTCCGCCACACCGGAGGCGCTGCGCGAGCTGGTGGAAACGGTCGGCCTGACCGAGGACATGCTCCAGTCCTACCCGCACGAACTCTCCGGCGGCCAGCGTCAGCGCGTCTCCATCGCTCGCGCGTTGGCGGTGGAGCCGCGCCTCATCCTGGCCGACGAACCGACGTCGATGCTGGATGTCTCCGTGCGCGTCGGCGTGCTCAACCTGATGCGGCGCCTGCGCGACGAGCGGAACATCGCCATGCTCTACATCACGCACGACCTGGGCTCCGCCCGCTACCTCGCGGACACCACGATGGTCATGTTCGCCGGCGAACTGGTCGAGGGCGGCGACGCGTTGGCCGTCATGGACGCCCCCGCCCACCCCTACACCCGCCTGCTGCTGTCCGCCGTACCCGACCCCGAACGGGCCGGCAGCTACGACCCCGTCGAGCGCGCCAGGCTCCGCGAGGCGATCCTCAACCCCACGTCCTGCCCCTACGGCGACGACGGCACGTGCAGCCGCACCGAGCCCGTCCGCCACATCGTCGGCGAAGACGACGGACAGCCCCACTGGGTGCGCTGCCACCTGCGCGCACCCGCCTCCGACATCGCCCGCCGCGTCCTGAAGGCCACCGACCGGCCGGACGGCGAGGCCACCGACGACCCCGAGGAAGCGGAGACCACCGCCGCATGACCCACGACCTCACCCTCCCCTCCGGCACCCCCATCGCCGAGGGGCTGGCCGAACGCGCCCTGCGCGACCCCCACCGCCCCCGCTTCCACTTCACCTCGCCCGGCGGCTGGCTCAACGACCCCAACGGGCTGAGCCACTGGAACGGCGTCTACCACCTCTTCTACCAGTACAACCCGCTCGCCGCCGCCCACCACCGCATCCACTGGGGCCACGCCACCAGCCCCGACCTCGTCCACTGGACCGACGAACCGGTCGCCCTCGTCCCCGGCACCACCGGCCCCGACCGCGACGGCTGCTGGTCCGGCGTCCTCGTCGACGACGGCGGAGTGCCCACGCTCGTCTACTCGGGCAGGCACGGCGAGCATGAACTCCCCTGCGTGGCCAGGGGATCCGCGGATCTGAGGTACTGGACGAAGGACCCGGCCAACCCGGTCATCACCGCCCCGCCGGAGGGCATCGACATCACGGCCTTCCGCGACCACTGCGTCTGGCGCGAGGGCGAGGTGTGGCGCCAGTTGGTGGGCTCCGGAATCCGGGGCGTCGGCGGAACGGCCTTCCTGTACGAATCCGACGACCTGCGCAGCTGGCGCTACGTCGGCCCCCTGCTGACCGGCGACGCCTCGCAGAACCAGGGCGACCTCGACTGGACCGGCACGATGTGGGAGTGCGTCGACCTCTTCCGGCTCGGCGAGGACGAGGAGGCCGACAGCACCGACGCGCTGGTCTTTTCCGCCTGGGACGAGGGCACCACCCACCACCCCCTGTACTGGACCGGCCGCTACCAGGGCGACACCTTCACCCCGACCGCCCTCCACCGCCTCGACTACGGCGGCCGCTACTTCTACGCCCCCCAGTCCACCCGCGACGAGCACGGCCGCCGCATCATGTTCGGCTGGCTCCAGGAGGGCCGGACGGACGAGGCGAACGCGCAGGCCGGCTGGTGCGGTGTGATGTCCCTGCCCAGGGTCGTCACGCTCGCCACGGACGGCGGCCTGCATCAGGCCCCGGCTCCGGAGCTGACCGAGCTGCGGCGGGAGCGCGTAGAGGTGTCTCCGGGCCGGCTGACCGACCCGTACACCCCGCTGCCCGCCGTGCGCGGGGACCAGCTGGACATCGAGACCACCCTGCGTCTCGCTCCCGGAGCGACCGCCCGGCTCGTGGTCCGCGAGACACCGGACGGCGCGGAACGCACGGTCGTGGAGGTGAGCAGGGCGCAGGACGGAACGGGCGGCACCCTCCGCCTGCGCCGCGAGACCAGCAGCCTCGACCCGACGGTCGACACCGAACCCCGGCACGGCGCACTGCCGTTGGACCCCGACGGCCGGGTCGACCTGCGGGTCCTCGTCGACCACTCCGCACTGGAGATCTTCGCCAACGGGCGTGCCCTGACCGCCCGCATCTACCCCACCCGCCCGGACGAGGCCGTGGGCGTCGGTATCGGTGCCGACGGCGACGTGGCCCTGGAACGGTTCGACGCCTGGCAGATGACGTCGGCCTTCACCGACGTACCCCGGCCGCTGTGGCCGTGACGGTCTTACCCACGACCACGGCCCGCGGGGTGGACGTCCCCCCGGGCCGTGGCCCACCCTCCCCTGCTCTCCTCAGGAGCTGCCATGAGCGTGTCCCGCCGTACCCTCCTGTTCGCCGGAGGAGCCGCCGCCACCCTGCTGCCTCTCGGAGGCATCCTCCCCGCAGCACAGGCCGCCACCCCGAGCGCCGCCGGAGCGACCCCCGCCGCCACTCCGATTCCCGACCCCATCCCCGTCACCGGCACCTGGACCCGCACCTCCGACGGCGGCCAGAAGGCGACCGCCGGCCGTCGCGGGCCCGCGCTCGCCCTGTCCGAGCAGCAACTCGCGGCCAAGGGCACGTACGCGGCCCGCGTCACGCCCCAATCTGCCTCCTCCATAGGCGCGTTGGTGTTCCGGGCAGCCCTGGACGGCTCGACCGGATACGCGGTCGCCCTCGACCCCGGCCGCGCCCGCATACGGCTCTACGACCTGGCCGGCGGCGACACACTCGCCACCGCTCCACTTCCAGGCACGCGGACCGCAAGACCCTATGACCTCGAAGTGGCAGTCGACGGACCCGAGCTGACGGTGCATGTCGACGGCAAGCGGCTCCTCCACACCGAGGACCACCGCCACGACACCGGCTCGGTGGGCCTGCTCGCCCAGGACGGCACGGTCACCTTCGGCCCGCCCTCCCTCTCCTCGGTCACCACCAACCTCACCGGCTGGACCACGAGCGGCGGCACCTGGACGCCGAGTCCGCTGGGCTGGCGCGCGGCCCCGGCCCAGGGAGCCACCGCCCGCGCCATCACCACGACCAAGGCGTACGACACCGCGCTCCAGGCCGACCTGCTCCTGCATGACGCTTCCGCCATCGCCTCACTGCTGGTGCGCACCGACGCCACGGCCACCCACGGCTACGGCGTCCAAGTCGACGCGGACCAGGGCAGGCTGAGGCTCTACCGCATCGACGGCAACGTCACCCTCGGCACCTACGCGACCACCATCAAGGCCGGTACGGTCTACCGCCTGCGTGTCGAAGCCGAACACGACGAACTGCGCGTGCACTGGCAGACCAACTTCCTCTCACCCGACGGCTACAGCCCCGTCATCACCGCCCAGGACTCCACCCACACCAAGGGCCGACTCGCCGTCACGGCATGGGCCGGCGAGGTGTCCTTCGAGAACATCGCCGCCGCCGACCTCGCCACCGGCCTCCAGGGCTGGACGGCCCGCTCCGGCACCTGGACCCCCGATCTGCGCGGCATCCGCGGCGAGAACGACCTGCGCACGACCCCCTTCGCCGACGGCGACCTGGTGGCGAGAGCAGACATCACACCCGGCGGCCCCTCCTCCTCTGCCGGCCTCGTCCTGCGCGCGTCCGCGGACGGATCCGGCGGCTACGAAGCCCGCCTGGAAGCCGGCCGCAACGCCGTCGTCCTGCTGGACCGCTCCTCTGGCGCCCGCCTCGCCTCCGCTGCCGGCCCGGTCCGGCGCATCGCGTCCGGCGGCACCTACCGCGTCGAGGCCCGCGCGACGGGCAGGACGGTCGAGGTGTACGTGGACGGCGTACGGGCGCTCAGGACCCGCGTGTCCCGCACCAAGGGAGCCGCCTTCGGCACCGCGGCCGCGCACGGGGCGTCGTATTTCCAGAACGTCGAGGTCCGCAGTACCGCCGACTACTTCACCGAGCCGTACCGCCCCACGTACCACTACTCCCAGCTCACCGGCTCCACCAGCGACCCCAACGGCCTGGTCCACTACGACGGCGAATACCACCTCTTCCACCAGGACGAGGGCCGCTGGGCGCACGCGGTCAGCACCGACCTCGTCCGCTGGCAGGCCCTGCCGATCGCCCTGCCCTGGAACGCCTACGGCAACTGCTGGTCGGGCTCGGCGGTTGTCGACGCGGACGACACCTCCGGCCTCTTCGACGGCGGATCGGGTCTGATCGCGTACTACACGAGCTACCACCCGGACAAGCCGGGCGGGAACGCCGGCGTGCGCATCGCCTACAGCAGGGACAAGGGCCGCTCGTGGCAGCTGCACGGCGGCTCGGCCCCGGCCGTGCAGAACCCGGGAGGCCCCGACGCCGGCTGGACCTTCCGCGACCCCAAGGTCATCCGCGACGAGGCCCACGACCAGTGGCTGATGGTCGTCTCCGGCGGCGACCACATCCGCTTCTTCACCTCCACCGACCTCCTCACCTGGACCCAGGTCAGCTCCTTCGGCTACGGCGACTGGGCCACGCCCGGCGTCTGGGAGTGCCCCGACTTCTTCCCACTGCCGGTCGACGGCGACAAGGACAAGGTGAAGTGGGTCCTCACCCTGAGCACCGGAGCCGTACGCGCCACCAACGGCTCGGCCGCCCAGTACTTCACGGGTGAGTGGAACGGCACCGGTTTCACTCCCGACCAGAAGGCAGGCACGGTCCTGCGCGCCGACTCCGGCCGCGACTACTACGCCGCCATGTCCTTCTACGGCCTGCCCGACGACCGCCGCGTCTGGCTCGGCTGGATGAGCAACTGGGACTACCCCTTCAGCGCCCCGACCGGCGCCTGGAACGGACAGCTGAGCACTCCCCGAGAACTGACCCTCACGGACACCGCCGACGGCGTACGCCTGACGCAGCGCCCGGTCCCGGAGCTGGTCACACTGCGCACGTCCACCACGACCCGCAAGGACCTCGCCGTCGGCCCCGACTCCGCGAACCCTCTTGCGGGAGTCCGGGACATCGCCTATGAGATCGAGGCCGAGATCACCCTCGGCACCGCCAAGGAGATCGGCTTCCGGCTCCGGACCGACGACGACCAGCACACGACAGTCGGATACGACGCCGAGGCGCAGGAGTTGTTCGTGGACCGCTCGGCATCGGGCCTGAGCGACTTCACGCAGTACTTCACGGGCCGCACCACCGCGCCGATGAAGACGACCGACGGCCGCGTGACCCTGCGCGTGTACGTCGACTCGTCATCGGTCGAGGCATTCGGCGCGGACGGACAGGCCGCCGTGACCAGCCTGATCTTCCCCAGCCCGAACGCCGACGGCATGGCCTTCTACGCCAAGGGCGGCACCGCACACGTCGAGTCGCTCAAGGTACACAGGCTGGACAGCACCTTCCGCCTGGTGGACCGGGTGAAGCCGCTGGTGGCCGCCCCGACCGGCGGTGAATTCCGCTCGGACCTCGGCGAGTTGACGATCACCCCCGCCGGCCGCTGGTCGACGGACAGCGCGGGCCGCGCCGCAAGCTTCGACAAGGACTCCCACGCGATCTCGGCCCGCACGGCGACGGACTTGGACCTCACCACCCTGGTCCGGCTCGGCGGCCCCGACCCGGACACCGGCGGCGCGCTCTCCCTCCTCTGGCGCGCCTCCTCCGACGCCACCGATGCCTACTGCCTCAACATCGACCCCGACCTGCGCGTGATCCGCCTGGTCGCCAAAACCAACGGCTACTTCGACGACGGCGCCGCCCTCGCCCGCGTCCCGGCCCTGGTCCGCCGCGGCACGACCTACTCCGTCCGCATCCTCACCGAGGGCCACCGCATCCAGGTGTTCCTCAACGGCACACGGATCATCGACGTGACGGACACGACGTACGCCGATGGCCACATCGCCCTGAATGTGTTCGGCGGGAGGGCGGCGTACCAGGACACTTACGCGAAGGAGCTGTGACCGCCGGTCAAGCCGCACACTCAGGAGACACCCTCATGAACGGCACCAGCCCTGCCACCTCCCGCGTGGCAGCCCCGGCTGCCGTCCTCCCCGAAGGCGGGTCGTCGAACATGGAGGGGACGGTGAGAACCGCCGACCCTCCCGTTATGACGTAATGGGTGTATGCCGCCAGTGAAGTAAATGGCAGATGGGGGAACGCGTGTGTGACTTGGAAGATCGTCGTGGTCGAGCCGGCTCTTTCGTGGCTCCACGGCCTGCGCCGCACTGACCGTGACACGCTGATTCAGGTCCGCCAGGCTGTCGCTGCCCTTCAGGAGGAAGGTCCCGCGCTGGGCCGGCCTCTGGTGGACACGATCAAGGGCTCGGCGTTGTCGAACCGGCTGGTACCGCGTCGCGGTGTCCCAGGCGGAGCAGGCGTACGCGGAGCATCTGAAGCGAATCGATGGAGAGGACGGGGCACGATGACTGATCACCTCAAGGACCCGCAGTCGGTCTCCTGGGAGACCTGGTCGAGGATTTCGCCTTCACCGATACCGAAAAGGACCAGATCCGGAAGGGGGCGCTGGCGATGGTCCTGGCTTCCCGTGTATCCCGCCTCGCCGGGTTGCGGAAGCGGCAGCACACCACACAGGTCCAGGTCGCCGAGGCCATGGGTGTCACCCAGGCCCGCGTCTCGCGCATTGAGAAGGGCCAACTGGAGCGCAGCGAGGTCGACACCCTCGCTGCCTACGTCAAGGCGCTCGGCGGCAAGCTGAAGATCGTCGCTGACTTCGGTGATGAGTCCTACGTCCTCGACTGACCAGATCGGCAAACAGCGGCCCAGGCTCATGCGCAGTCCGGTGGACAAGCTCGCCTCGTGACGTCAGGGATGATGCTCCACCGCGTGATCAGGGGTGGAGCAGCAGCGCGTTGGTAAGGGGGCCCGCTGTGCGAGAGTTCTCTCCTCTTGGCTGAACTGGGCGGACGCGGCTGCTGCTGTGGTAAGCGTCCGACTCGTCGACCTCCAGGGGCTTGAGGGGCCGCAAGGACAGGAACAGACCGACAGGCACTGCGCAGGGCTGACCCTGATCAGCACGTCTGACCTGCAAGAACGGCGTGAATCGGCACTGATCGGCAAGGGCCGCCAAGAATCCCTAATGGACTCATAATCCGTCGGCCGTGGGTTCGATTCTCACCCGCCCCACCATGCAGTCTTCTGACCTGCGGAAACGTCTCAGCGGGCGTAGGGATTCAGAACAGCGGCCGCCGCCTGGAGGTCGTCGAGGTGCCCGCCCCGAACGTCCTGGAGGCCCACGACCGGGCGCAAGTCATGTGCCACGTACGGGAGTTCCTGGACGACAACTCCTCGCGGAACTCCTGAGTCCACGTCCAGGTTGTGCGCAATACTGCGGATTGCCCCTGTAGCGCGTGCGTTTGCCTCGTAGGAGCCCTCGGCGCCGCGCTGGGGGAGCCGGCGGAGCCGGGGGAGGAGCGTCCAGTGTCTCCTCAGGGGCGGCGCTGCTGCTCGCGCCCACCGGAACGCGCGGCCGCCGCGCGTCTTCGCCGCCAACCCCATCCTGCGGCAGGTCTGTTGCTCGCCCAACTGCCGACGCGACGCCGAGAGGCAGCGCAATCAGGAACACGATGAACAACGGGCCGTCCGCCAAACAGCCACGCCGGCCGATCTTCAGAGATCGTCATCAACGTCAGGACTCTGCAGCGCTCACGGGAACCCGCACACACGACTCGCTCGATTCCATCGTCATCGCACTTGAATCGAGCACAGGAATCCGGCATGGTGCTTGAAACAAGCGCAATGCCTGCCGTTCACGCAGGAGAGAGGTGCTGCATGGACGACATCGACCGGGCCATCCTGCGGGAGCTGCAGGTCGACGGCCGGATCCCTTACGCCGATCTGGGTCCGAAGGTGGGTTTGTCACCCTCGGCCGCGAGGCTCCGGCTGCAGCGGCTGATCGACGCCAAGGCGGTCCAGGTCGTCGGAGTGACCGACCCGATGACCATGGGCCAGCAGGCGATGGCACTGCTGGGCTTGCGCATCGACGGCGATCCCCGGGCGGTCGCCGATGAACTGTCCCGGCACGACGAAGTCGTGTACACGGTCCTGACGGCCGGCGGCTTCGACCTGTTCGCGGAGGTGGTGTGCCCTCAGCCTCGGGATCTTCTGGACTTCATCAACGACGTCGTGCGGCCCGTCGAGGGTGTCGCATCCGTGGAGAACTTCCCCTACTTCGCGATTCACACTCACCGCTTCTTGTGGCACGTCGACTGAGGCATCCGAGAGTCCGAGCCCCTTTGCCCGCACCAGCCGAGGAACCCTGCATGCTGCCCGACGAGCACCGCACGATCGACTTCTTCACCGAGGACGCCCTTCCCGCACCCCGCATGGCCCCGGCCGAGGCCGAGCTCATCGCTGCCGAACACCTCGGCATCACTGCTCGCGCGCAGGCGCTGGGCAGCCAGCAGGACGCCAACTTCCTGTTCCACGACGACGAGGGGACGCCCGCGGCGATTCTGAAGATCGCCAACCCCGCCTTCGGCACGGTGGAGATCGAAGCCCAGGACGCGGCAGCCGACCTGATCGCTTCGGCCCGCCCGGAACTGCGCATCGCCACGGTCCTGCGCCGCCCTGACGGCTCCCCGCGGCGCACGACGGTGGACACCGGCAACGGTCCGGCCGTCGCGCGCCTGCTGCGCTACCTGCCCGGCGGCACGCTCTCGGGACCACGGCACCTGTCCCCCGGCACCGTGGCGGGCATGGGCACGATCGTCGCGAAGGTCAGCACCGCCCTGCGCGACTTCCGGCACCCGGGCCTCGACCGCGTGCTCCAGTGGGACCCGCAGCACGCCGATCGCGTCGTCGCCAAGCTCGCCGGGCACATCGCCGAACCCGACCGGCGCACCGCCGTCCAGACCGCGACCGCGGAGGCCTGGGCACATGTCCAGCAGCTCGCCGCCGCGCTGCCGTCGCAGGCCGTGCACCTGGACCTCACCGACGACAATCTGATCCGCTGTCCCGACAGCCGTCCGCCCATGCCGGACGGGGTCATCGACTTCGGTGACGTGACCACGAGCTGGGCGGTCGGCGAACTCGCCGTGTCACTGTCCTCGATGCTCCACCACGACGGTATCGAGCCTCACCACGTGCTGCCGGCCGTCCGCGCCTTCCACGCCGTTCGGCCGCTCTCCGCCGAGGAAGCCGAGGCGGTGTGGCCGCTCGTGGTCCTGCGCGCCGCCGTCCTGGTGGCCAGCGGGCGGCACCAGGCCGCCGTCGACGAGGACAACGTCTACGCCAAGGCCGCGCTCGACCACGAATGGCGGATATTCGAACAGGCCACCAGGCTGCCCCTGCCGGTGATGATCCGCCTCGTCAGGGACGCGAGCGGCATGGCCGACATGCCGGCCCGGACGGTGCGCGCCGACGCACCGGTGCGTCCTCTCCTGAGGGACCTCGCCGCCGACGACATCACCCTCCTCGACCTGTCCACCGAAGCTGATTCCATGGACCATGGAGCCTGGATGGACGAAGGCACCGAGGCCCGGCTGGTGACCTCCGCCCTCGCGGACGGAGCGGTCGCCGTCGCCACCCGGTACGCCCGTGCGCGCCTCACTCGGACACCGGCGCTGTCGGCGCTGTCCGCCGCCACGGTGCCCACCGGAATCGACCTCCGGCTCGGCCGGGATGCCGTGGTGCAGGTGCCCGCCGCGGGGAAGGTCCTCGCCGCGGCGCCGGGCCACGTGGAACTCACCTACGGCACGCAGGTGCTGTCGCTGTCCTTCCCCCACGCGGTCCAGCCCGTGGTCACCACCGGTGCGACGGTGCAGGCGGGCGAGGACATCACCCACCTCGGCTCCGGCGCCTCGGTCCACGTTGCGCTGCGCGACGCCGACGGCCCCGCTGCCCCGCACCTGGTCCGTCCCGAGTACGCCGCCGGCTGGCTCGCGCTCACCGCCGACCCCGCCCCGCTCCTCGGCCTCCCGGCCGACTCCGACCGTACGCGCGAGAGGGACCTGATCGACCGGCGTGACGCCGCGTTCGCCACCGTGCAGGGGCACTACTACGACAACCCTCCGCGTGTCGAACGTGGTTGGCGCCACCATCTGCTGTCCACCGACGGCCGGTCGTACCTCGACATCGTCAACAACGTCACCCCATTGGGCCACGCCCACCCCCGCGTCGAGCAGGCAGTCTCCCGCCAGTTGCGGCGGCTCAACACCAACTCGCGCTTCCACTACGCCTCCGTGGTGGAGTTCTCCGAGCGCCTCGCCGGCCTCCTGCCCGACCCTCTGGACACGGTGTTCCTCGCCAACTCCGGTTCGGAAGCGGTGGATCTGGGCCTTCGCCTGGCCATCGGGGCCTCCGGCCGGCACGACGTCGTCGCGCTGCGCGAGGCGTACCACGGCTGGACGTACGCCTCCGACGCGGTCTCCACCTCGCTCCAGGACAACCCGAACGCCCTGGCCACCCGCCCGAGCTGGGTGCACACCGTGGACTCGCCCAACTCCTACCGCGGCCGCCACCGCGGGTCGGACGCCGTGCGCTACGCACCCGAGGCCGTCGCGGTGATCGACGAACTGGCCGCTGCCGACCGCCCGGCGGGAGCATTCATCGGCGAGACCTTCTACGGCAACGCCGGAGGAGTCGCCCTCCCCGACGGCTATCTCGCCCAGGTGTACGCGGCGGTACGGCGTCACGGCGGCCTGGCCGTCGCCGACGAGGTCCAGGTCGGATACGGCCGCCTGGGACACTGGTTCTGGGGCTTCGAGCAGCAGCGGGTCGTCCCCGACATCGTCTGTGTCGCCAAGGCCATGGGCAACGGACACCCCCTCGGCGCCGTCATCACATCCAAGGCGGTCGCGGACCGGTACCGCGACCAGGGCTACTTCTTCTCCTCCACCGGCGGCAGCCCCGTCTCCAGCATCGTGGGTCTCACCGTCCTGGACACCCTGCGCGACGAAGACCTCCAGGGCAACGCGGCGCGCGTCGGCGGCCATCTGAAAGGCCGGCTGGAGGCACTGGCCGACCGCTACGGCATCATCGGCGCCGTCCACGGCTCGGGCCTCTACCTCGGCCTCGAACTCGTCCGGGACCGCGTCGGCCTGGAGCCCGCCACAGAAGAGACCGCCGAACTCTGCGACCGCATGCTCGACCTCGGTGTGATCGTCCAGCCCACCGGGGACCACCTCAACATCCTCAAGATCAAGCCACCGCTGTGCATCGACACCACCGCAGCCGACTTCTTCGCCGACATGCTCGACCTGGCCCTCACCCAACTCGGCCATTCCCGCTGACGCCACACATCCGGAGGCCCGGGCCCGGCGGCGTCTACGGCGTCCATCCGAGCCGCTGGACGCGCAGGCCCCGGCCCGCCGATGACCGGAATCACATACACGCGTGAGCGGCAACTCCCCGGCGCAAACCCCCTCAGGGGCTGGTGTTGCGACCACGTCTGGAACCCAAGCTGACAAGCAGGGCTGGGTCACGCTGTCGAAGCCAGTCCCTCCAGGACGCGTTGGGGACGCGTTGGGGACGCAAGGATAGGAACAGACTGACAAGGGCTGAGGAACGCCGAGATGACTCGCCATTTCGAACTGCGAAAACGCCATGGATCGGCGCTGATCGGCAAGGCCCGCCAAGATCCTCAAAGGACTCATAATCCGTCGGCCGTGGGTTCGAGTCCCAGCCGCCCCGCCTGCGCAGACTTCTGACGGTGTGCGCGCTGGTTCCCGCGACGGGCAGTGCGGTCGCTGCACCGCCTGCCGTGGTACCGGACGGAACCGCGTTGCAGGCGGCGCTGGAGCGGGTGACGGCAACCGGAGCGGTCGGCGTGGTCGCCGAGGTCCGCCAGGGTGACGCCGTATGGCGCGGCAGCAGCGGCACATCCAGCCTCAACGGCCGGCAGCCCGCCCCCGTCGACGGCCGCTTCCGCGCCGGAAGCGTCACCGAGACGTTCACCGCCACCGTGGTGCTCCAGCTGGTGGGTGAGGGGTGGCTGCGCCTGTCCGACACCGCCGAGCGGTGGCTCCCCGGCCTCGTTCCCTCCCCTGGAGGCGAACGGATCACGGTCCGGGACCTGCTCCAGCACGCCAGCGGCCTGCCCGAGTACACGGACGGACTGCTCGACGGCGACGCCCTCCGTGACCGCTTCCGCACCTGGACACCGGCCGAGCTGGTCCGACGGACCGTCAAGGACGGCGACCGGGACCGCCCTCTGCTGTTCCCGCCGGGCACCGATCACCACTACTCCAATACGGGCTACATCGGCTCGGCATGATCGTCGAAAAGGTCGCCGGCCCTTCCTGCCGCACCGAGATCGACCGGCGCATCATCCGGCCCCTCGGACTCCGGGACACCCGGCTGCCGGGCTCCTCTCCCTTCATCACCGGGCCTCACTCCCATGGCTACGAACCGGTGGAGAAAGGGGACGGGACACTTGTCCCGGTCGACTGCACCACCGTCAACATGTCCATCGCCGGCGCTGCCGGCGAGATCATCTCCAACCACCGCCGACCTCGACCATTTCTTCCGCGCCCTGCTCGGCGGCGGCCTCCTGCGCCGGCCGATTTGCGCGAGATGACCACCGACACCAGCGGCGACGGCTGGGCCCTCGGCCTGGAGATGGCCACGCTCCCCTGCGGCACCATCGTGGGCCACGGCGGCGGCACTCCCGGTTACCGCACCATCTCCTTCCACGCACTCGACGGCATCCGCCAAGTCACCGTGGACTGGACCGACTGGGGCACCGACGCCAGCCCTGCGACCCTCGCCCTGATGACCGCCGCCCTCTGCCCCTCGTAGCCACCAACGGCCAACCGATCCCGCACTCCGCAACGAGGTGGCAGCTGGAAACGGTGGAGCCGGTCTCCGAGGAGAACACCCGCTACACCACAGTGCCCTGACACACGACGCCGAGGACGGCACGGCCCCGCCGATACTGCCGGCCTGCTCCCGCCACACCTCTGCCCGCTCTCTGGAACGGTCTGCGCGACCCGGCGTCGCCCTGTCGCCCGGCACGTCGCCGAACGCGACCCTGCCGGTCGGCGGCGCAGGTGAATCCGAGCGCATCAGGGCCTCGGGCTCATCCCGTTACTCCCTTGGCGCGGATCTCGGTCCCCCCCGCTTAAGCTGCGGGCGTGAAGTACAGCGAACTTGAGGCGGACATTCTCCAGCTGATCGTCGGAGCCACCGAGGGCAGTGTTCGTGCCTTCGGAGAGGAGACGGTCACCCGTCTGGTGCGGCCGGAGCTGCTGCGCGGTGCGGCCGAGGACGAACTCACGGAAGAGGCCCGGGCGGCACTGACCACCGCGTGCGTGAACGTCCTGACGATCAGCGCCGCCGAGCTGCACGACGAGCTTGCGACGATCTATGACGGCATCCTGGTCGATGACGATCTGGACCCCGGAGTCCTCACCGCCATCAGCGCGTTGGCGCACTGGCAGAGCTACCTGGAGCAGGGCCGGCGCGGCGAGCTCTACGAACTCGCCGTGCGTTCCATCGAGGACATCGACCACGAGGTGTCCGCGGATCTCGACGACTTCCTCGCCACGCCGGAGATGGCGGCCGAGTACGAGCGCATCCGGCGGCTGCTGGCTCCAGGCGCGGAGTAGGGGCGCCGGAACCGGTGCGGCTGGTCCCGGAAACCAATCCGCCATCTTCCCCATTCTCACGCCATGATCCAGCGCCGCTCAAGCGTGTCCCCCGTCTTTCAGGCAGCCGACCCGGATGCCGCCTGGCGCGCGGCCGCGCTCATGCACACCATCGTGCTCCAGGAGCCGCTCCCACACCGCAACAGCCTCTACGCCGCGTTCGTCGCGGCCCAGTACATGGATCAGTCAGGCGAGGGCATCGACCCGCCCTACGGCGCCCTTTCCGACCTCGTACAGAAGATCCGCGACACACGCCTGCGGGTCCCCGAAGTCGCCGAGCGGATCCGCTCCTGGAAGATCTGAGACGCCGACCGGCGACTGCAACGGCAGCGTTGACCGAGCGGTCGAGAAGTCTGGTCCCAGCTGAGCCGGAACTCCGCCTGAGGATCAAGGAAAGTCAACCGGGCGGCTTCGGCCTGGCATGCGTGGCCGTGTGGATCAGTCAGTAAAGGGCGCGGGGGTGGCAGCACAGCGATCACGGAAGGCCGAAAACCGGCGCCGTGTGTACCGATTTGCCTGGCCTGCGTGATCAATTCAAGCCGTTGGCTTGAGGCTTGCATGACAAGAACACGTCCGCGGTGTCACTCTGCTCCGGGAATTCACAGCTCCCTTACAGGTTCATCACGCGGCTCAGCCGCGTTTCCTCCACTCCCCACCTCCTTCCACCCGCATGCCGTGCAGCGCTCCGGACCGGCCTACCCCGCCGATCCGTCTCGTCCACGGCCCCCACCACGGGTCGGCCGTCGTACCGAAGGAGACCCCCCTTGCCCCTGCGACAGAACGCCCTCGTGCGCCCCAGACGCCTCACCGCCCTCGCTCTGGCGGCCGTGGGTTCCCTTCTCGCCCTGGCCGTCCCGGACTCCGCCACCGCGGCACCGGCGCACCCGGCACGCGCGAAGATCACCGCCACGCCTCGGGCCGGCGCCGCCCAGACCCCGCTGTCTCCCGCCCGCCGCACCGCCCTGATCAGGAGCGCCCGGTCCGAGGCGGCCGGTACCGCACAGCGCATCGGCCTCGGCGCCAAGGAGAGGCTCGTCGTCAAGGACGTCATCAGGGACGCCGACGGCACCACACACACTCGCTACGAGCGCACCTACGCCGGGTTGCCCGTCCTGGGCGGCGACTTGGTCGTGCACGACGACAACGGCCGTACGACCGTCACCAAGGCCAACGCGGCGAAGCTGTCGGTGCCCTCGCTCAGCCCGAAGGTCACGACCGCAGGCGCCACCGCCAAGGCCCTTACCGCCTCGAAGCAGGATCGGGTCAGGGACGCCAAGGTGGCCGACGCCTCCCGTCTGGTCGTCTGGGCCGGAACTGGCAAGCCCGTGCTGGCCTGGGAAACCGTCGTGGAAGGTGTCCAGAAGGACGGCACACCAAGCGAGCTCCAGGTCGTCACCGACGCCGCCACCGGCAAGGAACTCCTGGCTGCCGAGAAGGTGCACACCGGCTCCGGCACCGGCCAGTACGTGGGCACGGTCCCGCTCGGCACCACCCTGTCCGGCTCGGCATACCAGCTCGCAGACCCCGACCGCGCCGGGCACCGCACGTACGACCTGGGCCAGGGCACCTCGGGCACCGGCACCCTGTTCACGGACGACAACGATGTCTGGGGCGACGGTCTGCCGTCCAACCGCCAGACCGCAGGGGTCGACGTGGCCTTCGGCGCCGCGGCCACCTGGGACTTCTACAAAGAGGCCTACGGCCGCAACGGCATCCGCAACGACGGGGTCGCCGCCTACAGCCGCGCTCACTACGGCAGCAACTACGTCAACGCCTTCTGGCAGGACTCCTGCTTCTGCATGACGTACGGTGACGGCTCGGGCAACACCCACCCGCTGACGGCGCTCGACGTTGCCGCCCACGAGATGAGCCACGGCGTCACCGCCGCCACCGCGGGCCTGGTCTACTCGGGCGAGTCCGGCGGCCTGAACGAGGCGACCTCCGACATCTTCGCGGCGGCCGTCGAGTTCCACTCGAACCTCGCAGCCGACCCCGGTGACTACCTCGTCGGCGAGAAGATCGACATCAACGGCGACGGCACCCCCCTGCGTTACATGGACAAGCCCTCCAAGGACGGCTCCTCCCACGACAGTTGGAGCTCCAGCCTGGGCAGTGTCGACGTCCACTACTCCTCGGGGCCGGCGAACCACTTCTTCTACCTGCTCTCCGAGGGCAGCGGCGCCAAGACCGTCAACGGTGTCTCGTACGACAGCCCGACCTATGACGGTCAGGCCGTCAGCGGCATCGGCATCGAGAACGCGGCCGCGATCTGGTACCGGGCGCTGACGACGTACATGACCTCGACAACGAACTACGCGGGTGCCCGCACCGCCACCCTGGCGGCCGCCGCCGACCTGTTCGGCACCTACAGCCCGACCTACCTCGCCGTCGCCGACGCCTGGGCCGCGATCAACGTCGGCAACCGCATCGCCCTCGGCGTGAACGTCGCGCCGGTGGCAGACCAGATCAGCGGCCTCAACCAGGACGTCAGCCTGCGGTTGGACGCCTACACCACCAACGCCGGAGCCTCGCTGACCTACGAGGCCACCGGCCTGCCGGACGGTCTGACCATCAGCCCGAGCGGTCTGATCAGCGGCACCCCGACCACGCTCGGCACCGGCGACGTCACGATCAAGGTGACCGACAGCACGGGCGCGACCGCCTCGGTCACCTTCAGCTGGCAGATCGCCTATGTCTACGCCAACGGCTCCCGCGTGGACATCCCCGACAACGGGGCCGCCGTGGAGTCCCCTGTGACCATCACAGGCCGCGACGGCAAAGCCTCCGCGACCACCAAGGTCTACGTCAACATCGTCCACACCTACCGCGGTGACCTGACCGTCGACCTCGTCGGCCCCGACGGCACCGTCTACTCCCTGCTCAACCGCAGCGGAGGCTCCGCCGACAACGTCGACCAGACCTTCACGGTCGACGCCTCCACGCAACCGCTCAACGGCACATGGAAGCTGCGCGTACAGGACCGGGCGTCCATCGACGTCGGATACATCGCCCGCTGGCAACTGACACCCTGACCCGGCGCCACCGGCACCCCGCCGCCCGGGCCCCTCGGGACCCGGGCGGCGGGGCCCATTGCTGCCGCACGAGAGCTGTCGCTGCGCGCACCCGCCCTGGTGCTGCTGCGCTACCCCAAAAGGGCTGGGGCCGCAGCGAATTCGCCGCTGCCGCCCATCACGGTCGACGCCCTGGACAGTTGTCTGACGGGGCGGACGGAGGGGCCGCTGTTCCTCACCCGCACGGGGCCCGGTTGCGTGCACCGGAGGTGTGGAAGATGCTGCGCCGCCTGGCCAAGCGCGCTGGTCTGCCGTCGGCTGGCACCATCCACCCGCCGGTTCTCCGGAACGGGTTCATCACCGACGCCCTCGTATCCGGCAGGCCGCACGTTGCGACCTGAGGGCGATCCGTTCCTTCGCCGACGTTCTCCGCCAGGACATCGACGCCGTCACCGCCGGCTCACACCCCGTCCGCATGCCTGCCCCGGCCGAAAACTCAGCTCGGGTAGCTGCGAGGAGATTCGTTGCGGAGCCTCCAGATCTCCTTCCACTGCCGGGCATGGTCGGCCGCCAACAGCGGGTCGGGCCCGTCGGCCCGCTGCACCGCGAGACTGACCCCGCATTCCATGCACAGCTGATGGATCCGGAGGGCGCCGTCGTACCAGGCTCTGGTGTTGTCCCGGTTTCCGCAGACACGGCACGTCAGCGCAGGAGCTTCATCCGGCGGGACTGAGGAACGGAGCACCCGGTCGACCACCGTCGGCAGCGGCTCGTGGGGATGAAGCGTCGGCTCGGGACAGTAGGCGATGTTCCCCCACCCACGCTGCCAGCCTCGCCAGGACTCGTCTCGCTTCACCTGCCGATAGCCACGCGCTTTGTCCGCCCGGCGACTGTTGGCGTAGGCGCGCTCGTCAGCGAGCCAGAGCTGTCGGGCTTGGCGCAACTCCTCGACGGCTCGTATGAGTGAGCCCGGATCCTTCTCCAGATCCGTGGGGATCCCCGCGCTGCGGCAGAGATGGTGATACGTGGCCCGGAAGCCGTAGGGCGCGAAGTGGACGAGGCACGACCGCAAATTCGTATGGCGGACGCGCGTTGGCAGGCCCTCGTCGTAGACCCGTCTCCGGTGCGTGTCGAAGCTGCTCATCCCAGGACGCTAGATGGTGCCCCGCCGAGTTGTGCAGCCGGTCAGGGTTCGTGAACCCGCGAGTGTCTGCCCGGGGCGTGCGCCCGCTGTCGTCGCTTGCTCCCTGAACCAGGGCAGCCCATCGCGCAAGTCTCCCTGGCGAACGGGCAGTTCAACCGGAGGAGCCCACGATGGCCCTGTCCCGGAGGGGCAGGTGCGTCTCCGGTAGCGCTCGAGCCGGTGGACGGTCTCATCGACGCTCAGTCGAGCCAGCCGCCGGGCGACCCTGCGGCCCGCGACGTCGCAGACCGTCTCGTCCGTGATGCCGTGCGCCCACCGGGCCCCGTCCGCAGGCAGGTGCCGCTGGAACCCGGTGACCGGTAAAACTGCCCCGAGGCCTGGCTATGCCCGGTCGAGAGGAAGGTTCAGAACATCTGCGACAGAGTGCAGGGCGGTTCCCAGCGGGAGGCTGACGCGGGTATGGGCGAGTTGGTCACCGCGGGTGGGATCCCGGTTGATGATGAGGACACGCTTGCCCGCCTGAGCGGCTTGGCGGACGAACCTGAGTCCGGACATCACCGTGAGCGAGGAGCCCAGAACCAGCAGCGTGCTCGCCTCAAGGACCAACCGGCGGCAGTACTCGATGCGTTGCGCGGGCACGGTCTCGCCGAAAAACACCACATCGGGCTTGAGGATGCCGCCACAGTCCGCGCAGGGCAGGACGCGAAAGCCGGAGACCTGTTCGTCGGACAGGTCGGCGTCACCGTCGGGATTGATTCCCGCGGCCACCGGCTCGAAGGCCGCGTTGGCCTCTTCCAGCCGTACGGAGAGGTCCTGGCGCGAGGTGATGGCGTCGCAGGCCAGGCACCGGACTCTTGCCAGGCTCCCGTGCAGTTCTACGACCCCCTCGGCGCCGGCGGCCTGATGCAGACCGTCGACGTTCTGGGTGATCACTCCCGAGAGCAGACCGTGCTGAGCGAACGCGGCGACGGCCTGGTGCCCGGCATTGGGACGGGCGCGGCCGAAGGTACGCCACCCGAGATGGCTGCGAGCCCAGTATCTTCGCCGTGCCTGCGCGGTGGCGGTGAAGTCCTGGTACGTCATCGGCGTGTGCCGACTCAGACTTCCGCCTTCGCCCCGGTAGGCGGGGATGCCCGACTCCGTGGAAATGCCCGCCCCACTGAGCACCAGCACCCTGCCGGCGCTCAGGGCATCGACCACCGGCTGGAGGTCGGAGGTGCCCGGCGGCAGGTCCGGGGGAGGGGTCCAGTGAAGTGTTGGGCGCGTCCGCATGCCTGCCAGGGTACGAAACCGGTCCCGCCTCACCCGAAACTTCGCAGGCCGCTGATTCGGATGACCTGGCCGTACGTGCCGGTGACGGCACCGGCCGACCGTGCGGGGCCTGCCGATCCGCCACTCGGCGTTCGACCTCACCCGATTTCGGCGCCGGCCCGGGCAGCAACAATGCGATGGGCGACACAGTCATCTCAAGTACGTCGGTGGTGCGTAGCCGGGTGCCGGGTCGGCAGTGCATGCAGGCGTGCGGCCGGCAGTCGAGTGCCCCGGTCTGCTCGGTGCGCTCGCCGGGGTCCGCATGGATGCTCCGCACCAGAATAACGGCGTCCAAGGGGATGGCCTGCTCGATGCGTCAGAACGCATGAGCAGCAGTCGGATCCGCAGCCTCACATCCGAGATCTCAGCACGTCGACCTCACAGCCCGGCGCGAAGGGGTCGAATCCGTGCTCGATCAGCCAGCGAACCCCCAGCAGGCTTCGCAAGGACCACCACGCGC
The DNA here is from genome assembly GCF_030816965.1 of Streptomyces canus. Classification (NCBI taxonomy): domain Bacteria; kingdom Bacillati; phylum Actinomycetota; class Actinomycetes; order Kitasatosporales; family Streptomycetaceae; genus Streptomyces; species Streptomyces canus. Next base: position 10,126,011 of record NZ_JAUSYQ010000002.1, read on the forward strand.
GGATCTCGTCGAGGTCGATGTCGGTGCCGTAGCCGGTGAGGACGTCGTCGAGGTGTTCCTCGTGTCCGAGCGTGAAGGTGGCGAGGTCGAACAGGGCATCACCGCGGCCCGCCTCGGACCAGTCGATGATGCCGGTGACCTCGCCGCCGTCGACGAAGACGTGATCGATCTGGAGGTCGCCGTGCGTGAACGCCGGAGTCCACGGTCGGAGCGCGGCCTCGGCGACCTGGCGGTTGCGGGTGACCAGGTCGGCGGGCAGGACACCGTTCTTCACGAGTAACTCGCACTCGCCGTCGAGTTCCGCCGCCAACTCGTCGGGATCCCGGCGGCGCCGACCGCGCCAGGGCGGCAACGGTGCCTCGTGCAGCCTTCGGATGGCGGCGCCCGCCGCGGCCCACGCCGCCGACGACGCGGTCGACGGCTCGCCCAGGCGGCCGAGCGCCGTCCCCGGGACCGCGGCGATCGCGAGCACGGGCGGCTTGCGCCACAGGACCCGCGGGGTCGGTACCGGTGCGAGGGCCATAGCCTCGACTTCGACGTCGATGCGCGTCTGATCGGTGTCCACCTTCAAGAACACGTCGCCGACGCGCAGCGTCGCGCGCTCGGAATGGGCGACGACGACTTCGACCTCATCCATGGGCGCCAGTATCCCGGGGGTGATCGTCGACGTCACCGGGTTTATGCCCGGGGGCCTCGTGCACGACACCGACCTCTGGGCAGGTCGAGCCCACCACTGTTGTGCGGAGTCCGAAGGGGCGCAATGGATCTCGCGAACCTGTGCATTCGCCAGTCGCGGCGGTTGCGAGAGCAGCTCCGCTGAGCTTGCGCAGCGGATAGGTGTGTCCGGGATTCGGTGCGCACAATCACGCTTGGTGCAACCGGCTGGATCACGGGAGCGTGATGAGGGCGAGGCCTTGTGCCTGTGCGATGGCCAGTTGGGTGCCGTCGGGATGGAGCGCGGCCACGGGAGAGGGCACGTGGCTGACGCCGAAGCATGTGGCCTTCATGGGTACGTCTACTTCGGGCCACTCCGCAACGAGGCGCCCGGTAGCCGTGTCGAGCAGTCGCGGGTGGCCGAAGAGAGAGATCACGTGATCGCCACGGGGCAGGAGCAGGACACCCGGCTCGGCGTTGGCGATCGGGTTGCGGTGGAGCCACCGTCCCTCGGACACCGACCACACACCGAGGTGGCGAGCCGGAAGCGTGGACTCCTCTCCGCCGCTTCCCCCTTCGGTCCCCGTCGCCAGTACGAGCCGATCGACGTCGAGCCAGCAGCCCGCTGTCACTTCGCCGGTCAAGACCGCCGCTGCCGGCAGCAGACCCTCCCCGTCCAGAGTGGCGGGGTCGGTGAGCGCGAGCGCCGTGTCGTAGACCATGGCGATCCCGAAGGGATGCCAGAACCATCCGACCGCGAGCAGGTACCGGCCGTCCGGGCTCAGGCTGAGCCTGGAGTGGAAGACGTCCTGCGGTTCACGCCTGCCGGCGGTCAGCCGCTCGCCGCTCGCCACGTCCTCGACCTGGAGCACGTTGTACTCGTCGGGGCAGTGCACGACGACCTCGCGCCCGTCACCCAATGTGCCCAATGCGAGCGGGTAGTCGTAGTTCGGCGCCTGGTAGTCGCTGCGGTTCAGCGCACGCACGACCCGTTCTCCTTCGAGCAACACCCCCTGGGTGCCGCGTTCCTGGTACACCGCGGAGTACCGCCCCGAGGCCGAAGTGATCCCGGCGTCGAACGGAAGGCTCCACGTGAAGACCGCTTTCCGCTCCACCCCGTCGCGGCCCCAGCGCCGACCGCATCCGGAGACCAGTTCGTCGCCTTGCCATGCGAGCGCTTTCGGCGCGGCCTTTACCGGTATCGACTCCACGGTCATCGATGACCACCCCATTCTGAGAACCTTGAGCAGGCCCCTCAGCAAGCATCACCATGTCCTGGTCATCGATGTCCAGGCCGCGGAAGCCTGGCGGGAATGGCATGGCCATGCACGAGATCCTGCCGGACCCCACCCGGCGCACCAATGCTTCACAGCACCAGCTAGACGCCCTTCAGAACACGATCAAGTGCCGCTCGGCCTACAGGTCCCCAGTTCGGCTTGCCGCCGGGAAGGCCCCGGTCTCCGTTCTGTCCCATGAGCATCAGGAAAAGGCTCTTCATGGCGGCCAGCCCGCGGGCGCGCCGGATCGCCGCCTCGTCTGCGCGCGCGTACGTGTCGAAGAACCGTGAGGCGGTGCCAGCGGGTAGCAGCACCCATGCGGCGGCGAGGTCCCACGCCGGATCGCCGGCGAACATGTCACCGAAGTCGACGATGCCGGAGAGCGTTCCGCACGAGACGACGACGTTCGCGGGATGGAGGTCGCCGTGCACCCACACCGGCGGGCCCTCCCACGCGGGGGCCGCAACCGCGTCGTCCCACACGGCCCGGACGTCGGCAGCGATGTCGTCGAGGGCAACGGCCTGGAGGAAGTTCTCGAAGCCGTCGGTGCAGTTCCTGGGATGGGCGCCGCGGTCGGTAGCCATCGGCGCCTCGGCGGGTGCCTCCACATGGAGCGCCGTAAGGAAGCCCGCCAGCGTGTCGGCCGCGTGGGCGCCGCGGCTGATCGAGCCGTGGTCCAGCGGCTCGCCGTCGACCCACGTCATCACGGTCCAGTGCTTGGGGAAGCGCTGGGACGGTTCACCGAACCGCACCGGGGTCGGTACCGGGAGCGGCAGGCGTGGGGCCAGCACGGGTAGCCACCGCCGCTCCTTGAGCTGGAGCTCCCCGGTGGGGTCCATGCGCTGCATACGCACGGCCAACTCGTCCCCGAGGCGCCACATTTGGTTGCCCCAACCGCCCGCCACCTCGCGGATGGCCAGCCCTGCAAGGTCTGGGTGTTGCTCCTGCAGCAGGTCGCGGACCAGGTCTGCGGTGATCTCGATCTCGGTGTCGGTCATGCGAAGTCACAGTACTGAGTCGGCAGGCGGGGCGGCTCTCGCTCTCCCGAGCACTCTCTGTGATTCCTCCGCCGTCACCAATTCGGCTTCTGAGAGCCGCAGATCAGGAGATGGCGCCGCTCGAGATGGTGCGGGGCATGGCACAAGCTCCGCAGTACACCTGAGCCCTCCCAGCCTGAAGGCCGTACCCACACGGGGCACCCCGCCGAACACCGGGCCGCGTCACCAGCCTCACCCGGGAGCCCACCGAGCCCCGTGTGCGGCTGCGCTGCTGCCGGGATCTACGCCAGGAGCCCGGCTCGTAGCGATGCGGGCCCCGACCGCGTTCCGCTGACCAGCGGTGGTCGGGCCATGGTCGGGGCCCTCAGGCGGTCGGGTGCCGGTATCAGAGCACGTAGTCGGCGACGAGCAGCGCGAATTCGTCGGGTGCGGCGAGGCGGATGCCGAGGGTTTCCGCCTTGGCCCGCTTGGAGCCGGCGCCTTCGCCGGCGACCACGAGGGAGGTCTTCTTCGAGACGCTGGAAGAGGACTTGCCGCCGGCCCGCTCGATGAGCTCGTTCATCTGGTTGCGGCTGAGGTTTTCCAGGGGCCCGGTCATCGCGCCGGTGACGACGACCGTCATGCCCGCGAGCGGGCCCGCTTCCGTCTCTGCGTCCGAGGTGCCGGCAGGTGCTGCGGGACTCTCGTCTGCAGCGAGCGGGGGAGTGGCGCCCGGTTCGGTCATGTTCACTCCGGCCGCGGTGAGTCTGTCGATGAGCTCCGTGAGTTCGGCGAGTTCGGCGACGATGGAGGGGGCCTTCTCCGGGCCGATGCCCTCGACCTGCTGCAGGGCCTTGGCGTCGGCGGCACGGATGTTGTCCATGGTGGCGAAGTGCCGGGCGATGCGGCGGGACATGGAGCGGCCTGTGCCGCGTACGCCGAGAGCGCACAACACCCGTGACAGTGGCCGGGTCCGGGCCGTGGCGAGGGCGGTCAGCAGATTGTCGGTGCTCGTCTCGCCCATCCTCTCCAGCGCCAGAAGCTGCTCACGGGTCAGGGCGAACAGGTCGGCCAGATCCGCGACCAGTCCGGCCTCGACGAGCTGGACCACACGGGTGGCGCCCAGGCCCTCGATGTCGAGCTGGTCGCGGCCGGCGGCGTAGGAGAGGGAGGCCACCAGATGGCAGTTACGGCCCTGCTCGCACCGCCAGCGCTCCTGGCTGGTGTCGATGGCGGAGCCGCACCGCGGGCACATCTCGGGGAACATGATCGGTTGCTCGTCGCCGGTGCGCAGGTGGGCGACCGGCGCCTCGATGCGCGGGATGACATCGCCGGCGCGGTGGACCATGACGTGGTCGCCCAGCCGCAGGTCACGGCGGGTGATGTCGGCCGGGTTGTGCAGCGTCGCGTAGGTGATGGTGGCGCCCTCGATCTCCACCGGCTCCAGGACACCGCGCGGGGCGATGATCCCGGTGCGGCCCACGTTCCACTCCACCGCCACCAGGCGGGTGATCTTCTCCACGGCGGGGAGCTTGTAGGCGATCGCCCAGCGGGGCGCGCGCGACCCGGAACCGGCGGCTCGCTGATCGGCAGCCAGGTCGGCCTTGATGACGATGCCGTCGATCCCGAAGGGAAGCTCGGCGCGGAGCGCGGCGATCTCCCGTACGCGCTCCAGGACCTCGTCCACGGTCGTGGCCGTGACGGTGGGCACCGCGGTGGCGTTGGTGGTGTGCACTCCCAGCCGGGCGGCCAGGGCCATCAGTTCGCTGTGGGCGAGCCCGTCCAGCCGTACGGCGAGCTCGGCGTCGGTGTCCGGCAGGGGCAGCAGGCCGTAGCCGAAGAACGTCATCGGCACCGTGTACGCCCGGTCCTTGGCCCGCAGCGTGCCCGCGGACGCGCCGCGCGGGTTGGCGAACGGCTGCCCGCCGTGCGCGGTGCGCACCTCGTTGGCGTGCTCGAACTGGGCCGTCGTCATGAGGACTTCGCCGCGCACCTCCACGGTGACCGGCTGGTCCAGCTTCTCCGGCAGCCCTTCGAGGGTGCCGATCGCGTGCGAGACGTCCTCCCCGGCGATCCCGTCGCCGCGGGTGATCAGCCGGGTCAGGCGCCCCTGGGTGTAGCGGGCCGCGACGGCGAGACCGTCGAGCTTGGCCTCCACGCTGAAGCGTTCCGCCTCGTGCCCGATCCGGCGGGCCAGCGAAGCCGTCCACGCGGTGAACTGCTCGGGCGAGAACACGTTGTCCAGGCTCAGCATCGCCACCGTGTGCGGCACATCGCCCTCAACCGCGCCACCGGCGACCTTGCCCGTGGGGGAGTGCGGCAACACCTGGTCGGGGTGCGCGTCCTCCCACACGGCGATGCCGCGCACCAACTGGTCGTAGGCGTCGTCGTCGAGTGGAGAGGTGCCGTCCGTGTAGTAGGCGGCCGCGGCCGCCACGACGTCCTCGACGGCCTGTGCATAGGCAGCGGCGTCCACGATCTGCGCAACTGGTGTGGTCATGCCGTCATCCTGCACGCCACCACTGACAACACCACTGGTTAAGGCGCCGGTGCCGCCCTTCGAGCCGGCGTCGCCTCATTGGCAGCCTTGAGTGCCGCGTCGCGGACGAAGTCTTCCGTGGTCTTTCGGACATGTCGGCCCGTGACCGCGTCCCCCACCTCGCCGAGGTCTTCGCGACCCAGGACACCCACGCCGCAGACAAGAGCACGGCCGCGTGGCCTGACCCCGCGCCCATGGGCAGCCGTGATCTGCACGATTTTGATGATCAACGTGCGGCCTGGACCGGTACCAGGCAAGTGCGGCGATGGAGAAGCGGCGCTGGGAACGTCCCCGGACCCGGATGAAGGGTATGTGGCGCCGCCGGCCCCGCGTTCGGGTCGTGACGAGTCACTTCCCCCAGATCTTCCGGTACGCCTCCCGGTAGCCCGACGGGTCCCAGGTGGTGGCGCCTGCGCTGTTGCCGGCCGTGGCGATGTGCACCGGCGCCACGTATCCGCTGTGGGGACGGCCGGAGAAGGCGCGGTTGAACTCGTCGACGATCTGCCAGCCCTGGAGGGACAGCGGCTCGGGCACGGTGGCGGCCTGGTACTGCCTGCTGTTCACGCGCTGGAAGGCGGACGGGTCGCCGTCGCCGGCCCCGATGTTGAAGGGCGGCCCGGAGCCCTTCTCGCCGGCGGCGCGGAAGGCGGGGGCGGCGTCGGCGAAGTACAGGTCGTTGATGGCCACGGAGTGGGTCCAGCGGTCCTGGAAGCGGGACAGCAGGGAGGAGATCTCCTGGGGGGTGCGGCTGCTGGCGTCGGGGATCGGGATGTTCTCCACCGAGAGCAGCCGCACCCCCTGACAGCTCGCCAGCTCCTTGCGGATCAGGTCGGACTTGTTCCGCGCGAAGGGGATCGAGGCGTCGGTGATGAGCACGACCCCGGCGCGGCCGTCGGATTCGGAGATGATCCACTGCGCACTGATCCGGGCCACGTCCTGGACGCGGGTGGTCACGTTGGTGAAGAGGTCGGGCTGCCGGCTGGGGCCGGGCTCGGGGACCGCGTGCCAGCCGACGAGCGGGATGCCCTGTGCGGTGGCCCGGGCGGCCTGCTGGGCCGTTGAGCCGGGGTCGAACCCGCCGATGACAATGCCCGAGGGCCGCAGGGTCACGGCTTCGCTCATGGCCGCCTGGATGCCGGCCGGAGTGCCGCCGCCGTCGATCACCCGGACGTTCCAGCCGATGACCCGCGCGGCGTCCCGCACCCCGTGGGCGGCGCCCGCGACGCCGGGGTTGGTCATGGTCTGGGCGACGTAGACGATCGTCCTGCCGGACACCGCCTCGGGGCCGCTGGTGGGCCCTGCCCAGGGGATGTCGTTGCGCTGCGCCCGCGTGACGGCTTCCCGGGCCCGGGTGTGGACGGTGGGGCAGCCGTTCGGGCCCGTCGCGCTCTCCTCCGCGCTGTCGGAGGAGGAGCCGCGTTCGCAGCCGACGAGGGCGGCGGCCGTGGCCAGCAGGGCGCAGGAGGCGAGCCGCGCGGTGCGGGCTGCGGGGGCGGCCTTGCGGGTGCGGTGCACGGGAGCTCCAGTGAGGGGATCGACGCGGCGGGCGTGCCGCGGGGTCAGGGCGGTGACGTCCCGCTCTCCGGCGCCGGGGAGAGCGGGGGCGGCGCGGCGGGTGTGTCGCGGGCCGCGCCGCCGCGTAGCCGTCGGCGGGCCGCGTAGCCGGCCAGGCCCACGGCGAGGAGCAGGGTGCCGCCGTTGAACAGCGGGACCGTCCAGAACTCGGCGCCCAGCTGGGCCATGCCGGTGAGGCCGACGGCGAGAACGGCGACGGCGACGACGGTGCCGAGGGCGTTGGGCCGGCCGGGCTTGATCGCTGTGGAGCCGAGGAGGGCGCCGACGAAGGCGGGCAGCAGGTAGTCCAGGCCCACGCTCGGGTTGCCGATCTGCTGCTGGGCGGCGAGCAGCACGCCGGCGAAACCGACGATCAGGCCCGAGGCGGCGAATGCGTAGACGGTGTACCGGCGGGTCGGAATGCCCACGAGGTCGGCCGCGCGCGGGTTCGACCCGACGACGTACAGGTACCGGCCGAGGGGCAGCCGCTCCAGCACCAGCCAGAGGACGGCCGCGAGGGCGAGCACGTAGAAGGCGGGGACCGGGAGGCCGAGGAACGAGGAGTCGTAGAGGTCGGTGAACGCGGGCGGCAGGCCCTGCGGACCGGGGACGATCCGGCCGCCGTCGGTGATCCAGCCGGTCACGGCGTACATCATGCTGCCGGTGCCGAGGGTGGCGATGAAGGAGTCGATCCGGCCGAACTCGACAACGACGCCGTTGAGGACGCCCACGGCCAGTCCTCCGGCCAGTACGGTGAGACAGGCGAGCGGCCAGGGCCAGCCCTCCTCGACGACGAGCCACAGCACCATCACATGGGCCAGGCCGAGGCCGTAGCCGATGGAGAGGTCGAATGCTCCGGTGACGATGGGCACCATGGCGGCGAGCGCGAGGACCGCCGGGATCGACTGGTTGGACAGGATCGAGTCGACAGTGTCCAGCGTCGGGAAGGTGTCGGGCAGAGCGAGGGAGAAGACCAGGTAGAGCAGGGCGGTGAGGACGAGCAGGCCGTAGGCGCCGACGAGGTGGCCGCCGGGGCGGTGTCGGGGCCGGGGCGGCGGCGTCATGCGTGCCGGGCCGTGGACGGGGGCAGGGCCGAGGCCGCCCGGGTGAGTTCGGTGACGGTCAGGGCGGGGCCGCTCAGCTCCGCCGTCACGGCCCCGCGCACGAAGACCAGGGTGCGTCGGCAGAGGCTCGCCACCTCCTCGAAGTCGGTGGACAGCAGCAGGACCGCGAGGCCCGCTTCCAGTGCCTCCTGGAGCAGACGGTGGATCGCGGCCTTGGCGCCGATGTCGACGCTCGCGGTCGGCTCCTCCAGGATCAGCAGCCGCAGGTCCGACCGCAGCCAGCGGCCGATCATGACCTTCTGCTGGTTGCCGCCGGACAGGGTGGCGATGGCTGTCTCGGTGTCCTGGGGGCGCACCGCGAACCGTTCGATCAGGGCCGCGGCCCGGGCCCGTTCGCTGCGGGGGCCGATCCAGCGCGGTGCGGGCGGGCCTCCGGCGCCGGGATTGGCCAGGAGGTTCTCCCGTACGGTCAGCTCGGCGAGGCAGCCCTCACGCAGCCGGTCGCTCGGTACGAGGCCGACCCCGAGGGCGACGGCCTCCGCGACGGTGCGGGGGCGGTACGGCCGGCCGTGCAGCACGGCCCGCCCGTCCAGGAGGGGCCGGGCGCCGGCGAGGGCGCGGCCCAGGTCCATGTGCCCGGCTCCGGAGAGGCCGACCAGTCCGAGGACCTCTCCGGTCCCCAGTTCGAGGCTGACGGGCCCGGTTCTCGCGGTGCGCACGCCGTCGAGGGTCAGGGCGGGTGGCGCGTCAGCCGGGGTTCTGGCGGTGCGGTGGGGGGCTGGTTCGTCCACCTCGCCGACGATGTCGTGGACCAGCCGGGCCGGGCTGCGGCCGGCCAGCGGGCCGTGGCTGACGAGACGGCCGTCGCGCAGGACGGCGAAGACGTCGGCGACCCGGTAGACCTCGTCCAGGCGGTGGCTGACGTAGAGGATGGCGTGCCCTCGATCGCGCAGGTCGTGCAGGACACGGAAGAGCCGGGCGCTGTCCGCGGCGGGCAGGCGGGCGGTCGGCTCGTCGAGGACGACGACACGTGCGCGTGCCGCCAGCGCCCGGGCGATGGCGACCAGCGAGCGGTCGGCCGGCGCGAGTCCGGAGACCGGGGCGCCGGGGTCGAGGCGGGCGGAGACAATCTGCAGGGCGTCGGCGCAGCGCTCGCGGGTGCGCCGCCAGGAGATCAGCCCGGACCGGCGCGCGTACCCCGCGGTCAGGGCGAGGTTCTCGGCGACCGTCATCCACTCCACGAGCCCGAGGTCCTGGTGGATGAAGGACATGCTCCGGGTGGCGGTCGGGCTGCCGAGCGGCTCTCCGGCGACGGTGATCTGTCCCGCGTCGGCGTCGTGGACTCCGGCGAGGATCTTGATGAGGGTTGATTTCCCGGCGCCGTTCGGCCCGAGCAGGGCCAGGACACTGCCGGGGTGGACGTCCAGATCGACCCCGCCCAGCGCGACCGTGCCGCCGAACCGTTTGCTGAGCCCGCGGATACGGACCAGGGGTTCGGGCCCGAAGGGCGAAGCCGCCTTCGTCGGCATGTCGGAAGCGTCGCACACCTGATCAAACTACAGCATTTCAGGCATATTTCGGATCGGCGCGACGCCGATGGGGCGACCTTCTGGACGGGAAAGGGGTCGGCATGGGGCCGGTCGCCTCGTCACGCGGCGTCGAGCCCGCATTCGGCCCAGATGACCTTGCCCTCCGGCAGGTAGCGCGTGCCCCAGCTCTGCGAGAGCTGCGCGACGAGGAAGAGCCCGCGGCCGCCCTCGTCGGTACTGGCCGCTCGGCGCAGGTGCGGGGCGGTGTTGCTGGCGTCGGAGACCTCACAGATCAGGGTCCGGCCGTAGAGCAGCCGTACCCGGATGGGCTCGGCGCCGTGCCGGATGGCGTTGGTGATCAGCTCGCTGAGTATCAGCTCCGCGGCGAACGCGGCCTCGTCGAGTCCCCGGTCGGACAGCCACCGCATGGCGGACGCCCGGACCTCGCCGACGAGGGCCGGGTCGGCGGACATCTCCCAGTCGGCGATCCGCTCGGGGTCCAGGGCGTGGACACGGGCGACGAGCAGGGCGATGTCGTCGTGCGGGTGTGCGGGTGCGACGGTGTCCAGGACCGCCTGGCAGGTCTCCTCGGGGGCGCGCTCGGGGCGGGCCAGGGCCTCGCGCAGCTGCTCCAGGACTACGTCGACGTCACGGTGCCGGTCCTCGATGAGCCCGTCGGTGTACATGACCAGCTGGCTGCCCGCGGGGAGGTCGACCTCGGCGGCGTCGAAGGGCAGGCCTCCGAGGCCGAGCGGAGGCCCGGCGGGGAGCTCGGGGTAGGTCACGGTGCCGTCGGGGTGGACGAGCGCGGGCGGCGGGTGCCCGGCGCGGGCCATCAGGCATCGCTGCGAGGTCGGGTCGTAGATGGCGTAGAGGCAGGTCGCGCCGATGACGCCGGGGCCCTTGCCGTCCGGGTCCTCCCGGTCCAGGCGGCCCACGAGGTTGTCCAGGTGGGTGAGGACCTCGTCCGGCGGGAAGTCGAGCTCGGCGAAGCTGCGGGCGGCGGTGCGGAGGCGGCCCATGGTGGCGGCGGAGAGCATGCCGTGGCCGACGACGTCGCCGACGAGGAGCCCGACGCGGGAGCCGGACAGGGGGATGACGTCATACCAGTCGCCGCCCACGTCGGACTCGGCGGGCAGGTAGCGATGGGCGACCTCGACGGCGTCCTGGTCGGGCAGGCCGTGTGGGAGGAGCCGGCGCTGGAGGGCCAGGACCATGCCGCGTTCGTGGGTGTAGCGCCGGGCGTTGTCGATGGACAGGGCGGCGCGGGAGGCGAGTTCCTGGGCCAGGGAGCGGTCGTCGTCCCCGAAGGAGGCGCCGGATCGGTAGAAGCTGGCGATGCCGAGGACGACACCGCGGGCGAGCAGCGGGACCGCGATGAGGGAGTGGACGTGGGTCAGCAGGCGCGCGGTGTGCTCGGGGTCCTGGGCGAGCCAGCCGGCGGCGGCCTTGAGGTCTGGTTCCAGCACGGCCTCGCCGCTGGTGAGACAGCGCAACTGGGGCGCGGTCGGGCCGAAGTCGATGCGCTCGCCGGGCGGGGTGAAGGGCAGGCCCTCGCGGATGCCGTGGAGGACCGTACGGCGCAGGTCGGCGAGGGGATCGGCGGACTCCTCGCCGCGCAGTACGGCGTCGGGGAGGTCGATGGTGACGAAGTCGGCCAGTCCGGGGACCGCGGTCTCGGCCAGTTCCTCGGCGGTGCGGCGCACATCCAGGGTGGTGCCGATGCGGCTACTGGCCTCGGACAGCAGCTCCAGACGCCGACGGGCGGCCAGAGCGTAGGCCCCGACGTGCGGCTCCCCCAGCATCACCAGCGCCCGGGCCGGGAACGCCGCCTCGGACTGCTCATCCGCCGGGCCGCGGCTTCCGCGGGCCGTGAGGGGCGTGGCGGGCTCGGAAGCGCTCTGGCCCCCGCGGGCCGTGAGGGGCGTGGCGGGCTCGGTGGCGCCTTGACTTCTGTCGGTCGTGTGGGGCTCGGTGGCGCCTTGACTTCTGTCGGTCGTGTGGGGCTCGGTGGCGCCTTGACTTCTGTCGGTCGTGTTGGGCTCGGTGGCGCCTTGACTTCTGTCGGCCGTGTTGGGCTCGGTGGCGCCCTGACTTTTGCCGGCCATGCCGGGCCCGGCGGCCCGGTGGTGACCACCGGCCGCGTCCGGCTCGGCGGAACCCCGGCCACTGTCCCCCGCGACCGGGCCGACGGCGCGCCCGTCGCCTGCCGCCGATGGGGTTGCACCGGGCTCGGCGGGCGCGTGCGGTCCGGCCGGGCCTGCATCTCCGTCGGCGGTGATGACCGGGCCGGGGACCGCGGCGAGGTGGCCGGGCGGCAGGATGATCGACGGGCGCGCGGCCGAGAGCGGAGCGGTGAGGGCGGGCAGCTCGTCCGTCTGGTGGGGTACGGCAAGCCGCTGTCCCACCAGGGCGCCCGGCAGCACGGCCTCGACGGCGATGCCCCGCACCCCGGAGCTGCTCGTCACCGGGCGGCTCATCAGGGTGACCCGTCGGCCGTCGGGAAGGGTCACCTCCACGGCACTCCGCTGCGCTCCGGAGATCAGCTCGGCGGCCTTCTCCCTCAGGATCGCCTCGTCACGGGAACGGAACTCGTTCGCCAGCGCGTCCATCGCCACGCCGCGATGCGGACCGTCGGTTCCGGCCCCGGCGGCCAGGTACGTCCGCAACAGGGCGCCCTCGTGCGCGGAACTCTGCGCCAGCAGCCGCCGTTCAATGCCCTCCGCCGCTCTGCGGATGGCGACGCCCAGGACGGGCTGCTCGAAACCGCGCGGATAGCCGAGGCACAGGACGCCTTCGATGCGTCCGCTGAGCGGGTCCCGGACGGGCAGCGCGACGCAGGCGCTTTGCTGGGAGCGCTCCGCGAAGTGCTCGGCGCCGTAGACGCGGATGAGCCGCCGCTCCGCAAGGGCCAGCCCGATGCCGTTGGTGCCGGCGACCTGCTCGGCGAACACGAACCCGGGCTCGACCTGGATGGCCGGCAGGCTCCTGGCCATTGACGGGTCCCCGAATCGGCGCAGCAGCACTGTCCCGTTCGCGTCGGCGACGGAGATGTTGACCTGGCTTCCGGCGAACGTGGCCTGCAGTCGGTCGAGCACCGGCACAGCCGCCGCGACGATACGACCGCCCGGGTCGAAATCCCCCCGGTAGGGCAGGTCGAGCGTGTCGGGCGACAGGCCGAGGGAGCGGCAGCGCTGCCACGAGTTCAGGATGGACGTCCGTACGCCCTCCGCGACCGGCTCGCCCTGCAGGAACAGCTCACGCGGACTGGCGGGCCCCGTGCCGTCCGTCGCACGTCCCGCAGGCTTGCGTTCCTCGCCGGACCGAACCACGCTTCGCCTCACTTGCGCCCGCGACAATTCGCTGCTCGGAAGAGAGTCTGGCATTGATGAGGATACGGGCATTACGGTCACGCGTCACGGAGCGCCCGTGCCACACGGCCCGGTGACCGGCGGACCGCGGCGGGCGGGCGGCACTCGCCCAGGAAACTCGGACACACCTTCCGATCCGGATGGTCCCTGTTGGGGCCCACCAGGCACACCGGCTGCCACATGCCGAGCCCGGTCGGCCGTCCAGTGCCGGCAGGGTCGCGTGGGGGCGGGACGAGGGCGGGAGGATGTGGTCGCGACCGTGGCCTGGGGTTGCGCCCACGTGTTTCGGCGGATGCCGCCCTGAGTGTTGCGGTAAATGTTGCGCGAAGCTTCCGGCGTCCCGGAGTTTTCCAGGTCGGCTCAGCGTTCGCGTCTGCTCGGGGTGCGCTCGCCGGTGTTGCGCGCCGGGCGGGGCCGCCGGGCCTCCGATGGTGTGGTAGCCGGGGTCAGGAGTCGTCGGGGGTGGAGTCGGCGATGTGGTCGATGGCGCGCACGTGGGCGAGCAGGCGGCTAAGTCGATGATGTGGAGCTGGGTGTCGGGCTGGCAGTGGGTGCAGGCGCGCAGTCCGTCGGCCAGGAGGCGGCGGGCTTCGTCGCGGCTGACGGGGCGGCGGCGGGAGCCGATCATGTGGCAGGTGCCGGCGTGGACCTGGACGGGCGGCTTGCCGGTGCCGATGCCGACTTCGACGACCCACTCCGGCGGCCGCGGCCGGCTCTTGTGGCCGTGTGCGGCTTCTGCCGTGCGGCGTTCCAGCAGGGCGATCTTGCGGTCGATGCGGTTCAGCCACAGGGCATGCCACACCCGCAGGGTGTGCAGTCGCTCCAGGTCGGGCGGCAGGTCATCGAACACATTTTTGATTCTAGACTCAAGATCGAGACGTTGCGCCCTCGCGTGTTCGATTTAACGTTCGATAACGTGGTGGGGGAGGTGAGCACGATGAGGACGCGGGCGACGGCGGACGGACAGGGCGTGGTGATGCACGTGCGCTGTGCGGACCGGCTGCCGGAGGAGACATACAGGCAGGTGCTGGAGGGAGCTGTCCGGGCTGTCGCCGGTGGTGCAGGCGCTGCCCCCGACCGCGGCGCTGGTGGATCTGCGCGGAGCGCTGCGCTACCACGGCGTCGATGCCCGCAGGCTGGGGGAGGTCCTGCGGATCAGGACGATCTCCCGCCTCTGCGTCGACGTCCGCATCGGCATCGGCCCCTCCAGAAGCCGACAGGTTCGCGGATTCCTGAGGGCCCAAGACAGCGAACTGGCTGGCCACTTGAGCTCGAGACGGCGATCGTCCAGCCGGTTGAGGCAGCAGGGACTCGTACGGCCTGTGCTCGGGAGGGTGTGAAGGAGGCCGCGTGAGGCTTCGCCAGGGCGAAGGGCTCGGGAGCTCATGGAGGTGATCGAGCGGTTTACTCCGCTCGCCCAGTCGTTGGCACCGTCGGCGGCCGTTGCCCAGGTAGGCGGCGCTCCAACGGCGCGTTGGCGGGCGGCAAGGGCCGCAGGGTCACGTACGCACGGTTCGTGGACTCCCTGGAGCTGCACTTCCGGGAACTGCACCGGGCTGCGGACTATGCCGGGCTGCTCGGCTGTTCGGTTCGTACCCTCAGCCGCGCGGCCCGGGACGCCACCGGCAAGGGGGTACGTGAGGTCATCGACGAGCGGCGCCTCCTCGAAGCCCGGCGCCTGCTGGGAGGCGCCTGGTGGGATGCCCGGGCTGTGGCCGTCCATCTCGGGTTCACCGATCCCGCGAACTTCGGCCGCTTCTTCCGTGGCCACACCGGTCTCACCCCGGCCGCCTTCGCGGCCCGCGAAGCCAGGACCGGCATGTGAGGCGGGCGCGTGGGCGCGGCACAAGCCCGCATCCCCACGGCCTTGATCGCGTCCGGGGCGGGGGCCGGGCCGGGGTCGGCCGCCTTCTTGACGGCCTTGCTCCTTGATCGGTCCTTTCGCTGAGCATGCTGGTACCCGGCGGCGTTGCTTCGGGTTCTCCCGGTCAGGAAGCGATCTTTTCCGTCACGGTCTGGGAGAACGCCCAGTTGGAGTGCGCGATGCGCCACTGGTTGTCGATGAGGCGGTAACCGTGGGTGGCGTTCCAGGCGCGCAGCTGCTTGTCCTTGCCGTTCTCGTCGAGAACGTAGGTGTTCAGGTTGTACGCCAGGACAGCGAAGTCACCGCTGTCGCTGACGTGAACCTGCGGGTTGAGGTACTCGCTGCGCACGATGTGCGGGTTGGAGTAGATGGAGTCGATCCATGCGATGACCTTGTCCCGGCCGACCACGATGTTCTCGAGGATCGGGTCGAAATAGCTGACCTCGTCGGCGAACGCGTCGAGGTAGCCGCCGTTGTCGCCGACGCTCCACCGCTCGTTGAAGGACTTCTCCAGTTCCAGGATGGTCTTGCTGATTTCTTCCTTGTTGACGCCCATGACAGTCTCTTTTCGTTCTTGCCGCCGCAGCCGGCTCCGGTCGGCGCGGATGGGTGTGTTTCTCAGTCGTCGAGCAGCACCACGTGCTTGCCGGCGTGGTGCCGGACTCGACGTCGGCCTGGGCATCGCGAACCTGCTCCAGGCCGTGGTAGACCTTCGCGACCGGGGCCTTGAGCCGCCCGGCGGCGATGGCCTGCAGTTGCTGCTGGAACACCTGCGCGGGCAGGTCGGTGGCCCCGCCCGCTGCGGCCCGGGGCGAGGTGTTCGCCGCAGCACCTCTCGATCCTCTGTCGACATCCGGCGAATCGCTCAGGCAGTTGCGGACATCTGGTTGTCAATGGGGGACACCGGGTGAAGCCCCCGCGATCGCAGGGCTTCGAGCCCCCTCATGCCGGCTGGGGAAGCGCTGAGCGCGCGCCCCGTCACCCGTTCGGTTCGGCCGGAACGGTTGTGGAGTGGTTCGGCCAGGAGGGATCGGCCCGAGGCGTCCTGGTCAGGCCGCCGGGCGGCGGGGGAGGGGACGCGGGCCTGTCACCGGTGCTGTGCGGTGCGCAGCTCGTCGGTGTACCGGGCGAGGGCGTCTTCGGCTTGGGGGACGGGGCCGAACAGCTGCTCCTGGCGGCGGGGGTCGGCGACGTAGCGGCCGGTTTCGAACCAGCGGAACATCGCGGCCAGGTCCTTGATCAGGGGCATGAAGCGGCCGGCGACGGCTCCTGCGGCGCGGGCGACGGCGGACGGGATGGCCACCACCTTGATCTTCTTCCCGGCCCGGCGGCCCATCAGGTCGGCCATCTCGCGCATGCTGACCGGACGGTCCCAGCCGATGTCGATCCGCTCACCGGCCTCGGCGTCGGCGTCGACGGCGGCTGCCAGGTAGGCCGCGAGGTCGGAGGTGTGGACGAAGGTCAGCGGGACGGTGGCCTTGCCGATCCACACCATGCGGCCCTTGTCGACAGGGTCGCCCGCCATGCTCGCGACCTGGTCGAGGAACGCCCCAGGTCGCAGTGCGACGAAGGGGACGCCGAGCTGTTCGAGCTTGTCCTCGGCGAGCTTCTTGTGCCAGAAGTGCGGGACCTGGGGCGTCTGGTCGCTGGTGAGGATGCTGGTCAGGACGAACCGCCGGATGCCGGTGCGGTGGGCGGCCTCGGCGAGGTTGGCGTTGCCGATGGTGTCGATGTCGTGGGCGTTCTTGCCGCCGCGGGTGTAGCCGGCGGCGGTGGTGATGACGGCGTCGGCGCCGTTCATGGCGGCGACGAGCGAGTCGAGGTCGAGCATGTCGCCGCGGGCGATCTCGACACCCCGGCTTTCCAGCTTGCTGGCGTCGGTGGTCGGCCGGACCAGGGCGCGGACGTTCTTGCCGCGCCCCAGCAGTTCGTCGACGACCTTGCCGCCGAGGGAGCCGGTCGCGCCGACGACGAGGACGGGCAGGGTGGTGGTCATGGGGGTCTCACTTTCCATCAGGTCAGGAGTGGGGGATCAGGTGGCGCAGACGGGGGCGCCGTCGGCCCGGGTCGCTCAAGGGGCGGGCCTGTGATGGGCGGATCTGCGGCACGGGGCCACCGCCGGTCGGCAGGAGCTTGCAGGGGTTGACGGTGAACGGGACGCGGGGGATGCCGCCGTCCTCAGCCTGGCTGGCGAAGGGGAGGGGCTCGACATCCCCTTGGGAGGAGTGTTGCCCTTTCCCTGCCCCTTCCCCCGGACGAGTTCCGCCTGCCCGCACCGGGACAGCTCGCGCTTGCCCCTGACGCTGAGGACCCGCTCAGCCCGTTCTCCCTGACGTACCGGGGTGAGCGGGGCACCGCGCCGCATCCGCCGGCTCGGCTCACCGGACTTGTTCCGAAACCGGGGTGCAATCCGAGGGGAGTTACTCAGACTCTTCCCGTGGCAGCGCGCGGCTGTTGATCGCGTCGGCGATGGCGTAGGCCGTGCGGACGAAGGACTCCGCCTGCTGCGCCGAGAGGTCCCGTGCGGAGGTCTCCTCCAGGGCCCGCCACATGGCTGCCAGGGGCTCGCGCATCGCCCGGCCCTTGTCGGTGAGGTGGACGACCATGACGCGCCGGTCATGTGCGGCCGGCTCACGGATGAGCAGGCCGGCGTCCTGCATGCGGCGAAGGGACTTGGAGACGGTGGAGTGGTCCAGGCCGACGCTGTCGAGCAGCTCGGACTGGGTCTGGCCGTCCCGGTCCAGGAGTTGCATCAGCAGCAGTTCCTGTCCCAGATGCAGGTCTATCTCGCGGAGCATGGCGGCGGCGTAGGCGCGGTGGGCGCGGGCGAGTTGGAAGATCGCGTAGCTCATCGGTCCTGCGCCGGCCGTCGTGGGCATGCGGGGTTCGGGGATGGGCATGGTTCGGTTCCTCAGACGGTGTGGGTGGGGTAGTCGGTGTAGCCGGCCACTCCGCCGCCGTAGAAGGTCGCCGGGTCGGGGGTGTTCAGCGGCGCACCGGCGCGGAGCCGCTCGACCAGGTCCGGGTTGGCGGTCAGGACGGGATTGCCCGCACCTGCCCAGCGTCGCTGACCTGCTGGACCGTGGCCGCCTGGTCGAGCGGACAGGCAGTGACGCCGGTGACGAGCTTGCCGGCTCTGGGAGCTTGCGACTCAAGCCGCTCACTGGGTGGGGAGTCAGCCGAAGAACTTTTCCAGTTCAGCTACCAGGGCCTCCGGCTGCTCCTCCGCGACGAAGTGGCCGCTGTCCTCGATGCCGCTGTAACTGATGTCCTTGGCCTTGCCCTCCATCATTGGCCGCATGAAGTCGGCGCCCTGATTGGCGATAGCCAAGACGGGCATCTCCAGCGAGGCGTACGAGTCGTTGTCGGCGACATCCTGGTGGAAGGTACGGAATACGCCGAAGCCCGCGGTCAGCGCCTCGGGTGTGTCGTAGGCCTGGGCGTAGATGGCCCGGCTCTCCTCACTGATCCGTTCCGGGTGGAGCGCGAGGTGTTCGGCCGACCAGTCGATCACGTGCCGGAACCGCCCCGCGAGAAGCTTGGCGGGCAGTCCCTCGACCTGGCTCAACGGGTATATCCACAGGTTCAGATCACCGGGCCTGGGGAACGGCTTGGCGAAGTCCTGGAAGACCTGCGAGAAGGGTGCGCCTTCCCACAGGGCGAGCTTCTTGGTGGCCTGCGGATAGTTGGCGGCGAAGCTGTAGGCGACCATCGCACCGATGTCACCACCGGCAATGTTCACCTGCTCGTAGCCGAGGCCGCGGACCAGTTCGTAGACGTCCTTCGCCATGTTCTTCTTGTCGTAGCCGCCCTCGGGCTTGTCCGACTCTCCCTGACCGCGGTAGTCCACGGCGATGACGCGGAAATGCTCGGCCAAGGGGGTCATGATCTTGTGGAGGCCGTGCCAGGTGCGCGGAAACCCGTCCATGAGAACCAGCGGCTCGCCTTCGCCGCCGATGACGTAGTGGAGCCGGGTGCCGTTCACGTCGGCATAACGGTCTTCGAATCCTTCAAGCATGTGTAACTCCTACTCGGGTTGATCATTTCTGCGGTGGGAGCTCCCGCTGTGCGGGGCGGCACATGCGGGAGGGGTGCCACCGAGATCCAACCGTTGATGCGCCAACACCCCTCCCGCCTGGTCAGGGCTTGGCGCACTGGAGGCAGGGTTTTGGTCAGGTTCGTATGTCGGTGGCGTGTCCGGTCGAGAGGCTGTGTCATTGACCGGTGTGTGACACCTGAAGTCCGGTGCGACTGGAGGACATCGCGGCGATGTGTTCGAGCCGCTCGCACGGGCGGATCAGCGTCGGCGGAGCGGGGGTGCACCTACGGGGCCTACTGCTGGACGGGCAGTGGAAAGAGGTGGAGCGCCCGCTCGCGGTGTCGCTGACCGGCGGAAGCCGCGGGCGACGTCACGCAGTTGCTGCCGCTGCCGGACAAGGCCCCGGCCGTGGCCGGCGCCGTCGGCCCCGTAATCACCCACCGCCACGTCCACGCCTAGTTCGGTGAGCTGACTTTGTCAGGACCTCTTGAGCCAGCGTTGCAGCGCCTCGGGCACGTTCGTGGGATGCGAGCTGAAGCTCAAGCGGATGTCAGGCTGGAGGTCGATGAGCACGTTGACGATCCGTTCGAACAGGACGGTGTACTCCGGGACATTCTTGATGCCGCCGCCGATGAGCACCACCCCGAACGAGTGTCCGTCGAACAGTCGGCGCAGTTCGGCCTCAGCCTCGTCGGGGTCCAGGCTGACATAGCCCGCCTCACCGTCGATGCCTGTGGCTTGGAGCGCAGCCCAGCTGCGCTCCCTCATCGCCACCAGCTCCTCGAGCGTCGCAACCCCCGGCGGAAAATCGTCCGGCGAAAGCGCATCAGAGGTGATGCCGAGGGTCAGCACGCGTTGATTGATCGGAGGCTTCACTTGGGAGTTCTTGTGGGACATGGGGTCGCTCCTCCAAGGCAATATGGCCCCCTCTGATGGCACACCCATGCGGGTCTCCACAGTTCTGCGGGGGAAGTTCAAGAGAAAGTGTGGCTGGCCACATGAATAACGTAGCAGCAATCGTGTGGCTAGCCAAGTATTTGCGGACGCGAGGACGGCGGTGGCCACCTCGGGACGCTTCGAGGTGCGCCGACCATTTGCGTGGCCGACCACGTAAACGTGCGGGGTGACCGCCAGGGTGCCGGTACCGCAGATCACCCAGGATCGTGTCATCACCGTGGGCAAGAACAAGGGCCAGTCAGCCTCACCAGGCACAACTCGGTTGCCCGCACCCCGGAGATGTAGGCGGCCTTGGCCATCACGTAGTTACGGACCGCGACCGGATGCTTGCGCGCCGAGCCCAGTTCCTGGCGCCACGCGGCGAAGAACGCCGTCATCTCCGCGCGCGAGGGCGGGATCCGCAGCCCGAAGTCCCCCGGTGCCGGGGCCGGTTGAAGGCGTCGACTGGTGACTCCACCACCGCCCCGAACCGCCGCCGGATCTCCCCGGCGTACCGCTGTTCGAGGAACGCGAAGTACAGGTCGATGCCGGTGATCTTCTTGCGGACCGTGGTGTGACCGCGCTTGCCCGCCCCGGCGAAGTACTGGTCCAGCTGCCGCGGCGACAGCTCCCAGGGCAGGACGTCGTAGAAGGTGCACACCTCGATCATCGGCTGCACCAGGCGGTTCAGCGTCGTCGGCGCCAGCCCCGCCACATCCCGCGCCCAGCAGTACTCCGCGAGCGTGTCCTGATAGAGGGCCTGCTCCGCCTCCCGAGACGACGGGTGAACACCGCGGCGCTGAGGGTCAGGACGTCGGCCAGGCCTTCCTCCTGCCCGGGAGGCCGGCCTGGCGAGCCGCGCCCGCTGATCAGCGAGAAGCGGCGAGTTTCGGAATCCGCCACAGACATGCAAATTACGCAAGAAACTCCCGGAATCTGCGAGTTACTGGCAGAACTTCACCCTTTCGAGTGGACGTCACTGCCGATTCGCCAGCCAGCATGAACAGGTCGAACGCCCGGTAGCTGGATGCGGTCGAACCCGTCGGTACTCCAGTTTCACGATCGCCGCCACAGCCTCCGGCCAAGTCCCCCTGCCGGGCGGGATCCTGGCGATCGCCCCCGAGGACGTGACCGGCTGGCTGGGACCGCTGTCGGTCGAGGCCCTGCACGGCATCGGTCCGCGGCAGGCGGCCGTGCTGCGCGACTACGGCATCCACTGCGCGGGCCTGCTCGCCACGGTGCCGCCCGCGACCGTGCAGCGCCTGCTGGGCGGGAAGGCCGGCCGCCTGGCCGCCGACCGGGCCCGCGGCATCGACCCCCGCCCCGTCGTCCCCCGCGCCCTGCCCGCCACGGCGAGCGTGCACCACCGCTTCGATGAGCACGCCCTG
Organism: Streptomyces canus; assembly: GCF_030816965.1. NCBI lineage: Bacteria > Bacillati > Actinomycetota > Actinomycetes > Kitasatosporales > Streptomycetaceae > Streptomyces > Streptomyces canus. The sequence continues at coordinate 10,147,203 of NZ_JAUSYQ010000002.1, forward strand.
GACGGCGCCGTCGTCCGCGCCGCCCTGCTCGACCTGGTCGTCCGGCTCGGCACCCGGCTGCGCGGTCGTGGCCAGGTGGCCCGCGCGCTGACCTTGACCCTGAAGTTCGCCGGCGGCAGCAACTGGGAGAAGACCCGCCGCCTGACGGCGCCCTCGGCTCATGAGGACGACCTGCGCCGGCTCGCCTACCAGCTGATGGATGCCGCCGGCCTGCAGCGCGGCCGCCTGACCGGAATCGCCCTGAAGGGCGAAGACCTCACCGACGCCGACCAGGTCGCCTGGCAGCTGTCCCTCGATGACGCCCGCGAAGCCCGCCTCGCCGCCGAAACCGCCGTCGACCGCGTGCGCGACAGGTTCGGGCCGGGCGTCATCGGCCCGGCCGCGGTCTTCCGCCGCGCCTCATGACCCAGTCCCCGACCCGCCGGGGGTAAGGCTCGTGCTGCTCGACCCGCCAGGAGGTCGCGGCGCGCCCCAGGGGCTGCCCCATCGGCCTTACGTGAAGGCCGTCGACGGCGCCCTCACCACGCGGGGCATCCCGCCGGGCACCGTACGGGCCAGCCACCACAGCCTCGAACACGGCCCGACCACCTACATGATCCTCGCCTGGGACGTCAGCCGCACCGCCGGGCACGGCGGGATCCGGCTGCTCTGGGAGGAACGCCAGGGGTGGTACTACGCCCTGCTCGGGCTGCACCGATGGCCGACGTCGTCGAGGAACTGGTGCGTCACCGGCAGCTGTCTGGCGGGAGTCCTGGACGGAGTGGGAGGCGCCCGGGAGATACGGGCTGCCGCCGCCGAATTCCGCCGCAGCCGTGTCGGTCTTGCGTCCGTGTGACAGCGGGAAGGCGGCGCTGACGCCACGGCTGAGGCCGGACCTGGTGAGCAGCTGACGATCGACACATGGGCCGACACCTACGAGCAGGTGATCGCGGCGCTGCGGGCATGTACAGGCGGGGATCACAGGTGTGAGGGCCCGACGCCACTGCCGTGACCACGCGAGGCCATGCAGCATGCCAACGGCTCTTTGACCCTCAGCGGCCCACACGAATCCTGAATGGTCCGATGTGGAGAGCCGTGTCCTGGAGGCCATCGATCAGCCCTGGGGGAGGGGCCAGGACGCACGGTGGTGCGTTCGGTCACTGTGATGCCGTGTGGTGCAGCCAGCGTTGCAGGGTGGTGTTGATGCTGGAGGGCAGGGTGCTGAGCTGGTCGATGGCGTCGCGGTCTTCGGGGCGGGGCGGGATGCCGGCGGCGGTCAGTGTGGCGTGCAGGGCCAGGCGGTGCTGGTCGCGGGGGTGGATGAGGATGCTGAGGCGCTCGGAGGGGTTGGGCGGCGGCAGCGGGTGGTCCGTGTCCTGTCCGGTTGCGGCAGCAGGCCAGGCGCTGTCCGCCGGGTCGGCGGCGTAGGGGTCGACGAAGGTCTGCGGCGTGTGGTGGTCAAGGGCGATGGTCACGTGGGTCTCCTTCAGCAGTGGGTGGATGTGCAAGGGGAGAGTCGTACACGGCCGTCTGCGGTTGCGGTTGCCCGGCGATGTCACGCCGACGGAGTCATCGGCGGCTCATCGTCTTTTTCGACCAGCACAGCGGCAAGCCGGCCGCGCATGACCGGCGGCTCGTAAGCACCGGCATGGAGTCCGAGGGCTGTTACGCACTTTCGGGTGATGGTCGGGCAGCTGCTGGGGTGGCGCGTCTTGGTGATCGCGGCGGGCGGCCAAGGCCCGTAGGAGCCTTCGACCACTACCGCCTCGAGGGCCGCGCCACGGTCCGCATCCACACCGGCAGGGGCCACGACACCGACAGCGACCTCTACATGGACCGCCACGACCACGTGTGGGACGACTGCTCCGACACCGCCACCCTGCGCAACGACCACGACCGCTTCATCGACGACGAGTCCTGGGGACGCCACCACGGTGGTCGCCACCACGGCGGTGGCCGCCACCACTGACGCGCCTTCCCGCACCTGCGGCACGAGGTGATGCCGCAGGTGCACGGGATGTGGCCCCGGATGATTCGCCCGGACGCTGATGGGTTGATTCCGGGGTCTAACGTGACGTCGGCCTTCGAGACGGGTTGTGGTCTTGAAGGCCGACGTTGTCGTGTGGGGTGTGTGCGGATGTCGATGCAGCCGAAGGGACCGCGGGGGATCCCCGCGGAGACGGTGCGCGTGGCGCGGGGCCGCGCCATCGAAGGACAGTCCTGCGAACCGGCTGCGGGACGAAGAGAACGCTGAGGCGTCTGCGACGGCGTCGCCTGATGCGGCACAGCCACGGGCTGGTGTGCTGCCCTGAATCAGTCGTCAGGGTGCGGGGTCTTGCGTGGCGTCCGCAGGGGGTGCGGGGGGTGCGTTCCCGGCAGGCTCGGAGGGGGGAAAGAGCCAGTTCTCGAAGGCGTCCAGGGCGAGGAGGGCGGCCATCATCAGGAGGGGCAGTGCGAGCGCGAGCACGATCACAGGACCTCCCTTGGCTGAGGGCCTTGGGCTTTAAGTGACCGGACTTCAGGATGCGGCCGAATGGCTGATGCCGCACGTTGGCCCCCATCCTGGCCGCCGGCGGGACAAGACCCCGGTCCCGGGGGCGTCGGTCGGGCCCCTCAGGCTCGGGCACTCGGGGCACGGCCGACGGGCAACCCGGTCCAGGTAGTCCTTCGGAGGTCTCCGTGGCCGTTCGCCATCGTCTGATCAAGTCAGCCCGAGCGCTGTGTGGCCCGTCCTCGCCGACGGCCACCGGTACGCGCAGTGGGTGGTGGGAACCTCCCATTCCGAGCCGATTCGCGGGCAGTGGCCGCACAAGGACGCGGCGATCCGCTTCCAGGTCCCGCTCGGCCCGCTCAAGCTGGTCAACGAGACGGTCGTACGCCGCTGCGAGGAAGGCGTGAGCCTGGAGCCGGAGGCCCACGCCGGGCCGCTGGGAATCGCACGCATCGCGATCGAACTGTGGCCGTGGGGCGGGCACTGCCTGGTGATCGTGGACGAGCATCCCCTCCAGGGCGCGGGCGGCGGACTGCACAACGTCGGCTTCGAAGCGCTGATCCAGATGCGCCACCGCACGATGCCGGCCCGCCTCGCCCGGCTGTGCGAGAACGAGGTGCGAGAGGCGTGCGAGGCTTCGCGACAGGCGTCGGTGCAGGGTGTGGCGGGAGCCGGGCATGCCTCACGCCGTGGTGATCGGGGCGGGCCCCTACGGCCTGGGCGCCGCCAATCTGCTCGCGGACGCCGGGTGGAGCGTCGAGGTGCTGGAGGAGCAGCCGGAGCCGGGCGGCGCCGTCCGCCACGACCACGACGTCGATCCCGCCTACGTCAGCGACGTCTTCAGCGCCTTCCACCCGCTCGCGGCCGCCTCTCCGGTCCTGGCCGCGCTGCGCCTGGACCGGTACGGGCTGCGCTGGAGCCACGCGCCCAGCGTGCTCGCCCACCCGCTCACCGACGGCAGCTGCGCCCTCCTGGACCGACCGTGACATCGACACCACCGCCAGTCCCTCGACGCCTTCGCACCGGGCGACGGGGCCGCCTGGCGGTGACTGCACGACGTCTGGGAGTCTCTGCCCCCCGCTTTTACCGGGCTGGAGCGCCAGCGGAAGCCCGGTCACCGGGCCTGGACGCCCTGTTCACCCCTTTCCCGCCCGTGCGCGCGACGGCACGGCTGGCCCGGCGGCTGCGGGCCGCGGGCGGACTGCGCTTGGCACGCACCCTGGTCCTGCCGGTACGCCGCATGGGCGAGGAGGAGTTCCGCGGCCATGCGGCGTACCGGCTGCTGCTGGCCGGCAACGCCCTGCATGCCGATCTCGCCCCCGAGTCGGCGGGCAGCGGCGGCTTCGGCTGGCTGGTGGCCACGCTGGGACAGACACCATGGGGCGGTGGTCGATCGCCTGGAGCGATGAGTGAGTGCGACGGATCTGCTTCGCTGGGCTGCTCGCTGCGGCAACCGGCCGTCGGGAATGACGCGCTGGACGGCTTTGTGGCAACGACTGCATGACATGACCGAGTCAAAGCACTCGGTGGTGGTGGAAGGAGTACCTCATGGCACGCAGCACCACGCGGCCCGTCGTCAAGCTCAGGTCGACGGCCGGCACCGGAGTCACCTACGTGACCCGCAAGAACCGTCTGAACGATCCTGACCGGCTGGTCGTGCGCAAGTACGACCCGGTGGCCGACAAGCACGTTCTGTTCCGCGAAGAGCGATGACACCCGCCTCGGTCGTCGACCGAGGTTTCTCAAGGAGGCACCACCCATGAGGTCCGGCATTCACCCCGTCTCCCGCCCCGTTGTCTTCCGGGACCGCGCGGCAGGCTTCCAACTGCTCACCCGCTCCACCCTCGACACACAGCGCACGGTGGAGTGGGAGGACGGCACAACGTACCCGGTCGTCGACGTGGACATCTCGTCCGCGAGTCACCCGTTCTACACCGGCACCTCGCGGGTCGTGGACACCGCGGGCCGGGTGGAGCGCTTCGAGCGACGCTACGGCCGTAGCGCTCCCGTCCGTCCCTGACGGCCCGCGCCGTCTGACCCCTGCAAGGCCCTGCAAAGGGAGGCCGCTATGAAGGTACGCAAGTCCCTGCGCTTGCTGAAGGCCAAACCCGGCGCTCAGGTGGTGCGCAGACGAGGCGTGACCTTTGTGATCAACAAGAAGGACGCCCGCTTCAAGGCCCGCCAAGGCTGACGCCACTGCGCAGCACCTCATCGGCCCGGCACCGCACTCGCGGTGCCGGGCCGCTGCCGGATATGCAGTCGGCGCGTTTACGCCCCCATAGCCGTCGATCTGTCGGAGCACCAGCATTCCTCGGCGCCGGGCACATCGGCGCCCTGATGCGGCAGGCTCTCGGCATCGACCCGTGGCGCACCGTGTAGGACATCGCCCGCTGAGCACCGTAGAGGACGGCGAGTTCTTCGGCGGGGTATTTCTCGTGGCCGGTCAGCCTGATAATGAACCGGACGATGTCGGCCTGCCCGACGGCGCGGTACTCGATCACCCGGACCGGCGCCGACGGCGTCTTGACGGTTCCGGCCGCCTTGCTGTGTTTGTTCGCCTCCATCCGGGCGAGGTAGCTGCCGTCGGGCAGGACGTCCTGGGCCCGGCGCGCCTTGCGTCGCCCGATTCGCCACAGCAGGTGCGTGTCCTGGTCCCGGAGCCGGTGCCAGCGGCCCAGACCCACAGTCCCCGGTCAGCCAGTAACAGCGTGCCCGTCCCGACATGGGCGCCCAGGGCGTCGGAGACGATGCGTTCGGAATCCTTGAAAGCCGCCGATCGCGGCGTCCAGGCCGGCGTGAGAAGAACACTCGGCCACCGCGACCACTCTGACCTGCGGATCTCGAGGGACGTCTCGGGGTCCGACGGGACGACCGGTCCCGCCGGCAGCCCGCTGGGATCGTGCGTGGGCCGCTCGATCAGGTCGCACTCGGTGGTCACCGTTCTCCTCGAGAGCGAACCTGCCGTGGCGGCCGATTCCAGGCATCGGTCAATCGACTGACGGCCTTTCGACCGGTACGGCAACGGCCCGGCACCGCGTGCGCGGTACCGGGCCGGATGGCGTGAGGCGGGTCAGCCCTGGCGGGCCTTGAAGCGGGGGTCCTTCTTGTTGAGCACGAAGGTGACGCCCCGTCGGCGTACCACCTGGGCGCCGGGCTTGGCCTTGAGCGAGCGCAGTGACTTGCGTACCTTCATCGGGGTGGTGCCTCCTTGCAGGGCCTTCGTCGCCGGGCGACGAAGGCGGATGTCAGCGTTCCTCGCGGAACAGGACGTGTCCGCCGACCGCCGGGTCGTACTTGCGCAGGACCAGCCGGTCAGGATCGTTCAGACGGTTCTTGCGGGTCACGTAGGTGACTCCGGTGCCGGCCGTCGACGTCAGCTTGACGACGGGCCGCGTGGTGCTGCGTGCCATGAGGGGCTCCTTCCGCCGACACCCGAATACATTGACTCGGTCATGTCAGACGATCGTTCCAACGCCACCGGGCGGTGCTGCATTCCCGCTCGTCACCTGTCTCGGCGCGCGTCGGCCGCAGCCCGTTCCCGGGCCGCGCGCACCGCCGCCGACAGGCCGGTGATGTCGTAGGCACCGTGGTGCAGGCGCCCGTTGACGAAGAACGTGGGCGTGTCCGCCACGCCGCTGCGGTCCGCCGACTCCACGTCCTCGGCGATCCGGCCCGAGCCCCGGTGCGACCGGAGGTCCTGGTCGAAGCGTTCGGTGTCCAGCCCGAGGTCCGCGGCGTACTTGACGCCCAAAAACGGTGGTGTCGGCCACCGGAGCCACTTCTTCCTGTTGGTGCCCATCTTCTTCCTGTGTGACATGTCCGTGTGGGTTTTTGCCCCTCGCGCAACAGTGGCGGCCTGTGCGCGTCTCGAAGCTCAGGGACAGCCCGTCGATGTGGGAGTGAGCCGCCCCAACCCTGGTCGAGGTCGGCGCGCAGGGCGGGCACCGTCGCCGCCGCCATGAGCGAGAAGTTCCGGGTGCGGTGTGCTGCTCGCGCGAGACGATGGCCGGCCCTGACGTCATCTATGACCTGGAGCTGAACATGGGTGAACGCCTCGGCGCCCGTAGCCAGTGCCAGGCCGTCCCGGCCGGACCGGGGGCCCAATGACAAACGTGTCCGCGACGTGAGCCCGCCCACTGACTTCACTCACCCAGATCGAGAGTCGTAGCGCGACCGCGTCCGGCTCAGGACCCGCCGCGCTCGCGGGGGATCTTCTGGCCCGCCTCGATCGCCACCGGCAGCCGGTTCTCGGCCGGGGGCAGCGGGCAGGTGGCCAGGTCCGTGTAGGCGCACGGCAGGTTCGCGGCGCGGTTGAAGTCCAGGACGACCGTGCCGTCGGCGGCGGGCGGTTCGAGGGACAGGGCCCGGTTGGCGGCGTAGGTGGTGACTCCGGAGGTCGCGTCGGTGAACAGCACCATCAGCCGGCCCGCACCATGGCCGGGGAACGCGGTCAGCGACAGCGGGCGCCCGTCCAGCTCGAACTCGACCCTGCCCGGAGCGTCGTACACATGCTCAAGGCCCTCGACCGCGGCGCCCACGGTGGTCGGCCGTGGCGTGTCGAAGGGGATGTAGCGCCCCGTCACGGCCCAGCGCGGGTCGGGGGCGTAGGCGGGCGTTCCGGTGAAGGCCGTGCGCAGCGGCGCGTCCGGGTGCCGGGGACGCACGATGTCGTGGCCACCGCGCCGGGCGACCTCGATGACGGCGTCTCCCCAGACGGCGTCGACGCCGCCGCGCTCGGGAAGCACTCCGAAGCGGTGTTCACCGCGCACAGGCTTGCCGTCGACGACCAGTTCCTCGCCGTCGTCGAGGTCTACGACCACCCCCTCGCTGCCGGTGCGCCACGCGCCGGGCGCGTCCGGAAAGCGCTGCGGCCGGTCGTCGAGCCAGTGCAGGCCGGTGATCGCCAGGAACCCGTGCGGGGCGGCGAGCCGGGCCTCCTGGGCGCGGTACCACTCCAGCCAGGTCTCGGTGAAGGCGTGAAGGTCAGTTGTGGTGGCCTCGGTGGTCATGGGGAATCTCCTTCGTACCGTGGGGCCTTCGTGCGGGGCAGGGGCAGGGGCAGGGGCAGGGGCTGTCGGGCCGATGGTGTACTCAGCGGGCCAGTTCGCCGAGGAGTCGCCAGGTGCGTCGGCGGTCGGCTTCTCCCGCGATCTCGGTGCCCGAGAACACGACCTCGGTGACGCCGGCTTCGCGGTATCGGCGTACCTCGGCCTCGACCGTCTTCTCGTCGCCGATCACGGCCAGATCGGCGGCCCGCCGGCCGCCGGAGAGTTCGATGACCCGCGCGTAGGACGGGATCTGTTCGTAGAACGCGAGGTTCTCGGTGGCCTTTGCCCGCACCACGTCGACGTCGTCCGTGACCACGCCGGGCACCAGGGCCACGATCCTGGGCGCGGGGCGGCCGGCTGCCTCGGCGGCGGTGGTCAGGGCGGGCACGATGTGGTCCGCCAGAGCGCGCGGTCCGGCCAGGTAGGGCAGGATCCCGTCGGCCAGTTCGCCGCTGACCCGCAGCGCCTGCGGCCCCATCGCGGCGACGAGGAGGGGGACACCGTTCTCTGCGCCTCGTACCCGCGCCGGGATCGGAGTGGTGGCGGTGAGCAGTTCGCCGTGGAAGTCGGCCGTGCCGGTCTCGGTCAACTGCCGCAGCGCGGTGAGGAATTCGCGCAGCCGGGCGATGGGTCGTTCGAAAGGCAGACCGAAGCCCGTCTCCGTCAGCAGTTTCGTGCCCAGAGCCAGACCGAGGTGATAGCGGCCGTGAGTCGCGGCCTGGGCGGTCTGGGCCTGGCTGGAGACCAACAGCGGGTGGCGGCCGAAGACGGGGATCGCGGAGGTGCCGACCTGCAGTCCGGGTACCTCGCGTCCGACGATGGCCGCGAGCTGGGGCGAGTCAGCGCCGAAGGTCTGGCCGAACCAGGCCGACGTGAGACCGAACTCCGCGGCTTCCTGGGCCAGTTGTACGGTCGCGTCGACCTGGTTCGGTGCCTCGGACGCGTTGAGCGCTACTCCAACAGTCATGTCAGTCAGAACGGGCCTGGGTGGAACCCGCATTCCGGTCCGTGTGTGACAGCTTCTTGTCAGTCATGTGTACAAGAGCCGGCCCGGGGCTCAGCCCGCCTGTCGTCGGTCCGGTGCGGAGCGGTGGGTGAGGGGTGCGCGCAGGCCGAGGTTCTCGCGCAGGGTGGGGCCGGTGTACTCGGTGCGGTAGATGCCGCGCTCCTGCAGTTCCGGGACGAGCAGGTCGACGATGTCGTCGAGACCGTCGGGGATGAGGTACGGCGTGACGTTGAAGCCGTCGATCGCGCCGTGCCGTACGAAGTGGGCGAACTTGTCGGCCAGGCCGGACGGAGTGCCGACGTGCCCGCGCTGCGGGCCGAGTGCGATGACGGTCTCGCGCAGCGACCAGCCGTACGCCTGAGCCTTCGCCCGCCATTCGGCCACGACGGCGCGTGGGTCGGCGATGCGCCGGGCACCGAAGGAGCCGTCGTTCTCCGTGACGACCGGGTCCTCCTCGGGCAGGGGCCCGTCGGCGTCGCGGTCGGACAGGTCGATGCCCCACAGCAGTCCGGCGATCCCCAAGGCCGTTGCCGGGGTGACCTGTTGGAGCCGGATCCAGTGCTTCTTCTCCTGGGCCTCCTCCTCGGTGGCGCCGAGGATGATCTCGGTACCGGGCAGGATCCGCAGGTCGTCGTCCGGGCGCCCGACCGCCCGCAGTCGGCGCCGGATGTCGTCGGCGAAGGCCAGCGCGTCGTCGAAGTCGTTGCCGTGCGCGGAGAAGATGACGTCGGCGTTGCGGGCGGCGAAGTCGCGTCCCTCGCCGGAGTCCCCGGCCTGGAAGATCACGGGGTGGCCTTGGGCGCTGCGCGGCAGGGTCGGAGCGAGGTCGACGTCGAACTGCGGGCCCTGGTGGCGCACTTGGTGTACGGCGCCGGGTGCCGACCAGGCGGGCGCGCCGGCGGAGTCCGCGACGGCTCCGTCTTCCCAGCCGTCCCAGAGGGCGCGGGCCACGGTGAGGAACTCCTCGGCACGCCGGTAGCGGTCGGCATGGTCGAGGTAGCCGCCGCGCCGGAAGTTCGCGCCGGTCCAGGCGTTGTCCGTGGTGACCACGTTCCAGCCGGCACGGCCCTCGGACAGTAGGTCGAGTCCGGACAGGCGGCGGGCCAGATCGGCGGGTTCGTTGAAGGTGGAGTTGGAGGTGGAGACCAGGCCGATGCGGCGGGTGACCGCGGCCAGCGCGGCGAGCTGCGTGATGGCGTCCGGCCGTCCGGCCACGTCGAGATCGTGGATCCTGCCGTCGACCTCGCGCAGCCGCAGTCCCTCGCCGAGGAAGAACGCGTCGAACAGGCCGCGCTCGGCGGTCTGGGCGACCTGGCGGAAGGAGGCGGGGTCGATCTGGGAGCCGCTGTCGGGGGCGGACCAGATGGTCCAGTGGTTGACGCCCTGGAAGAACACTCCGAAGTGGAGCCGGGCGTGCGGCCGGGGGACGTCGAGGGGATCGGTGCGGGTCATCGGGCGTCCTCCTGGGTGGCCAGGGCAGCGGCGGCGAAGCGGTTGGCGGGGCGCTCCAGACCCAGGGTCGAGCGCAGGGACGTACCGGGCAGCGGGCGGGCGACGAGACGCCGCTCGGACAGGGCCGGAAGGACGAGGCGGGACAGGACGGCGAGGTCCTCGTCCAACACCAGCGGACGCAGCCGCACTCCGTCGACGTGACGACGCAAATCGCCCAGGAGGGCGACCAGTTGGTCTGCGGAACCGATGTGCCGGAGCCTTCCCCGGTCAGTCCACGGCGCGTGCTGTTCCAGGTCGGCGAGGCGTTCGGCGGCCGTGGCCTCCGGGGTGTCCAGCGCCACCTCGACCTCGGCGAAGACGTGCGGGGCAGCGGTGCGGGCGGCGGCTGTGGCGACCGACGCGAGGTCGCGGCCCTCGACGAGAGCGACGTCGAGTTGTGCGGCCGGAACTCGGTCGGGCCGGCCCAGGACGACGAGCTGCCCCTGCGGCGGACGCGGCACGATCGCCGGGCCCTTGACGGCATACGTGTCACCGGTGAAGTCGATGTAGTGGAGCCGTTCCCGGTCGAGGTAGCGGCTGGTGGCGACGGACCGGATGACCGCGTCGTCTTCCCACGAGTCCCACAGGGCGCGGGCCACCTCCACTCCGTCCCGGGACTCCCGGGCCCGCGCGTCGGCGTCGGCGACCAGGGGGCGCCCCCAGGCGCGGGCCGCCTCGGGACGCTCCTCCTCCGCGACCACCCACCCGGCGCGACCGGCGGAGATGTGGTCCAGGGACGCCAACTGGCTGGAGACATGGAAGGGTTCGGCATACGTCACCGGGACGACGGGGGCGATCCCGATGGTGCTCGTGGACGCGGCGACGAAGGCCGCCCGCTCGACCGCGCCGATACGGCCCACCGGATCCGGTGAGGCGCCGGGCGGCAGCACGCCGTCGTCCAGGGTGATCAGGGTGAACCCGGCGTTCTCGGCGATGGCGGCGACCTGGGCCACGCGGCGCGGGGTGAGCAGCTGATCGGGGGAGTGGGCGGCGCGGCGCCAGGCCGCGGGGTGGGCGCCGTCGCCGTCGATCTCGACGGCGAGGTGCAGGGCGGGGCCGGACATGGGGTTCCTTCCGGGAACACGAAAGCACGAGAACGCGCGGCCACTGGCCACGACGAGACAGCCGACGGGACGGCCGGCAGAGGTCAGGCGTGCACGGAAGGACAGACGGCGGAGGAGGTGCGGCAGTAGTCGACGTGCCGCCGGGTGATGAGCCGCGTACCAGTGCACGCACCGCGCGGTGCCGCGCCCAGTACGTGCATCGAAGCCTCCAGCTGTCAGGAACTTTCCCGTTCAACGTACGTCGTTCGCCCCGGCGAGTGTCAAGGTCGCACATGGCGGAAGGGCGTCTCACGCGCTGGGACGCATGGTGGACGCAACTTACCGGTCGTGCTTTGATCCGGCCATGGAGACCACTGGCCCGGCACGCACGGTGCTGCTCGACCCGTTCTGGGTGAGCCGCCGCGCCGACCAGTTCGACCAGGTCTGTTGCTGATCGCCGTTCGACGGCTCGCGATCGATCTCGCTCTTCTCTTTCTGCCTGCAGCCTTCTCTCGCCGTCAACCAACCGCCGTCCTGGCGTAGTTGTGGGGCCCGAGTCCGCCCTGCCGTGAAGGAATCTCCCATGGCCCAGTCCACAGCCCTGCCTGTCATCGACATCTCCCGCTCCCGTGCCCCGGACGCGGACTGTGACGCCTTTCTCGCCGAACTCCGCTCCACCGCCCACGAGGTGGACTTCTTCCATGCCTGCGGTACCGGCGCGACCGACGACCCGGCGAACGCGGGGCCGAGCGGCCAGAACGCCGAGTTCACCGCCATCGACACCGGCGCCACTGTCGACGTACGTCTCGTGCTGGAGCCGACCAGCCCCGATATCCTCCGCCTCGCGAAGAACGCCACCTACGACCTGTTCCGGCGCTTCGCGAACGACGACCGCACCGTCACCGGCACGCCCCGGCAGATCGCCGACCCCCTCGAGGAGTGGTTCCACGGCCGCGCCGCCGGCGGCTTCATCGCCAACTTTCCGTACCTGCCGGGCAGCCCGGACGCCTTCGCCGAGGTGCGCCGCCGCAGCCTGTTCCGCACCCACTGCACGGGCCGCGCACTGCGCGATCACCTGGGCCTGCCGCGGCCGTCCCGGCGGGCGTAGTGCTCCCGGGAGAGGACCGCGCCGCACGGCGAGTGCTGCTGGTGTGCATGGCGGCGGGCGCGACGACCCTGCTGGACCAGGCTGTCCTCAACATCGCGATCCCGAGCATGCGGCAATCGCTCGGGGCCGGCGGGGCGGACGTCCAGTGGATCGTGGCCGGGTACTCGCTGGCCTTCGGCCTGGCCCTCGTCCCCGGTGGCAGCCTCGGTGACCTGCACGGGCGCAAGCGTCTCTTCATGGCCGGGATGGCGGCCTTCCTGCTGGCCGGGGTGACGGCTGCGACCGGAGGTGAGCCGGGGACCCTGATCGGTGCCCGGCTGGTCCAGGGTGCTGCGGCCGGGCTCGTCAACTCGCAGGTGATCGGCACCATTCAGGATGTCTTCCACGGGCCGGCGCGCGGGCGTGCGCTTGGCCTCTACGCGGTCACCGGCGGCGTGGCCACGGCCCTCGGCCCGCCACTCGGTGGTGCGCTCGTCGCCGGACTCGGCCCCGAGGCGGGTTGGCGGTGCTGCCTGTTGCTGAGCACTCCGTGCGCCGTACTCACCCTGACGCTCGCGGCCCGTCGGTTGCCTCCGCCCAGGCGCACCGCCCTCAACTCCCGGCTGGACGTCCTCGGCCTCGGTCTGCTCTGCGGCTGCACGCTGACGCTGATGGTGCCCTTCATCCGCACCCCGGACGGCGGGGGAGAGGCACTTTTGTGGGGCACCGCGGCAGGCGCACTGGCAGCCGTCTTCGCTGTGCACCAGCGCCTGCGGATGCGGCGAGGCCGTCAGCCGCTGGTGCACCCCGCGCTGACCTCTTCGAAGCCGTACGTGCTGGGCACAGCCGTCGCCATGGCCCAGTTCGGCTCCTCACTGGCAGCGTTCCTCGTGCTCACCGTCTTCCTGCAGAGCGGCCTCGGTCTGTCCGCTCTGCTCACCGCGGCGGTCGCCCTCCCCGGGGCGGTCGGGATGGGCATCTCCTCGGCCCTCGCCTGGCGGCTCGTGCGACGGATCGGACCGCGTACGGTGACCGTCGGCCTGCTCCTGGGCATCAGTGCCGCCCTGACGGGAGCGGCGGTCGCGCTCTGCGTGCCGACGGAGGTGCTGCCGATGGCACTGGCCGGGACGCAGTTGATGTCCGGCACCGCCGGAGGGCTCACCGTCTCGCCCAACCAGACCCAGGTGCTGCAGCATGCGCCGGCCGAGGCCGCGGGAGTGGGCGGCGGCGTCCTGCAGATGGCCCAGCGCATCGCCGCGGCCATCTGCCTCAGCGCCGTCCCGGCGGTCTATCTGCACGCCGCCTCCGGACACCCGGGAGACGGTCAACCCCGGACCGGGTACGCGCTGGCCTCCTGTGTCTGCGCGGGCCTGCTCGCCGTGGCCCTGATGCTGTCCTTGCGACGCGGCACCGCCCCGTCGTCTCGCCCGTCGGCGCACCGCGCCGGCGCGGTTCCCCGCTCCAAGGAATCGACGGAATCGACCTGATCCCACGTGGCGCCGGTGCCACACCTCGCCCTGTTCTGCCTCAGCGGCTCTTTCAGCCCTACCGAAACCGAAGGAGATCACGTGAGTTCGACCAGAATGCGGCCCGCCCTCGTAGCCCTGGGTGCGTCGGCGCTGTTGACCGCGTCCGTCGCCGTTCCACAGGCCTCGGCGGCCGGCCGTACGTCCACGTCGCTCGCCTGGTACGACGCCACCGCCGAGACCATCGCGACGGCCGGGGCAACCACCCAGATCACCAACAGCCGTACGTGGGCCATCAGTTGGCTCGCGGCCGCCAGGGCCACCCGGAGCGTACCGACGGGCGTCGAGCGCGGCGCGTATCAGGAGGCGGCGCTCGCCGGGGCCGTACACCGTGCGCTGGTGACGCTGGTCCCGAGCCGTGCGGAGCAACTCGACGCGACGTACAAGGACACCCTCGGTGCCATCCCCGACGGCCCGGCTGAGGAGCGGGGCGTCGCGGCGGGGGAGCGGCAAGCCGATCTTGTCCTGAAATCGAGAGAGGGCGACGGCCTGGATCCTGCCTCGGTCAACGCGCCCTGTCCCGTGAAGCCCGCGGCGCCGGGTGTCTGGCAGCCGACACCGCCCGCGTACGCACCGGCGGCCCAGTACGGCAATCGTCTGGCCAAGCCGTTCCTGCTCAGAACTCAGAGTCAGTTCCGGCTCGGCCCGCCGCCCGCAGTGGACTCCGAGCGCTACGCCACTGACCTCGCGGAGGTGCGGGCGTACGGCGCCGCGGACAGCACGGTGCGCAGCGCCCACCAGACCGAGACGGCCACCTTCTGGCTGGGCCCCTCCCTCACCCTCTACACCGAGCCGCTGCGGGTGGCGCTCTCGCGCACGGACCAGGGGATCGCCGGGCAGGCGCGGCTGGTCGCGCTCTTCCACGTGGCGCTGGTGGACACACAGATCGCCACCTCCGACAGCAAATACGCCTACGAACGCTGGCGTCCCGTCACCGCGATCCGCACCGGCACCATCGACCCCGACCCGGACTGGACGCCGCTGCACACCACGCCCGCGCATCCGGACTACCCGAGCGGCCACAACACCTACGCGGGCGCCGCACAGACCGTGCTGTCGGTGCTGGTCGGGCCCCGTACCGCCCCGTTCGACCTGACCAGCCCCACCGCGCCCGGGGTGACCCGGACCTATACCACCTGGAAGCAGCTCTCGGACGAGAACGTGGACGCCCGGGTCTTCTCCGGCATCCACACCCGGTCGGCCGACGAGTCGGGGATCACGCTCGGCACGAACGTGGCCCGATACGTCCTGCAGAACGCGGGACGGCTCTTCGCTCCACGCTGACCCTGCGAGCGCTCACCGGCAGCGCGGCGCCCGTTCCGTAGTGCCGACGCACCGCAGGCCATAACCGTACCGAGGCCCCGCCACCGTGCGGGGCCTCGGCGGGCGGGGCCCATTCGAATGCCGCCGCGCGCGCCGGGCCCGGGCCACGGCTGCTGGTCAGTCCGGCCCCCAGGGGATCGAGCCGCGAAAACGCCTCGTACGGAGGCTCAGGCCCGTCCCGTCTGCCGTGCAAGGCGGGTGCGCAGGCCGGTGAGGCGGTCGATCTCGGCGTCGATGGCCGCCAACCGGCGTGCGACCACGCCGGAGCCGCCGCCGGCGGGGTCGTTGCCGGCACAGCGCCGTTGCGGATCCTCGACCAGGAGCTGGATGCGGTCGGCAATGCCGCGCAGGTCCTCGACGGTCAGACCGAGGGCGAGCAGTTCCCGAATGACGCGGACGCGGGCCACGTCGTCCGGCCCGTACCGGCGCTGGCCCGTGGCCGTGCGCGGCGGCGGGGTCAGCAGACCGCGCTCCTCGTAGAACCGCAGGGCCCGCGGGGTGGTTCCGGCTGCCGCCGCCGCATCTCCGATCCGCATCCCGACCTCGCCTCGCTCCGTGCCCGCACGCTCGCCCCTGACGCGCGGCGGCGGTGCTTCAGTGTGGCGGCAGCTCCACGACGACGGTGCCGAAGTGCCGCCCCTCGAACAATTCCTGCAACGCTCGAGGGGCCCGTTCGATGCCCGGGATACGCACATACGGAAAGGAGATCGCACCGGAACGCAGCCATTCGCCGAACCGTTCGGCCCATTCCTCCGCCACCCCGGGATGGTCCGTGCCGCTGTAGCCGCGCAGCGTGATCCCCTGGGTGATGACGCGGTAGGTGTCGATCTCCACCGGAGCGCTGTCACCGTCCCGGTGCGGTGACAACTGGCCGGCCAGTGCGCCGACGAGAGCGAAGCGGGCCCCGCGGCGAGCCACCCTGAGCGCAGCGGTCAGTTGCTCGCCGCCCACGGTGTCCACCACGAGGTCGATGCCATCGGGTGCCGCCGCGCCCAACTGCTGGATGAGCGGGGGGAGTCGGTCGCCGGGCACGACCACCGCGTCATAGCCCAGCTCGGTGCGCAGCCGGTCGGCCTTGGCCGGGGAACGGGTACTGCCGATGACCCTCCCGGCTCCCAGCAGCCGGGCGACAGGACCGGCAAGGGTCCCCACAGCGCCGGCCGCCCCGGTGACGAGGACCGTGTCGCCGGGACGGATGTCGGCAAGCCGGGTGAGCGCACCGTAGGCGGCCACCCCGGACGACAGGTGGGCGACCGGGTCCGGCAGGACATCGCCGACCGGGGTGCAGTCGGCTGCGGCCACCAGCGCGTGCTCGCGCCACCCGAGCAGGTGCGTGACGGCATCTCCCGGTTGCAGTGGGCTGCCCGTGCCCGCGGCGACGACCTCGCCGACGGCGGGGCCGAAGAGCACGTCACCGGCGTGGATCGGCGGTAGCGGTACCGCACCGGGCTTCCCGCCGATCAGGGTGCGCAACCCGGGGAAGACAAGGAAGTACCGGTTCCGGACGAGGACTTGTCCCGGACCGGGCGCGGGCAGCGGCTGTGCGACGACGGCGAAATGCTCAGGGCCGGGCAGCCCCTCAGGGACGGTGACGAGCCGGACCTCACGGGTGGCGGAGGGCAGGAAAGCGGCCATGGAAGGCTCCTGATCGAGGGAAACGGGCCGAGCGCGGACGACCGGCCGGTGTCGGGGCGCAGACGCTAGCCCTTGACGCGCACGTCAGGGGCAAGCACGGCGCCTGTGTGACCTCCACGAACAGGCGGAGAAGTTCTTTGTGTCCGCCATGCGAGACCTGTTCGGAAAGCCATTGACCGACGTGGTGGACCTCTGCTGAACTCCCGTCCTATGAACCCGCGCGTGGACCTCACTCGGCGGCGCCACATCGATCTGGCGCACGTCTCCAGCGCGTTTTGTTGTCGCTGACGCGGCAAGGGATCTTCGTATCCACCTCCTGAGCGCTCCCCTCTCCTCACATCTCCTTCTCGTGTGAGCCTGGAGCCTGTTCGCGTATGCCTGTGCGGTCGCTGAGAACGCGGCTGTAGCGGCCCTGCGCCCACGCGTCTTCTCTCCGGCCGGCCGGCCGAGTCCGGTGTTCCGCGTGGTCGATCAGCCCTGCGCAGTACCAACCCCTTCACTCGACTGCCCGTTCCCCGGCACCCCTTGGTGTGCCCGTCTGTCCGGGAGGGATCCCCTCATGCCCGTGTCCATCCGTAAGCTCACCGGCCGCATCGGCGCGGTCGTCGAGGGCGTCGACCTCGCGGCACCACCCGATTACTCGACGGTCACGGTGCTGCGTGACGCCCTCAACGAGCACAAGGCGATCGTCTTCGCCGACGTCGACCTCGACAACGCCGGTCAGGAGCGTGTGGCCGGGTGGTTCGGTGAACTCACCACCGCCCACCCCAACGTGCCGGCCGCCGACGGCACGACCAATGTCCTCGCCGTCGACAGTGAGACGTCCAAGGCCAACGAATGGCACACGGACGTCACCTTCGTGGTCAACCCGCCGCAGCTCACCACGCTCCGGTCCATCGTGACCACGCCGTACGGCGGCCAGACGCTCATCGCCAACGCCGCCGCTGCCTACCGCGACCTGCCCGAACCGCTGCGCGCCCTCGCCGACTCGCTGCGCGTCGTGCACACCAACCAGTACGACTACGCCCGCTCCGCGGCCACCACCGCCGAACGGCAGGAGTACGACCGCGTCTTCGTCTCCACGCCCTACGAGGCCGAGCACCCGGTCGTGCGAGTCCATCCGCTCACCGGTGAACGCGGGCTGTTCATCGGCGGGTTCGCCAAGCGGATCGTCGGCTTGTCGGGCAGCGACTCGGCCGATCTGCTGCGCATCCTCCAGTCGTACGTGACCCGTCCGGAGAACATCCTGAGCTGGACCTGGTCCCCGAACCAGCTGCTGATCTTCGACAACCGGATCACCCAGCACTACGCGGTGGACAACTACGACGACCACCCGCGCCGCCTCAACCGGGTGACTGTCGCGGGAGAAGTGCCGACCGGTGTCGACGGCCGCCGCAGCGAGCAACTGGTCGGCGACGCCTCGCACTACAGCAGCGTGCTGGCGGTGGCGGCATGACCGAGCTCAGTCTGAAGGCGCCTGCCGTCACCGAGGGCCCGGCCGCCGCGACGACGGGAGCGCGGGAACGCGAGGTGTTCCTGCCGCGCGACGCCCGCCGCCGGGCGCCACTCAGCGCACTCCGCGGGCGCCTGCGCTGGCCGCTGGGCATCTACACGACCCCGGTCGCGATCCTCCTCGCCTGGGAGATCCTCGCCCGGGCCGGAGCGGTGTCGAAGACCTACGCCCCCGCGCCGACGTCGATCGTGAAGTCCGCCGTCGAACTGTGGCAACAGGGGGTCCTCGGGCCGGACTTGGCCATCTCGCTGCAGCGGGCCGGTATCGGTCTCGCGATCGGTCTGACAGTGGGCATCGTCACGGGGGTACTCGGTGGGCTGCTGCGCAGCGGCGAGTACCTGTTCAACGGCGTCGTGCAGGTGCTCAACACCATCCCCCTTCTTGCGGTGCTGCCCCTGATGATCGTGTGGTTCGGCATCGACGAGCTCACGAAGGTGCTGCTGATCTCCTTCGGTGCCGGTGTCCCGATGTATCTCAACCTGTTCGCCGTGATCCGGGGTGTCGACCAGCGGCTGATCGAGATGGCGCGCACGACGGGCGCGGGCACCTGGCGCCTGGTGACGCGCGTGCTGGTGCCCGGAGCCCTGCCGGGGTTCCTGGTCGGCCTGCGGTTCTCCCTCGCGTACAGCGTCCTGGGCCTGGTCGCCGCCGAAACGGTCAACGCCGACAAGGGACTTGGCTTCCTCATCACTCAGGGTCAGACGTATCTCCAGACCAACCAGGTCTTCGTGGGGCTGGTGATCTACTCGCTCCTCGGTCTGCTCGCCGACCAGTTCGTCCGAGCTCTCGAGCGGGTGCTGCTGCGGTGGCGACCCAGTTATGAGGCGTCATGAGCAGCACGATGGCGACGGAGCCCCGCCGACAGACCGGGGCCGTCGTCGAGCAGGTGGTCCGTCGGTTCGGTGACCGAGTGGTGCTCGACCACCTCGATCTCACCATCGCCGACGAGGAGTTGGTGATCCTGCTCGGCCCTTCGGGCTGCGGCAAGAGCACCCTTCTGCGGCTGCTCGCCGGCCTCGACCGGCCCGACGGCGGGCGCGTGGAGGTCCCGGCGCGGCGGGCGATCGTCTTCCAGGCCGACCGGCTGCTGCCGTGGCAGCGGGTGCTGCGCAACGTCACGCTCGGCCTGCACGGTCCCGACGCGGACCAGCGGGCCCGTGACGTGCTCGCCGAGGTCGGCCTCGCGGGCCGCGAGAAGGCATGGCCCAAGGAGCTCTCCGGCGGCGAGCTCCAGCGGGTCTCGCTCGCGCGGGCCCTGGTCTCGGAGCCCGAACTCGTGCTGCTCGACGAGCCGTTCGCGGCCCTCGACGCCATCACCCGGCTGCGCATGCACGACCTCGTACGCGCGCTGCGGACCAAGCACCACGCCGCCATGCTGCTCGTCACCCATGACGTGGACGAGGCGATCGCCCTGGCGGACCGCATTGTCGTCATGAGCAACGGCCGCATCGGCACCTCGCACGAGGTTCACCTCTCCGCCGCGGAACGCGAAGCGAGCGTCGCACGCGAGGAACTCCGCGCCACGCTCCTGGCGGACCTCGGTCTCGCCGGCCAGCACTGACCTGCTCGAACACCCTCACCCAGCACAGAAAGCACGACAACCCATGCGAAAGAGAACCACCAGACTCATCGGCGCAGTCGGCTCGCTCGCCCTGGCAGGCGCCCTCGCAGCCTGCGGATCATCGTCGGACACCGCCGCGCCGCTGAGCAACGCCGCCGACGCAAGCGACGCCAAGCACCCCGAGTGGAGCAAGTACACCTTCACCATCGGCGACAACGGCGGTGACGGCAGCCAGGAACTGGCGAAGATCACCGGCGTGTTCGACAACGCCCCCTACAAGGTGAAGTTCGCCCGGTTCACCTACGGCCCGCCGCTCGTGCAGGCCGCGGCCTCGGGCGACATCGACCTCGGCAGCGTCGGCGACGTACCGCCGATCACCGGCGCAGCGAAGGAGTACGGCTTCAAGGTCGTCGCCGTCAACCGCTCGCTCACGCCCGACCAGGCGGTGGAGAACATCATCGTGCCGAAGGGCTCGAAGCTGAAGACGGCCGCCGACCTCAAGGGCAAGAGGATCGCTGTCCCGCAGGGCAGTTCGGCCCACGGTCTGGCCCTGAACGCGCTGAAAAGCGCCGGTCTCACGCCCAAGGACGCGAAGCTGGTCTTCCTCGACCCGGCGGCCGGCGCCACGGCGTTCAACACCGGGAAGGTGGACGCCTGGTCGATCTGGAACCCGCAGTCGGCGATC
Organism: Streptomyces canus; assembly: GCF_030816965.1. NCBI lineage: Bacteria > Bacillati > Actinomycetota > Actinomycetes > Kitasatosporales > Streptomycetaceae > Streptomyces > Streptomyces canus. The sequence continues at coordinate 10,167,591 of NZ_JAUSYQ010000002.1, forward strand.
GCCGTCAAGAACGGCGCGCGGATCCTGGTGAAGGGGCTACCCCCGATCGACCAGACGAGCAGCTACTACGTCGCCAGTGACACGTCACTGAAGGACAAGACCAAGCGCGCGGCTCTCACGGACGTTCTGAAGAGGCTGTCGCGAGAGTTCGCCTGGGCCGTCAAGAACCCCGATGAATACGCGCAGGCGCTCTCGAAGGAACAGGGCATCCCGCTGGCCGACGCCAAGGCGTCCCTGGCCGCCTACTCGAACCGGGTGACTCCGGTGGAGCAGTCGGACATCGAACTGGAGCAGAAGCTCGCCGACGCCTTTCTGGAGGCAGGTCAGATCACCAAGACGGTCGACGTCAAGTCGATCACGGACAACCTCCTCCCGGCCGGTTACGACAGCTCGAAGCTGAAGGTCACGTCATGAGCGCGGGACGGCGGCGGCTCCACCTCAACGCCTTCCTCATGGAGGCGGGCCACCACGAGGCGGCCTGGCGGCTCCCGCACAGCAATCCCCGGGCCGACTTCGACCTACGGCACTGGATCGAACTGGCACAGCTGGCCGAGAGCGCCAAGTTCGACTCGCTGTTCCTCGCGGACGGCCCGGCCCTCATCGGCACCGGCGAGTTCCGGCCCCCGGGCCAGCTCGAGCCGCTGACACTGCTGACCGCCCTGTCCCAGGCGACCAGCAGGATCGGCCTCATCGCGACCGTGTCGTCGACGTACAACGAGCCGTACAACCTCGCCCGCCGGCTCGCGTCGGTCGACCACGTCAGCGGCGGCCGGGCCGGCTGGAACATCGTCACCTCGGCAGGGGCCGATGAGGCCGCCAACTTCGGCCTCGACACCCGCCCCGGCCACGCGGAGCGCTACGCCCGCGCCGACGAGTTCCTGAAGGTCGCCAAGGCACTGTGGGACAGCTGGGAGTCCGAGGCCGTCGTGGCGGACAAGAACACCGGACGCTACGCCGACCCCGCCCGCCTGCACCGGCTCGGCCACCAGGGCAGGTACTTCAAGGTGGCCGGCTCGCTCAACGTCGAGCGTCCGCCGCAGGGTTACCCGCTGCTCGTGCAGGCCGGTTCCTCGGAGGACGGCAAGGACTTCGCGGCCCGCCACGCCGAGGCGATCTTCACCGCGCACACGACATACGAGCGTGCGGAGGGCTTCTACGCCGACATCAAGGCACGGACCAGAGCCGCGGGGCGCGACCCGGACGGCGTCATCGTCCTGCCGGGCATCGTCCCCTACATCGGCTCGACCGAGGAGGAGGCCCGGGCGCTCGCGCGGCAGTTCGACGAGCTGCGCGTCCCGGAGTACGGGCTGCGTCAGCTGGCCGCCGTGTTCGAGACCGAGCCGTCGGTCTTCGAACTCGACGCCCCGCTGCCCGAGTTCATCCTGGCTAGGCCGAAGCTGGAGGGTTCGCAGAGCCGTTCCGACCTGATCATCGATCTCGCGGTACGCGAGCAGCTGACGGTCCGGCAGGTCATCTCCCGGCTCGGGGGCGGACGCGGCCACTTCGAGTTCGTCGGCACGCCCGAGCAGGTGGCGGACACGATCATCGCCTGGTTCGAGGGCGGGGCGGCGGACGGCTTCAACATCATGGCGCCCGCGCTGCCGTCGGGCCTGGCGGCCTTCGTCGAGCACGTGCTGCCGATCCTGCGCGGCAAGGGCCTGTTCCGCGAGGAGTACGAGGGCACGACGCTGCGCGAGCACTACGGGCTTCCGGTCCCCGCGAACCAGTTCCATGGCTGACCCGCATTCCGGGCCTGATCCGCTTCCCATGGCCGACCTGCTTCCCATGGCCGGCCCGCCTCCAACGGCCGACCCGCTCGCGACTCCCGCCGCTTCCCCTTCCCGGAGCGGCGGGAGTCCGCCCGCGTTGCGGGTCGAGGGTCTGCGCAAGAGGTACGAGGACGGCTTCACCGCGGTGGCCGGGCTCGACCTGGAGATACCCGACGGCGCGTTCTTCGGGCTGCTCGGCCCGAACGGCGCCGGGAAGACCACACTGATCGGCTCGGTGTGCAACATCGTGCGCCCCAGCGCCGGTACCCTCTCCGTCTTCGGGCACGACCACCGCAGCCGTCAGGCCCGCAGACTGCTGGGTCTGGCCGCACAGGACATCAACGTCGACCGGTTCCTGTCCATCCGCCAGATCCTCGTCTACCACGCGGGATATCACGGCATCGGCCGGAAGGCGGCAACCCGGCGCGCAGACGAACTGCTCGCCCTGTTCCGCCTCGACGAGCCCACGGCCGGCGTCGACGTCGAGCTGCGCTCGGAGATCTGGCGGGTCGTGAAGGGCCTCAACGCGGCCGGCACCACGGTCCTGCTGACGACGCACTACCTGGAGGAGGCGGAGACCTTGTGCGACGAGATCGCGCTGCTGCGCGCGGGCCGGATCGTCGACCGCGGGTCCGCCGCCTCGCTGCGGGAGCGGTACGCGGCCCGGAACATCTCGGAGGTCTACGACCGGGTGATCAAGGCGGAGGAGGTGACCCCGTGAGCGGTACCGAGACGCCGGCCCTCCCGGCGTACGACGAGCCGTTCCGGCCGGAGCGCTCACCGGTTCTGTGGCTTCTCGAGCGCGAGGTCCTGCGCTTCCTCACGATCTGGCGCTACAGCGTCGTCGGACCGGTGCTGTCGACCGTGCTGTTCGTCGTGGTCTTCGGATCGGCCCTCGGCTCGCACGTCGACACGATCGACGGCGTCGGCTACGGCAGCTTCATCGTGCCCGGCCTCTTCGCCCAGGCGATCGTCAACGTCGGGTTCTTCAACGGGACGACCAGCCTGTTCGAGGCCCGCCGGGACCGGTACATCAACGACGTGTTCGCGAGCCCGCTCAGGTGGTGGGAGATCAACGCGGCACTGGTGGGCGGCGGCGTCGCCCGAGGCGTCGTCGTGGGCGCGGGCGTCCTGGCGGTGGCCCTGCCGCTCACTCACGGCGGCGCCCCGGCCCGCCCCTTCGTCCTGCTGTTCGGCACACTCGGGCTGCTCCTGGTCGCCGCGCAGGTCGGCGTGATCGCGGGCGGTCACGCCAAGTCCCTCGACCATGTCTACTCCATGGAGTCGATCATCCTGATGCCGCTGGGCTTTCTCGGCGGTGTCTTCTACTCGGTTCACCAACTGCCGCCGTTCTGGGACTACGTGAGCCGCCTCGACCCCGTCTTCTGGCTGGTCCAGGTCGAACGGATCGGGTTCCTCGGCCAGGGCGACGTCAGCGCAGGCTGGGCCCTCGCCGTGGTCTGGGCTCTGGCGGCGGCGCTGACGGCCTGGTCGGACGCGATGTTCGCCACCGGCCACCTCAAGCCCTGAACCGCACGGGAAGGAACACAACGCCATGACGAGCACCGGATCCGAACAGGCCCTGCCCACAGATGTGTTGGTGATCGGCGGCCCTGCGGGCACCTGGGCCGCGCTCAAGGCCGTTCAGGCGGCGGCCGACGTCGCCTTTGCCGACAAGGGATACACGAGCGCGCGCGGAGCGACTGCATCCGTCGGCACCGGCATCCGGTACGTGGACGACGTCCCCGAGCTGCGCGAGGCCGCCATCCGCGGCCCGGTCATCGACACGGGCAACCGGCAGAACGTCATCGGCTCGTCGGAGACGATGGCCCGCACCGTCAACGCCTTCGCCGACAAGGTCGTCCCGCTCATCGAGGAGGCCTCGTGAAATTCCTCGCCATCACACTCATCGTGCACCGCCCGGATCCCCTCACCGGGGTACAGAAGCCGACCCACGACCGCTTCCGTGAGGTCCTCGACAACGCGCTGCTCGCCGAGGAGTTGGGCTTCGACGGCTTCGGCGTGGGGGAGCGCCACGAGCGGCCGTTCATCTCCTCCTCACCGACCGTCGTACTCAGCCATGTGGCCGCCCTGACGAAGCGGATCCGCCTGTTCACGGCCGTCACGACGCTCAGCCTGCTGGACCCGGTCCGGGCATACGAGGACTACGCCACCCTCGACCACCTGTCGGGCGGGCGTCTCGACCTGATCATCGGCAAGGGCAACGGCGCCGCCCAGCGCGACCTGTTCCACGTCACGCCCGAGGACCAGTGGGACCGCAACGCCGAGAGCTACGAGCTCTTCCGGAAGATCTGGCGCCAGGACAAGGTCACCGCCGACACCCGTTTCCGCCCGCCGCTGACCGACGCCGAGGTGTGGCCGCGGCCGTACCAGCGGCCGGTGCGGGTCTGGCACGGCAGCGCGACCAGCAAGGAGTCGGTCGACCTGGCCGCGCGCTACGGCGACCCGCTCTTCTCGGCGAACGTCACCAACCCCATCGAGCCGTATGCCGAGTTGATCCGCTTCTACCGCGAACGCTGGGAGTTCCACGGCCACGACCCGGCCGACATCGCTGTCGGGGCCGGCACTGCGGGTACCTACGTTGCCCCCACCACCCAGGAGGCCCTGGCCGCGTACCGCCCGATCTTCGAATCCAACCTGGCCTTCTTCAAGAAGGCCGGCCTGCCGGTCGTCCTTCGAGAGCCTGGAGGACTTCGTCGAGCGCAGCTCGGCGCTGATCGGCAGCCCGCAACAGGTCATCGACAAGGTGCACCGCTACCACGAACAGTTCGGGCACACCGTGCTCCACCTGCATGCCGACGCGGGCGGGCTGACGGAGTCCCAGCACCGTGCCTCCCTCGAGCTGTTCCAGTCCAAGGTCGCCCCCGTGCTGCGCCGCGAGATCCCGGACCCGCCGTTCGCATGGGGGCCGGTGCTTCCGGCGCCGCCGCTCACCCAGGAGTCCGCCCATGTCTGACATCTCCCTCGGTGTCCTCGATCTGGTCCCGATCCCGTCCGGCTCGACGGCAGCCGATGCGCTGCGCAACTCCATCGACCTCGCACGGCAGGCCGAGCGTTTCGGATATGCCCGCTACTGGTTCGCCGAGCACCACCTCAATCCGGGCGTGGCCGGCACATCACCCGCAGTCGTCCTGGCGCTGACCGCATCCGCCACCTCCACCATCCGGCTCGGTTCCGGGGCCGTGCAGCTCGGGCACCGCACGGCGCTGTCCACGGTGGAGGAGTTCGGTCTGATCGACGCGCTGCACCCGGGCCGCCTCGATCTGGGCCTGGGCCGCTCGGGCGGCCGCCCGCCGGGCCGGCCGGCCGCACCGTTGCCGACGGCGACCCCGGTCGTCGACGGCCGTACCCCGAACGGCCTGCTGATCCCACCCCGCTTCTCCTTCGAGTATCTGCTCGGGTCACCCCGCATCGCGCTGCAGCGGAGGCTGCTTCTACTGCCGGGCGCGGAGTCACAGGACTACGCCGACCAGATCGACGACACCCTCGCCCTGCTCGACGGCACCTACCGCTCTCCGGAGGGCATCGAGGCGCACGTCGTGCCGGGGGAGGGCGCCGACGTGGAGGTGTGGATCCTGGGCAGCAGCGGTGGTCCGAGCGCCGAGGCGGCGGGCGCCAGGGGGCTGCGGTTCGCGGCGAACTACCACGTCAGCCCGGCCACGGTCCTGGAGGCGGTGGAGGGTTACCGGTCGTTCTTCCAGCCTTCCGAGTTCCTCGACAAGCCGTACGTCAGCGTCTCGGCGGACGTTGTCGTCGCCGAGGACGAGACGAAAGCCCACGAACTCGCCACCGGCTACGGCCCGTGGGTCCGCAGCATCCGTACCGCCGAGGGTGCCATCGAGTTCCCGACGCCGGAGGAAGCACGCGCCCACACGTGGACCGACGAGGACCGGGCCCTCGTCCAGGACCGCCTCGACACCCAGTTCGTCGGCTCACCGGGCCGGGTGGCCGACCAGTTGGAACAACTCCAGGAGGCAACGGGCGCGGAGGAGTTGCTCATCACGACGATCACCCACGACCACGCGGACCGGGTCCGTTCGTACGAACTGCTCGCGGAGGAATGGCGCCGACGGGGCCACTCCTTCCAGTCGAGCTGACGTTCGGGAGTTCTGGCTGCTCGGCTCTCCGGTTCCACCTCGGTGAGGACACGGTGGACGGTGGCACCGGAGGGTGCTGAGCTTTGCTCGCGCCCTCGCGCCCTCGCGGTCGCCGCGGTCGTTGACGTGGTCAGCCATGAAGCAAGTGGTAGGCGCACCCCGAAGCGAGCCGAGGTGGCTCCCTTCGCAAATACTTGGCTAGCCACATGATTGCTGTTACCTTAATTATGTGGCCAGCCACTCTTTTGGGTGGCCGAAGGGAATGGAGTCATCATGAAAGCAATCGTTTTCGACCAGTTCGGCGGCCCGGACGTGCTGCACGAGGCGGACATCGAGGTGCCGCAGCCCGGCCCGGGCCAGGTCCGGGTCCGCGTGAAGGCCGCCGGGCTGAACGCGCTGGACGGCAAGATCCGCTCCGGGATGATGGAGGCCGTCCGCCCGACGACCCTCCCCGCCGTCCCCGGTGGCGAGCTCGCCGGCGTGGTGGACGCCCTGGGTGAGGGCGTGCAGGACATACAGGTGGGCGATGAGGTGCTGGGCTGGTCGGACACCGGCTCGTACGCCCAGTACGCGCTGGCCACCACCGTGGCCGCCAAGCCCACGGGCCTCGACTGGCAGCACGCGGTCGCGCTGCCGGTGGCCAGCGAGACGGCCGAGCGGGTCCTGAACCTGCTGGAGGTCGCCGCCGGGGAGACCGTGCTGATGCACGGCGCTTCCGGAGCGGTGGGAACCCTGGCTGTCCAGCTCGCCACGGCCCGCGGAGCACGCGTGATCGCCACCGCGGGCCCCTCCAACCAGGAGTACCTCGCCTCGCTCGGCGCCACCGCGACCGTGTACGGCGAGGGCCTGGTCGAGCGGGTGCGAGCGCTGGCCCCCGACGGCGTGGACGCGGTGTTCGACCTGGCCGGGAAGGGAGCCCTGGAGGACTCCATCACGCTGCGGGGCGGCACCGACCGCATCGTCACCATCGCCGACTTCGGCGCACGGCAGCTGGGCATCACCTTCTCCCAGGGGTCCCCGGAACGCTCAACCGCCCGCCTCGCCGCCCTGGCCCAGGACGCCGCGGCCGGCAAGCTCGTCACCACCGTCACCGCCTACCCGCTCGACCAGGCGGCCACGGCCCAGCAGGTCAGCGACGCCGGGCACGTGCGGGGCAAGCTCGTCCTGACCGTCGGCTGAGCACGCCCGCCCACCGCCTCCCCACGACCACCCGCTGCCTCTTCGGTGACCGGCCGGTCACCGCCCTATCGAAGGATCCCCTCATGCTGCACTCCCTGTGGACACCGACCACCGTCGGCGACATCTCCCTCCCGCACCGCCTGGTCATGGCCCCCATGACCCGTGACCGCTCCACGCCAGAAGGCGTACCGACCGAGCTGAACGCCGAGTACTACGCCCAGCGGGCCTCGCACGCGCTCGTCATCACCGAGGGAACCCAGCCCTCCGCCGATGGGCAGGGCTACCTCCTGACCCCAGGCATCCACAATGACGAGCAGATCGCCGGGTGGCGCAAGGTCACCGATGCCGTGCACGCGGCCGACGGCCGGATCGTCATCCAGCTGATGCACACCGGACGCATCGCCCACCCCGACAACACCCCCCACGGCCGCCGGCCGGTCGCCCCTTCGGCGGTCCGCCCACAGGGCGCGATGTTCACCGCGTCCGGGCCCCAGGAGATGCCGACCCCCCGTGCTCTGTCGACACAGGAGGTCGCGGCGACCGTCGACGACTTCCGCCGCGCCGCAGCGGCCGCTGTCGCGGCCGGCGCCGACGGCGTGGAGATCCACGGCGCCAACGGCTACCTGGTGCACCAGTTCCTGTCCGACAACACCAATCAGCGCACCGATGGCTACGGCGGCTCGATCGAGGGCCGCATCCGCTTCGCCGTCGAGGTCGCCGCAGCCGTGGCCGACGAGATCGGCGCCGAGCGCACCGGTATCCGTATCTCCCCCGGCAACCCCTACAACGACATCGCCGAGTCCGACACCGCCGAGCTGTATCCGGCGCTCCTGGACGCCCTGCGCCCCCTCGGCCTGGCCTACCTCCACGTGATGCACGCGGGCGACGAGGAGCTGCTGGGCACCCTGCGCGCACTGTGGCCGACCACCCTGATCCTCAACCGGGCCGGCACCGACCTGCCCACCCGCGCCAAGGACGTCGACCACGGCACGGCCGACCTCGTCTCCGTCGGCACCCTCGCGCTCGCCAACCCGGACCTGGTCGAGCGGCTACGCTCTGAGGCGCCGCTGAACACCCCCGACCCGGCGACCTTCTACGGCGGCGGAGTGGCCGGCTACACCGACTACCCCACCCACACCGTCTGAGGAACCGAACCATGCCCATCCCCGAACCCCGCATGCCCACGACGGCCGGCGCAGGACCGATGAGCTACGCGATCTTCCAACTCGCCCGCGCCCACCGCGCCTACGCCGCCGCCATGCTCCGCGAGATGGACCTGCATCTCGGACAGGAACTGCTGCTGATGCAACTCCTGGACCGGGACGGCCAGACCCAGTCCGAGCTGCTCGACAGCGTCGGCCTGGACCACTCCACCGTCTCCAAGTCCCTTCGCCGCATGCAGGACGCCGGCCTGCTCCTCCGTGAGCCGGCCGCACATGACCGGCGCGTCATGGTCGTCCACCTCACCGACAAGGGCCGTGCGATGCGCGAGCCCCTGGCAGCCATGTGGCGGGCCCTGGAGGAGACCTCCGCACGAGACCTCTCGGCGCAGCAGGCGGAGTCCTTCGTCCGCACGGCCTACGCCATCGCCGACGCGATCAACAGCCGCGCGCTGCCACGGGAAGAATCTGAGTAACTCCCCTCGGATTGCACCCCGGTTCCGGCCTGAAGTGCCAATCGGTACCGGCGTTCTCGCGAAGTGGACAGTCCTGTAGCGCACTCAGCTGCACGAAGGCCCGTGCTGAACGGAGCCTGGCTTCGCGATTGTCGGAACAAGTCCGGTGAGCCGAGCCGGCGGATGGGGCGCGGTGCCCCGCTCACCCCGGTACGTCAGGGAGAACGGGCTGGGCGGGTCCTCGGCGTCAGGGGCAAGTGCGAGCTGTCCCGGTGCGGGCAGGCGGAACTCGTCCGGGGGAAGGGGCAGGGAAAGGGCAACACTCCTCCCAAGGGGATGTCGAGCCCCTCCCCTTCGCCGGCCAGGCTGAGGCCGGCCGCATCACCCGCGTCCTGTTCACCGTCGCCCCCTGCAAGCTCCTGCCGACCGGCGGTGGCCCGTGCCGCAGATCCGCCCATCACAGGCCCGCCCCTTGAGCGACCCGGGCCGACGGCGCCCCCGTCTGCGCCACCTGATCTCCCCACTCCTGACCTGATGGAAAGTGAGACCCCCATGACCACCACCCTGCCCGTCCTCGTCGTCGGTGCGACCGGCTCCCTCGGCGGCAAGGTCGTCGACGAACTGCTGGGGCGCGGCAAGAACGTCCGCGCCCTGGTCCGGCCGACCACCGACGCCAGCAAGCTGGAAAGCCGGGGTGTCGAGATCGCCCGCGGCGACATGCTCGACCTCGACTCGCTCGTCGCCGCGATGAACGGTGCCGACGCCGTCATCACCACCGCCGCCGGCTACACCCGCGGCGGCAAGAACGCCCACGACATCGACACCATCGGCAACGCCAACCTCGCCGAGGCCGCCCACCGCACCGGCATCCGGCGGTTCGTCCTGACCAGCATCCTCACCAGCGACCAGACGCCCCAGGTCCCGCACTTCTGGCACAAGAAGCTCGCCGAGGACAAGCTCGAACAGCTCGGCGTCCCCTTCGTCGCACTGCGACCTGGGGCGTTCCTCGACCAGGTCGCGAGCATGGCGGGCGACCCTGTCGACAAGGGCCGCATGGTGTGGATCGGCAAGGCCACCGTCCCGCTGACCTTCGTCCACACCTCCGACCTCGCGGCCTACCTGGCAGCCGCCGTCGACGCCGACGCCGAGGCCGGTGAGCGGATCGACATCGGCTGGGACCGTCCGGTCAGCATGCGCGAGATGGCCGACCTGATGGGCCGCCGGGCCGGGAAGAAGATCAAGGTGGTGGCCATCCCGTCCGCCGTCGCCCGCGCCGCAGGAGCCGTCGCCGGCCGCTTCATGCCCCTGATCAAGGACCTGGCCGCGATGTTCCGCTGGTTCGAGACCGGCCGCTACGTCGCCGACCCCCGCCGCCAGGAGCAGCTGTTCGGCCCCGTCCCCAAAGCCGAAGACGCCCTCGCCCGGTACACCGACGAGCTGCGCACCGCACAGCACCGGTGACAGGCCCGCGTCCCCTCCCCCGCCGCCCGGCGGCCTGACCAGGACGCCTCGGGCCGATCCCTCCTGGCCGAACCACTCCACAACCGTTCCGGCCGAACCGAACGGGTGACGGGGCGCGCGCTCAGCGCTTCCCCAGCCGGCATGAGGGGGCTCGAAGCCCTGCGATCGCGGGGGCTTCACCCGGTGTCCCCCATTGACAACCAGATGTCCGCAACTGCCTGAGCGATTCGCCGAGGAACTGGCATGGACAGGCGTGCAGCGTCCGCAGGCGCCGCCGCCTCTGCGACGATGCGAGCGGTCGTCGTCTCTCGGCCCGGCGGCCTGGATGCCCTTCAGGTCACCACGGTCGTCCTGCCGACACAGACGGTCGACGCCGCTGCGAGGCAACTCGGAGTTCCGGGGCGCTGACGCCATGTCAACTGCGGCCAGGGGCCCGAGATGCCGACGAGCAGGATCGCGAGCAACGCCAGGAGGGCGGTCCACCCGCCTGAAGTGTTGCGCCCCGACGTATCGCCGCGTACCGCCGGATGCAGGCTGCCGGGCAGCGGCCGGGGGACAGGGCCGGCGCGCCTCATTCCCGACGGGTGCAAGGAGACCGGTCGAACCGATGCCCGGTCGGAGACGTGGCTGTCGAGGCCGGTCTTGCATGGGAAGGGCCTACGCCCGTCCCGTCCGCTGCGCCGGCTGGACGCGCAGCCGGCTCAGGCGGTCGATCTCGGCGTCGATGGCCGCCAACCGGGGCTCGACCCCGCCGGAAGCGGCGGAGACGGCGTCGGCGTGCGCGCAGCGCCGCCCCGGCCTCGTTCTGTTGCGGTGTCCGGCGCCCGCTCCGGCGGACAGGCAGGCTTGGGGGAGGTCCTGCCGTAGATCCGAAGCATCGCGGCCGACCGTGCGGGGAACGGCCCGGCCCGCCCTCCGGGCGAACACGGAGGTTCGACGACAGGACCTACGGAAGCCGCCAATTCCCGTGGCCGAAGGGGGCATTGGCACTCCTCGGCCACAGGATTTCCTTGAGCCGATTTCCGCTCAGCGCTCACTCTGATCACTGGCTTCCGCCCACCAGGCCGGAAGCGTTGTCAGCGTTCAGGGGAGGACGCCACCCATGCGAAGACTCCACGCCCTCGGGGTAGTGGCAGGAGCGGCAGGACTACTCACGGGCGCGATCACGCCCGCAGCGGCCGGTTCCGGACCGCGGGTCACCGCACCGGACGCCCCGCCCGTGCGGAGCAGCGCCGAGACCGCAGCCGCGAAGACGCAGACCGTCACCCTCATCACCGGCGACACCGTGTCGCTCAGCGTCGGCCCGGGCGGCAAGTACGCCGTCGACGTCCAGCGCGGCAAGGGCCGGGAGGCTGCCACCTTCGTGTCGAGCGAGAAGGACGGCGAGGTCAGTGTGCTGCCGGCGGACGCGATCCCGCTGCTGAAGGCGGGCCGCCTCGACCCGGCCCTGTTCAACGTCACCCAGCTGGTGAAGCAGGGATACGCGGACGCGAGGACCGGCACCACCCCGGTGATCGCGACGTACACGAAGGGCAGCGAGACCCCGGACGGCGCGCGCCGGACGCTCGCGCTGCCCACGATCGACGGTGCCGCGCTGAGCGCGAAGAAGTCGCCCGCCTTCTGGGCCGACATCGCCCCCGCACTGGGCACCGACCCCACGGCGAAGGCCGCGAAGCGGCTCGGCGAGGGCATCGACAAGATCTGGCTCGACGGCAAGGTGGAGGCATCGCTCGATGTGAGCGTGCCGCAGATCGGCGCGCCCCAGGTGTGGAAGTCGGGCTACGACGGCAAGGGCGTCAAGGTCGCCGTCCTGGACACGGGCGTGGACGCCGGTCACCCGGATCTCGCCGGGAAGATCGGTGAGACGAAGAGCTTCGTGCCGGACCAGGCGGTGCAGGACGGCCACGGCCACGGCACCCATGTGGCGTCCACGATCGTCGGCTCGGGTGCTGCGTCGGAAGGCAGGCGCAAGGGTGTGGCGCCGGGCGCGGACCTGCTGATCGGCAAGGTGCTGAACAACGCGGGCCAGGGCCAGGACTCCTGGATCATCGCGGGCATGGAGTGGGCGGCGCGTTCCGGCGCGAAGATCGTGTCGATGTCGCTGGGCGGCACAGCTTCGGGTCCCTCGGACGTGCTGAGTGAGACGGTCGATGAGTTGTCCGCGTCCACCGGCACCCTCTTCGTGATCGCCGCGGGCAACTCCGGCCCGTCCGAGCAGACCGTCGGCACCCCGGGCATCGCCGACTCGGCGCTGACGGTGGGTGCGGTGGACAAGTCCGACAAGCTGGCGTCGTTCTCGAGCCGGGGGCCACGCATCGGCGACTTCGCGGTCAAGCCCGAGATCACCGCACCGGGCGCGGCCATCACCGCGGCCCGCGCGGCCGGTACCACCATGGGCACGCCGGTCGACGACTACTACACGACGTCGAGCGGTACGTCGATGGCCACCCCGCATGTCGCGGGCGCCGCGGCGCTGGTCGCGCAGGCCCATCCGGACTGGACGGGCCAGCAGATCAAGCAGGCGCTGGCGACCACCGCGAAGACGAACACCGTCAACTCCGTGTTCGAGCAGGGCGACGGCCGGGTCGACGCCGTGGGGGCTGTCCACCAGGGCGTCTTCGCGACGCCGACCCTGAGCTTCGGCACGTACGAGCAGGACGACACCGAGGCCGACAGCAAGGACATCACCTACACCAACACCACCGACAAGGCGGTGGAGTTGAAGGTCTCTTCGTCGCTCCCCGACGCCGCCCCGAACGCGGACACCGTGACCGTCCCGGCGAAGGGCACCGCCACCGTCTCGGTCACCGTCGACCCCGCCGAAGAGGCGACGGGCCGGTACACGGGCCACATCACCGCGAGCGCCGACGGCGTCCAGGTCACCACCGCCGTCGGCTTCGAGAAGCTGGCGAAGACCTACGACCTGAAGCTGTCGCTGGTGGGCCGGGACGGCAAGCCGTCCACCGGGGCGTCGATCTTCATGCTGCAGGAACTCAACGGCGCGTACCCGGACACGTACGGGTTCCTCGGCAGCGGCTACACCTTCAAGGTGCCCGCCGGTACGTACAACGTGGCGTCCTGGATTTCGAAGCGGGACGCCGCCGGACTGGAGGTCACCACCTCGGTCGTCGGCGACCCGGAGGTCAAGGTCGACAAGAACACAGAGGTCGTCCTCGACGCCCGCACGGCCGTCGAGATCAAGCCGAAGACCAAGGAGGACTCCGAGTTCCAGGGCTTCAGCACCAACTGGCACCGGGAGGGCCCGGGCAGCACCTGGGGCATGACCTACACCCAGGGCTGGTGGACCGACCACGTCTACGTGGCGCCCACCGAGAAGGTCACCGAAGGCATGTTCGAGTTCTCCTCGAAGTTCCGTCTGTACGCCAAGGAGCTGACGGCGAGCGTCACCAGCCCCGAGAAGTACGCGCTGCCCCTCGACTACGCACAGACGTCCAGCGGCTTCCCGGTGAAGATCAACGGTGACCGCTCGGTCCGGGCGGTGGACGCGGGCAGCGGCACGGCGGCCGACTTCGCGGGCCTCGACGTCAAGGGCAAGGTGGCTGTCGTCCGGGTGGGCGCCGGGGCGACGGCGGACGAGGCACTGGCCAACGCGACCACGGCCGGGGCCGGTTACGTCCTCGCCTACCACGAGACGCCCGGGTACTGGATCTCCTGGGTGAAGAGCGCGACCATCCCGCTGATGACCGCCACCGGCGAGGACGGTGCGAAGCTCGGGGCCCTGCTCAAGAGCGGGAAGAAGGTCAACCTGAAGCTGAAGGGCACCGCGGTCAGCCCGTACGTGTACAGCGTGATGTTCCCGCAGACGGACGCCGTGTCGGCCAACCAGACGTACCACCTGAACAGCTCCAACACCGTGAAGCAGACGGTTCGCTACCACGCGGGCCGGGCCGGCCAGGTAGGTAAGGACGCCGTGTACCGGTTCCGTCCCTGGCAGGCCGCCGACATCGCGACCACCAACAACGTGCAACTCGGCACGGAGCGCACCGAGTACTACAACGTCTCCGACAGCCGGATCTGGCACGCCGTCTATCCGGACACGAACGCCATCAAGGCTCAGTGGAACGCCCTGCGGACCTTCGACAAGGCGGGCAAGCTGCCCGCCGAGGACTGGCTGCGTCAGGTCGTGCGCCCCGCGACCAGTCAGCAGTACGGCCTCTCCCAGCGCACCGGTGACAAACTCACCTTCGCGATCCCGGAGACGAGCGACTCGGCGCTGGAGCACTACGGGTCGGTGGACAACGTCCAGGACCTCGCGAAGGGCACGTTGTACAAGGACGGACAGCTGGTCGGCGACACCGCACTCGGCGGACTCGGTACCTTCGATGTCCCCGTGGCGCAGGCCTCCTACCGTCTCGTGCTCGACGCCCGGCGCACGGCCGGCTGGGCGGCGTACTCCACCGCCACCCACACCGAATGGTCCTTCGCCTCGGCGCACACGGACCAGCGGACGGCGCTGCCACTGCTCTCGGTCGACTACGGCGTGGACGGGCTCGACCTCCTCAACCGCGTCGACCGCAAGCACAAGGCGGAACTTGGACTCGCCGTGCGCACTCAGTCCGGCAACGCCACGGCCGCCGAACTGAAGGCTTGGGTCTCCTACGACGACGGTACGTCCTGGAAGGAGGTGAAGGTGAAACGCGGCGAGCTGGAACTCACACACCCGAAGAGCGCCACGTTCGTGTCGCTGCGCGTCCGGGCCGCTGACCGGAACGGCAACGCGGTCGACCAGACCGTACTGCGGGCGTTCGGGCTGAAATAGGCGGCTCGAAACAGGTGACCTGAAGTGATCGGCCTGAAGCCAACGGTGTCCCAGGCCTGTCAACGGCATTAACAAAGATCGCCTACCGTGTCGAGCCATGGTGGACAGGGGATACGACACGGCAGACCAGACCCCCGCCGCGAGCCCCTGGGCCGCGGTGGGGGTCTCCGCGTTCGACGAGCTGCTGTACCAGGCGGTGCTCAACCAACCCGACGCCGGCACGGTCGGCTGGGCGTTGCTGACCGGTGCCTCCCCGGCCCGGGTCCGCGAGGCCTGCGACCGGCTGCTCACGCTGGGGTTGCTGCAACCACCGGACTCCATGGGCGGGTTGCGGGCGGTCGACCCCCGGGTGGCGATCCGCGGGCTGATACGGCGGCGCGAGACGGAGTCCGAGCTGCTGGCCGCCACCGCCGAGGAGTTGGCGACCGCGTACGAGGCGGGACTGCTGCGCGAGGAGCCGTCCCGGCTGGTCGAGGTGGCCTCCGGTGAGGGCGCCATCGCGGCGCGCCTGGAGGAGATGTACGCGCGCGCAGAACACGAGGTGTGCCTCTTCGACACACCGCCGTATCTTGCCCCAGCCGCTCCGCAGGTGAATCTCCAAGCCGATCTGCTCAGCCGCGGGATCGTCTCACGCGGGATCTACGCGGCGACCGGCTTGGAGGATCCGAAGGTGCTGTCCCGCGCCTTCAGGATGGTGGAACTGGGCGAACAGGCCCGGGTGTTGCCGTCCGTGCCGCTTAAGCTGCTGGTGGTCGACGGATGCCGGGCACTGTTGCCGCTGACCGCCTCCGCGGCCGGCGGCTACTGTGCCGTCGTGGTGTGGCACTCGGCGGTGACCGAGGCCCTGCAGAAGCTCTTTGAGCTGGCCTGGCAGCAGGCGACGCCTCTGGGGCAGGCGGCCGAAGAGGGTGACCTCTCCGAGAGCGAGAGGACGTTGACCCGGCTGCTGGCGGCCGGAATGAAGGACGAGGCGGTGGCTCGCCATCTGGGGGTGAGTCTGCGGACCCTGCGGCGGCGAGTGAGTGAGCTGCAGGAGCGGCTGGGTGCGGCGAGCAGGTTCCAGCTGGGAATGCGGGCTTCCCAACGCGGCTGGGTGTAGGGCCGCAACAGCCCTGATGCCGCAGCAGGCCCTATTACCGCGACAGGCACTCGTGCCGAATTCCGCTTTCGGTGGGTATAGCTGCAGTTGGCGGGGCAGGTGCGGGTACTCGGGGTCAAGTGCTGGGGCATGGTGCTGCGGGGACGGCCGGGCTGTGACGAGGGCGAGCAAGCGGTGGTCCGCCGTCTGGCGTCGGCGAGAAAAGCGCCGAAGGTGCTGGTGGAGCGTTGCCGATGGTGGAACTGGGCTGGGACGGATGGCTGGTCCCGCAGATCGCCGACGAGCTGAGGTGGGATCTGGGCGGGCAGGCCGCAAACGAAGGATCGCCGAGGCCGAACTCTCCCGGATCATCGGACCGGTCAGGCAGGACCAGCCCGGCCGGCTCGATCCAGCCGTCGAATGACATGTGGGCGCCCGACGAGGCCGGACCGGCGGAGTGGACCCTGGACGCACTGGCCGCCGACGCTCAGAAACTGGGCATCGAGGTGGGCCGTTCCCAAGTGCGCAGGATCTTTCTGGCACAGGGGTCCGCTGGCGCCGCACCCGCGCCTGGACCCGGTCGAGGACCCCGGTTTCGACGGAAAGGGACGCGGATCATCGAGCTCTGCACCAGCCCGCCCTGCGGCGCGACGGTGGTCTGCGCCGACGAGCTCGGCCCGGTGATCCCGCGCACCTTCCAGCCGGGACCGGGCTGGTCGCCGGACGGACACCGCATAAAGAAGTGGGTGGGTCTGGCCGGCCTTTGTACCTCACCGCCGTCACCGGCAGTCCATGACGATCAGTGCGGCTTCCCCGGGCAATGCCGCCCGCCCGGGCTGACGGCCGTTCAGTCGTTGGCTCGGCGCGCGGTCTTTTCCTGACCCACCGGCACGAACAGACACCACGTCCCTCGACGCCACCATGCCCGGACTGAGTCGCCGCCTGACCGAGGCGGCGACTCGGCATCACTGCGGCATCAGGGCAGGGGAGTCCTCTGGACGTCCTTCCGGGAGGCGGCGAGGTAGGCGACGAAGCCGAGGATGGCGACGGTCCAGGACAGGGTGACGGGTCCGAGGCCCAGGTTGAGTCCGCCCCGGCTGTGGCTGACGGCCATCCAGTCGGCGATCGAGGCGCCGAGGGGGCGGGTGATGACGTAGGCGGACCAGAAGGCCGTCACCGCGTTCAGGCTGCCCCGGTGGTGGGCGAGGGCCGGGACAGCGATCGCGGCGGCGTACAGGACGGCGGAGCCCAGGTAGCCGAGTCCGACCGAGGCGGTGAGGTCGCCCGCGGCGGTGCCCAGCGCGAACGTGGCCAGCACGGCGGCCCAGTAGAAGGTCTCGCGGCGGCGGGTGTGGATGCTGTGGATGGACAAGGTGCGTTCGCCGCGGTACCAGAGGGCGAAGACGGCGGCCAGCGCGGCCAGGAAGAGCGGGGTCGAGAGGATGTACGGCACGCCGAGGCCGACGTGCAGGACGTCGGCGGCCATGGTGCCGAACACGCTGACCATGACGATCGCCGTCCAGTAGATCCAGGCCACGTATCGGCGGACCGTGAACTGCACCGCCAGTGCGGCCGCCAGGGCCACACCGCCGAGGCCGACCGCCGGGATCGGGCCGAGGAGGTGGGCGAGCCAGTCCGATGCCGTTTCGCCCATCCCGGTGGTCAGCACTTTGATGATCCAGAAGTAGACGGTCACCTCCGGCACCTTGCTCGCCGCGTGACGTATGTGGCCCGCGGGCCGGTTGTGAGTGAGGTGATCTGTCGTCATGGCAGGCACGATGGCATGGCGCCCGGCCGTTGCCCCAGCCCCCTTTGCCAGAGTTTTGGCGCTTCTGGCACTCGAGTTGGCCAAGATTCGCCCGGACCTGAACACAGCCTGAACGCCGAGGCCGACGGACTGGTCAGCGGCGTGCGAACGGTGGTAACGGGGATCCTCTGGCAGTCCTCACGGGCGGGAAGCGAGCCTGCCTGGCCGTCCGCTCCTCGGTTCAGTCCGCGGTGGGCCGGGCGAGGCCGTGGTCGTAGGCGAAGATCACGGCCTGGATGCGGTCACGGGCTCCGATCTTGGCCAGAACGCGGCCGACGTGGGTCTTGACGGTGGACTCGGACAGCACGAACCGGGCGGCGATCTCGCCGTTGGTCCAGCCCTTGCCGACGGCGACGAGGATCTCCCGTTCGCGGTCGGTGAGGGAGCCGAGCCTCGGATCCTCGGCGGAGCCACCCCGGTGGGCGGGGACGTACCGGGCGTACTCGTCCAGGAGGCGGCGGGTGAGGGCGGGCGCGATGACGGCGTCGCCGACGGCGACCGCGCGGATGCCCGCGAGAAGTTCTTCGGGGCGTGCGTCCTTGAGGAGGAAGCCGCTGGCGCCGGCCCGGATGGCGGCGTGGACGTACTCGTCGAGGTCGAAGGTGGTGAGCACCAGGACGCGCGAGCGGCCGCCGGCGGCGACGATGCGGCGGGTGGCCTCGATGCCGTCCATGCCAGGCATGCGGACGTCCATCAGGATGACGTCGGGGCGCAGTTCGGCGGCCTTGCGGACGGCCTCGGCGCCGTGGGCGGCCTCACCGACGACGTCGGTCTCGGGGACGGAGTCGAGAAGCAGGTGGAAGCCGTAGCGTTGCAGCGGCTGGTCGTCCACGATGAGCACGGTGGTCATCGGTCAGCACCGCTTTGGGGTGTGAGGTCGAGGACGGCCTCGACGTTCCATCCTCCGGCGGCCGTCGGTCCCGCGCTGACGGTGCCGTCGTAGAGAGCCGCTCGTTCCCGCATGCCCACCAGGCCGTGTCCTTCCTCGTTCGGTGGTCCGGGGGGTGTGGCCGGGCCGGTGTCCTTGACCCGGATGGTCAGCCGACTGTCCTCGACGAGGATCGCCAGATACACGCGGGTGCCGGTGTCGGAGTGCTTCAGGGTGTTGGTGAGTGCTTCCTGGACGATGCGGTACACCGTCAGCTGCACCCCGCCGTCCAGGGCGTCCACGTCGCCGGAGGTCCGGTAGACGACCTCCAGTCCGGCGGCGCGCACCGTGGCGCACAGCGCTTCGATGTCCGCGATGCCGGGCTGCGGGCTGAGTTCGGGCCTGTCCGGGGGACCGTCCGCGGTCTCGCGCAGCACGCCGAGTACGCGTCGCAGCTCGCCGAGGGCCTGACGGCCGGTGTCGCCGATGAGACGCAGGGCCTCCTTGCCGCGTTCGGGTGCGATGTCCGTGGCGTAGGCGCCGGCGTCGGCGAGCGTGATGATGACGGACAGGTTGTGGCCGACGATGTCGTGCATCTCGCGGGCGACACGGGTGCGTTCGGTGGCCGTGGCCAGCCTGCTGCGCTGGTCGCGTTCAATCTCCAGCCGGGCGGCTCGCTCCCGCAGTCCGGCGAGCTGGGCCCGGCGGATCCGGACCATCATGCCGAGCGCCAGGGCCGCGGTCGCCGTGCTCAGCAGGAAGAACAGCGCGTCCCAGACGGACACCGCTGCCGACACGCGGACGGCGACCAGTGCCATGGCGCCCGCCATGGCCGCACAGGCCCAGGGCAGTTGGCGCAGCCGCCCGTGCAGGGCCAGGCTGTAGAGGGCGACGAAGAGGGCGACGTCCGCGCGCAGCGGGGTGTTGAGGGACCACTGGAGGACGAACACCGCGGCTATGGCGCCGAAGGCAACCACGGGCTTTCGCCGCCGCCACAACAGCGGCAGCACCAGGCCGGCCTGCAAGGCGAGCGTCCCCGCCACGGGCAACTGGGTGAAGGCGAGCCGGAACCGGCGCGGACCGTCGCCGTCGCCGTCACCGACGCCGTCGTGGAGCAGGTCGGGCAGGCAGAACATCAGGAAGACCAGGACGACGACCGCGGTGTCCAGCACCCAGGGATGTGTCCGGTCGGCATGCCGCAGCCGCTGGCCGCCCCGGGACAGTCGGGCGACCAGCGGTGCCATCCCGCTGAGGTCATCGGTGGTCACGGACGTCACCTGTCCATGGTGCGGGCGTCAGACGTCGCTGCGCGCGAGCCGGTACGCCGCACCGCCCAGCGCCAGCGCCGTCCAGCACAGGAAGACCAGCAGCCCGGCGCCCGGCGACAGGGTCGTGGAGTCATGGGTCAGGGCGAACATCGCCTGCCCCGCGTTGGACGGCAGGTAGGGGCTGATGTCGTCCTGCCAGGAGCTCGGCAGCAGAGAGATCAGTCCCGGGATCAGCATCAGGCCGGCCACCAGCACCGAGATCCCGCCGGCCACTGACCGCAGCAGCGCGCCCAGGGCGGCACCGATCACCCCGACCAGGCCGAGGTAGAGCCCCGCGCCCAGCAGGCTGCGTACGACTCCGGCGTGCGTCAGGCCCATCGCGGCGGGCGTGCCGGAGACAATGCCGCTGCCGAAGCCGAAGGCGACGAACGCACCGAGGGTGCCGACCACCAGTGCGACCAGCCCGAACACGGCTGCCTTGGACCACAGCACGGGCAGCCGGCGCGGTACCGCCGTGAGCGTCGAGCGGATCATGCCCGTCGAGTACTCGCCCGCGGTGACCAGCACGCCGAGTACGCCCAGGGCCAGCTGGGCGAAGTTCGTACCGAAGAGGGACAGGCTGACGGCCGTCGCATCGGCGAAATCCCGGTCGGTGTGGCCGGAGTTGATCCCCGACTTGTAGTGGCTCGCGGAAATCAGGCCGAAGGCGACCAGGAAGAGCAGGCCGAGGCCCAGGGTGATCCAGGTCGAGCGCAGGGACCACAGCTTGGCCCACTCCGAGGAGAGCACCCGTCGTCCGGTCACCCGGTAGACGGGGCGGGTGGGTGTGGTCCGGGGTTCCTCGGCGGTTGCGGTGGGGGTGCTCATGCGGGCCTCCCGGCGGCCTCGAGGGTCTCGATGCCGGTCGTGGAGCCGTGGTACTCCACGGCATCCCTGGTCAGATCCATGAACGCCTCCTCCAGCGACACGGTCCGCGCGCTCAGCTCGAACAAGGCGATTCCGTGCTCGGCCGCTTTCAACCCGATCTCGCGGGCGGTCAGCCCGGTCACCTGGAGCTCCTCGGAGCCGATCCGGCCGGTGACGTCGACGCCCGGCCCGGCCAGCACGTCCCGCAGCCGCGCCGGGTCCTGCGTCACCACCTTCACGGTGTCCCCGCCCGCCTCGCGGATCAGGTCCGCGACGGTGGTGTCGGCCAGCAGCCGGCCGCGCCCCACGACGATCAGGTGGTCCGCCACCAGGGCCATCTCGCCCATCAGGTGGGAGGACACGAACACCGTCCGCCCTTCGTCGGCGAGTCCCTTGAGCAGGTTGCGGATCCAGAGCACGCCCTCCGGGTCCAGCCCGTTGACCGGCTCGTCCAGCATCACCGTCTGCGGATCGCCCAGCAGCGCCGCGGCGATGCCCAGCCGCTGGCCCATCCCGAGGGAGAAGGCACCGGCCCGCTTCTTCGCCACGCTGCCCAGTCCGGCGAGGTCGATGACCTCGTCGACCCGGCGGCCCGGAATTCCGTGGGTCAGCGCGAGGGCCCTGAGGTGGTTGTACGCCGAGCGGCCCGGGTGGATCGACTTCGCCTCCAGGAGCGCGCCGACCTCCTGGAGCGGTGCCTGGTGGCGGGCGTAGTGGCTGCCGTTCACGGTGACGGAACCGCTCGTCGGGGCGTCGAGGCCGACGATCATGCGCATGGTCGTGGACTTGCCCGCGCCGTTGGGCCCCAGGAAACCGGTCACCGTGCCCGGCTTCACCACGAAGTCCAGCCCGTCGACGGCCGTCTTGTCGCCGTACCGCTTGGTCAGCTGCCGTGCGTCGATCATTCGCGCTCTTTCTCTCGGCCTGTGGCGTCCGCGCCTGCGACGCCTCACCGGCAACGCTAAGCGCCGGATCACCCGATCCGGTGGTACCGAGAGGCTGAAACCCGAGCGGCGTGTAGTACCGCGGTACTACACGTCTACCTGCGGTGTCTTTTGTGGTTGTCGGCTCCGCGGTGGTCGCAGCAGGCGTCCGGCCGCCGCGGGGAGTGACGCGCCCGCGCTGCGCCCTGCGTCGGCGGCGCACTGTGCCCGCTCCGCGCTCTCGACCAGGCTCTCGCGGTCCGAGGCGGCGTTGGCCGGGCCGGCGCAGCACAGGGTGAGCAGAAGGGTGCCCGCCACGAACGACAGGGTGCGGCGCGGGGAGGCGGGCCGGCAGGGCCCGTGCCCGTTGGGGCACCGCCCCGCCGGTTGCGGCCAGGGCAGCGGGGCGGGATGCGCCGGCGGAGGTGAGCCGCCCGCCCGACGGCGCGGGCGACGACCGTACGGCTGTCGACGTGGGCCGCGGCCTCCTCGTCGGCCCGTCGATCCAGTACGAACCCGCCTGCCTCTGCCGGCGGTCGCATCAGCGGATTGACGGCAGCCGTGAGTCGCAAGACAGCCCGCAGGAGGTGATGGCGGCAACGGAGAGGGGCCCGCTCGTGCGCCAGGAGGGCCTCGCGTTCTCCGTCTCCGAGGCAGCGCAGCATTCCGCGGGAGACCACGATTCGTCCTGGGGTGCCGGGCAGCGCGAACGCCTGCGGAGTCTCGTCGTCGAGCACGACGCGCCGTTCGAGGGCAGTACCGGACAGCTGCCATCGTTTCCCCGCATAGGCCTGGGCCGGTCCCGCCTCGCCTGAGCGTGCCGGAAGCGGTCAGCGGGGCTCTTCGCCCTGGGCGACCTCGACGTCGTGGTGGAAGGCGATGGCGCCGGTCGTCGCGGCGGTCGCGGACAGGGCGGTGCAGGCGGCGAGGAGGAGGGCGACCCAGCCCACCGATCGCCGAGAGTGGCCCGCTGGAGCGGTGAGAAGGGCCGCTACGCGCTGGGGTACCGGGCCGGCGGTCGCTGCGGGAGCGAAGTCCGGGCGGGTGGAGCGCGCGGCCTGGCCGGCGAGGGCGGCGCGGGCGATGGCGCGGGCCAGGATGCGGCGGTCACCCATGGCGGCGGCCGCTGCTTCGTCGGCGGCGCGTTCCACGGCCAGCCGGATGGTGGCGCGGGCGGGGCGCAGTGCGGGGTGGCAGTGGGCGGCGAGTTCGGCGGCGGCCAGGAAGTAATGGTGGCCGCCCTGGTTGTGGGCGCGCTCGTGGGCGAAGAGGGCCTCGCGCTCGTCCGGGCCGAGGCTGCGCAGCATGGCGGTGGTGACGACGATGCGGTGCGGACGGCCGGGCAGGGCGTACGCGTCCGGCTCGGGCGAGTCGACCACGCACAGATCGCCCGCGGCGGGCCGTCGGTCGGCCTCGGTGCGGGCGGTGCGGAAGGCGCGCGTCTGGCGCAGGGCCGAACGTGCGAGGGTCCAGGCGCCGATGGTGAGCAGGCCGGTGGCGATCGCGGCCGCGGGCAGGACCAGGTAGCCCGTCGGCGTGCGCAGGGGGTGGACGAGTTCACCGAGCTCCGCGAACGCCGGCAGCTTGAGCAGTCCGGTCAGGACGAGGGTGCCCAGGACGGCCACGCAGGCGCCCGCCAGCACCAGGGCAGCTGCGGTGAGCGCCCACAGAGCGGTGCCGGGAGCCAGCCGGTCGAGGGTTCGCCGGGCGAGCGGCGGCATCACGAAGGGCAGCAGGAGCGGAATCAGCAGCAGGGCGGTCATCAATCGTCGGCCTCCAGCAGCTGGCGCAGAAGCTGTTCATCGTCCGGATTGAGCTGGGCGACGAAGCGGGCCAGGACGGTCTCCCGGTCACTGTCGCGGTCGAGCTCGGTATGCATGCGCCGGGCGGTGAGGCCCTGGGCGTCCTGCACGGGGTAGTAGGCGTAGCCGCGCCCTTGCGGGCGGCGGTCGACGACGCCCTTGTCGTGCAGGCGGGACAGGATCGTCGTCACCGTGGTGCGGGCCAGATCGGAGGCGAGTTCGGCCTGTACCTCACCTGGAGTGAGGGCCGCCTCGGCGGCCCACAGGGCGGCCATGACGGCGGCTTCCAGCTCCCCGGCCGGTCGGCGTTCGTCCTTCGCGTCGGTCATGGGAACGATCCTCACCCCATCGTCGTCTACAGTTCAGTAGACCGTCTACAGAATTGTAGTCACTCGGGTGGCGCCTTCGCGCGCCCCAGCACATCCAGTATGAGAGGGCCCGCGTCCGTGATCGCACCCTTCCTCGCAGCCTCACAGCTTGCGGTGAATGTTCTCAGTCCGCAGTCCCTCCTGGCCGCCTTCGGTGTGCTGGGGGTCGGTGTGGCGATGTTCGCGGAAACCGGGCTGCTGATCGGCTTCTTCCTGCCCGGTGACTCCCTGCTGTTCACGGCGGGGCTGCTGTGTACGGGAAGCGGTCAGCACGGGGTGAAGCTGTCGCTCGCCCCCTTGCTGGTGGCCGCGGCCATGGGTGCTCTTGCCGGTGCGCAGTGCGGCTATCTGCTCGGAGGGAAGGCCGGCGGGGCCCTGCTGGCGCGCAGCCGCTCGGCTCGCCTGCGTGAAGGGGCGCAGCGGGCCGAGGAGCTGCTGGAGCGGTACGGGCATGCGAAAGCGATTGTGCTGGCGCGGTTCGTGCCGGTGGTACGTACGGTGCTCAATCCGATGGCGGGCGCACTGGGTGTTCCGGTGCGGACGTTCACCGTGTGGCAGGTGGCCGGCGGGCTCGTGTGGAGCTTGGGACTGACGCTGGGCGGATACGCGCTGGGCTCCTCCATCCCCGATGTGGACCGCTATCTGCTGCCCATGGTCGCCGTGGTCGTGGCCGTGTCGTTGATTCCGCTCGCCGCCGAGCTGTACCGCTCGCACCGCGCCGCCAAGGCGAAGGAGGCACGCGGATGATCCTCGCCTTCGACGGCTCCTCGATCGACGGCTCCGCCTACACCGACGTCGTGGACCTCGCGCACCGGTCGCCCGGCTGGCTGGACGACGTCGTGGCGGCCTGGTCGACGTACGGTCTGGCGGTGTTCGCCGCGCTGATGGCCGTGGCCTGGTGGCGGGCGCGGCGGGTGGGCCCGGCTGCCGCGGTGACCGCGCTGGCCGTTCCGGTGATCGTCGTCGCCGCATATGGGGTGAACGACGTGCTGAAGCTGCTGGCACGCGAGGACCGGCCCTGTCAGAGCCTACGGGTGATCACGCTGGAGGCGTGTCCGGCGCCGGGTGACTGGTCCTTCCCCAGCAATCACACGGCCATCGCCGCCGCGGCCGCCATGGCCCTGCTCTTCGTCTCCCGTCGGCTCGGCGCCGTCACGGCCGTGGCCGCCTGCGCCATGGCGGCTTCCCGGGTCTGGGTCGGCGCGCACTATCCGCACGACGTGGCAGCAGGAATGATCGTCGGAGCCCTCGTCGCGGCGCTCGCGATGGTCATGCTGCGCCGCCGACCCGATCCGCTGGTCCGGTGGATCACCGGCACGCGTCTGCGCCTGCTGGTACTGGCGTCATGAAGCGCGGCGACCTCGGCGAGCTGGCCGGCAGTGTCGCCCTGGGGGCGTGGACGGCCTTCGGTGTCCTGACGATGGCCGTGATCGGGGACGGGCAGCCGTTGTACGGCGACGAGGACCTGGTGTCCTGGTCCGTCGCGCACCGCCCGGACGTGGCGGTGGCGCTGGCCCATGGCCTGACCGCCACCGGCACCGGCTTCATCCCGTACGTCCTCGCCGTACTGGCAGCGACCATCGCCGGACGTACTCTGCGCCGGCGGGCCGTCGCCGCCGCGCTCTGCCTCGCCTGCCTCGGAGTGGGGCAGGTGGCGCGGTACGGCGTGATGGCGCTCGTCGCCCGGCCCCGCCCCACCCGAGTGGACTGGGCCACACACGCCTCGGGGTGGGCGTTTCCCTCCGGCCACACGGCCACGGCCGCGATCGCCGCCGGACTGCTCGTCATCGCCGTGTACACACGCTCCCCGCCCGGCAGGACCCTGCTCGCCCTCGCGGTCGGCTGCTGGGGCGCGCTCGTCGGACTGACCCGCGTCTACCTCGGGGTGCACTGGTTCACCGATGTCGTCGGCGGCTGGCTGTTCGCCCTCGGCTGGCTCGGGCTGTGCCTGTGCGCCGCTGCCTGGTGGCTGCCCGAAGGGTTCATCACAGGTACCACGGACACAGACCCAGTGCCGACGGAGGACCATGCGCCACAAGATCCTGGTCGTCGAGGACGATCACGCCCTGCGTGACGTCTGCTGCGCGGCCTGCGCGACGAGGACTTCGCCCCGTGCCTGCCCCGGACGGCGCCACCGCCCTGCGGCTGGCCACGGGTGACATCGCCGCGGCCGTCCTGGACGTCGGGCTGCCCGACGCGGACGGCCGGGACGTGTGCCAGGCGATGCGGGCCAACGGATACCTCTCTCCGGTCATCTTCCTGACCGCCCATCACCGGTTCACTGACCGGCTGTCCGGGTTCTCCGCCGGGGGCGACGACTAAGCACGGCGACCGTCGCCACCGCGCTGGACCTCACCCCCTACCGGAGTTCGGCAACCACCCTCCGAGCTTCAGGGTCCGGGCGAACGGGTCACCGGCGGTCTCGCCTGACCCCGAGCGAGACCGGCAGATGCGCGACGAACACGGCCCGCGCGTGAGCACGGCTTGGTGCGGTTCAGTGCCGAGCGGGTTGGCTGGTCCCGGTCAGGCTGCCGGAGCGGTCAGGGCGACCTTGGCCGCCAGCCGGAGATTCCTGATCATCGGATTCGGGTCGCCCTTGCGGCTGACCAGGACAACCTGGCTGGGGGGAGCGCCCTCGATCGGGACGGTGACGAGGTCGGGACGCAGGGAGCTACGCCGATCGCCGACCGGTAGCACGGCGATCGCCCTGCCGCTCGCCACGAGTTCGAGCTTGTCCTCGTAGCTCTCGATCGGCGGCACGTCGGCCCCGAGGATCCGGTAGGAAGTCCAGTCCGCGGTCTCGAACGCGCACGGCGCCGCCTCCTCGCCGGCCAGTTCTTCCGCGGTCACCGACGCGCGGTCGGCCAAGGGATGGCCGCGCGGGACCGCGAGCATCCGGGGCTCCTCGTACAGCGGGGTGGTGAACACGTCGCCGGCGGCGAGCGGCAGCGGGGCCCGCGCGATCAGGGCGTCGACGCGCTTGTCGGACAGCGCTCCGACGTCGCGGCAGCTCAGGTACCGGGTGGCGATCTCGGCGTCCGGGTGACGGCGGCGCAGTTCCCGTACGGCGGCGGTGATCACCAGGTCTTCGACGTAGCCGATGGCGATGCGTTCGGTCTCGGCTTGTTCACGCACGACCAGCTCGGCCTGGCGGGCGGCCTGCAGCAGGGCTTGGGCCTGAGGGAGGAACCTCTGGCCGGCCGGAGTGAGCCGGGTGCCCTGAGGTACGCGGTCCAGCAGTCGTGCGCCGAGATACTTCTCGAGCCGTTGGATCTGGCGGCTCAGCGCCGGCTGGGCCACGTGCAGGTCGGCAGCGGCCCGTCCGAAGTGCTGGTGCGCCGCCACCACGGTGAAGTAGCGCACCAGCCGCAGTTCCAGGTCCTGTCCGAGATCGTTCACCCTTCCAGCGTACGTGTCATGCCGTTTCGGAATGACGAGGTTGCCGAACCGGTCTTGGACGGCCGCGCCGTCCTGGGCCTTGACTGAAGGAGCAACGTTTCCCCAAGAAAGCGACAGACGCGATGAAGGCGATCCAGTTCCACGAAGCGGGCGGACCGGAAGTTTTGCAGTATGACGAGGTGCCGGTTCCCGAGATCGGCCCCGGCGAGGTGCTCGTCCGCGTGCACGCGGCGGGCATCAACCCGCCGGACTGGTACCTGCGTGAGGGGATGAAGGTCATGCCGGCCGAGATGAGGCCGGCGCTGGAGTTCCCCCTGATCCCCGGAACCGACATGTCGGGCGTGGTCCAGGCGGTCGCTCCGGATGTGCTGGGGTTCGCCGTCGGAGACGAGGTCTTCGGCATGCTGCGGTTCCCCGGATTCGACGGCCGGACGTATGCCGAGTACGTGGCCGCGCCGGCTTCGGACCTGGCTCACAAGCCTGCCGGTATCGACCACGTGCAGGCGGCCGGGGCACCGATGGCCGTGCTGACGGCCTGGCAGTACCTGGTTGATCTCGGCCACGACGTGCCGTCTCCTTTCACCGGCCGGGTGCACCAGCCGGTGCCGATCACGCCAGGGATGACCGTGCTGGTCAACGGGGCCGCCGGTGGAGTGGGCCACTTCGCGGTGCAGTTGGCGAAATGGAAGGGGGCACACGTCATCGCGGTGGCCTCGGGCCGGCACGAGCAGTTTCTGCGCAAGCTCGGCGCCGATGAGTTCATCGACTACACCAGGACGCAGGCCGCGGACGTGGTCAGCGGTGTCGACCTGGTGATCGACACCGTCGGTGGCCCGGACAGCTCACGCTTCCTGACCGTGCTCAAGCGCGGCGGCACCATGCTTCCGGTGTTCTTCGCCCAGTACGACCCGGAAGAGACAGCGAGTCGGGGCATCACGGTCTCGAACATTCAGGTGCGTTCGAACGGCCCCCAGCTCGCCGAGATCGGGCGCCTGCTCGACGAGGGCAAGCTCCAGGTCGGCGTGGACAGCACCTACCCGCTCCCCGAGGCGGGCAGCGCACACACGCGAGCCGCGCAGGGGCACATCCAAGGCAAGATCGTGCTGACGGTGGTCTCGTGATCGCCGAACTCCAGCAGGCGGTGGCGAACTACGCCCACGCCCTGGACGAGCTGAACATGCCCGAGCTGGAAGCGGTCCTGACCGAAGACACCACCTGGACCTTCACGATGCCCGGACAGGGAGTGCTCGGCCCCGTCACCGGACGTGCGGCGGCTGGCGATGCGACGTCGCTCTCGAGGCCTACGAGGAGGCCCTCGAGCCCAAGAAGCTGATCCTTGTTCCCGGTGGCCACTGGGACCCTTACCGTAGCCAGTTCGAACGTGCCGGCACGGGAGCGCTCGGCTGGTTCCGGGAGCATCTTCAGGCGTAGGGCAAGGTGTGTTCGCCGAGTCATGGCGCCCGAGCGGACATCCTCCAGCCTGGTGTTGGCCGGCGCCACCTTGATGGCCGGACATCTCCCGCCGACGCCGTGCGACGACATGAAGAAGTGCCACGGCCGCGACGGACTGGGGAGGGCGGTCGGCACCGTGCCGGGCCGCAGCCAGTGGGACACCATCACTCAGACGACCATGACCGGTTCGCCGACGTCACCGGCGACCGGCAGTGGATCCCCGTCGACCCCGAGAAGGCGGCGAAGGGCCCCTGCGGCACCACGGTGGCCCACGGCTACCTGGCGCAGTCCCTCACCGCGGTGCTGCTTGCCGACCCCGTGGCGGCGGACATTGCGGCCCCCGCCGCGGGCCGCCGCCGTCGGGGACTCGGTCGCGCCCGGGTTCGTAGGCGCGGCTCACTTGTTCGCACACCTTGTTGATGTGCATGGCACCTGTGGCTGTTCGGTGTAGGCCACAAGACGACTCCGGGACCGGGGGCTTGGCGGGTGGGTGGCGCGGGGCCGGAGGCCGCGTGATGCGGCCGTCCGGCCGGGGCCTGCCCCTGGGCTACCAGGCGGCCAGTGAGCCGTCTGTGTTGCGCCAGACCGGGTTGCGCCAGCGGTGGCCGCGTTCGGCGGCGGCGCGGACCGCGTCCTCGTCGATGGTGATGCCCAGACCGGGCGCGGTCGGGCGGTCGATGTAGCCGTCGCGGAACGTGAAGGGCGTGGTGTCGGCGAGGTAGTCCAGCAGCCCGCTGCTGTCGCCGTAGCCGATGCCCAGTGCCTGTTCCTGGATGAGGAAGTTGGGGATCGCGAAGTCGAGTTGCAGGCTGGCCGCGAGGGCGATCGGGCCGAGCGGGCAGTGCGGGGCCACCATGACGTCGTACGCCTCGGCCATCGCGGCGATCCGGCGGGTCTCGGAGATTCCGCCGGCGTGGCTGATATCGGGCTGGGCCACGGCGATGCCGTCGGAGAGCACGGAGCGGAAGTCCCAGCGGGAGTAGAGCCGTTCGCCGGTGGCGATGGGGATGGAGGTGGAGCGCACCACGGCGCCGAGGTCCCGGGAGAACTCGGGCAGCACGGGCTCTTCGACGAAGAGCGGCAGGAGCGGCTCCAGGAGGGGCAGTACGCGGCGGGACATCGCCCCGCTGAACCGGCCGTGGAAGTCCAGGGCCAGGTCGCGCTCCGGCCCGATGGCCTCGCGGACCGCGGCCACCCCGTCGACGATGGCGTTGATGGCGGCAGGTGTGGCGAGCGGTTCCAGCTGGCCGCAGGGGTTCAGCTTGACCGCCGTCATGCCCTTGGCGACCTGTTCGGCCGCCGACTCGGCCAGTTCCTCGGGGGTTTCGCCACCGACCCAGCCGTAGACGCGCACCCGGTCGCGTACGTGGCCGCCGAGGAGCTGGTGGACCGGGACGCCGTGGGTCTTGCCCGCGATGTCCCACAGGGCCTGGTCGATTCCGGCCAGGGCGCTGTTCAGGACGACGCCGCCGCGATAGAAGCCGCTCTTGGCGAGGACCTGCCAGTGCTCCTCGATCCGGGCCGGGTCCTGGCCGACCAGGTAGTCGAACATCTCCTCGACACAGCGGGCGACGGTGTGGGCCTTGCCCTCGACTATGGGCTCGCCCCAGCCGGAGACGCCCTCGTCGGTGTCGATGCGGAGGAAGAGCCAGCGCGGTTCGACGAGGAAGAGCTCGTATCCAGTGATCTTCATGGGGTGCGTCTCCGGGTTCTGTGTTCTGTGCTGTGTACGGCCCAGAGCCGGCGGCTCCCCGCGCGGAGGGGGAGGGGCGGGTCCGGGGAAGGGGTGCGGGCGTCCATGCGGCGGGGGCCGTCCGCCGGGGTGCGGCGGTGTCGGACGGGCACGGCGGTTGGCCGCCCGGTATGGGCGAGGCCCGGCGGCCTACTCCTGGGAGCTGATGCTGCGGCCACCGTCCACGAGGAGGTTTTGTCCTGTGATGAAGGAGGCGTCCTCGGAGGCGAGGAAGGCCACCGCTGCGGCGATGTCCTCGGGGGCGCCCAGCCTGCCGACAGGTGTGCGCCCGATGGTCTGCACCTTGTACTCCGGGGGCGCCTGGGCCCACAGGGCGGTGACCACGGCTCCGGGCAGGACGGCGTTGAACCTGATCTGTCCGCCGTACTCGACGGCCAGCTGGCGCACGAGCGCGTCGATTCCGCCCTTGGCCGCCGCGTACGCCGGGAAGCCCTTGAAGCCGACGGCCGCGTGGACGGACGAGGTGATCACCACCGCGCCCCTGGCCGTCCTGAGCAGTGGCACCGCGGCCCGGACGCCGTAGAACACCGAGTCGAGGGAGAGCCGCAGCTGGTCGTGCCAGGCGGCGTCGTCGAGTTCGTGTGCCGCTCCCGGCAGGTTGCGACCGGCGTTGAGGTGGAGTACGTCGAGCCGTCCGGTCCAGGACTCGGCCTCGGCGACGGCCTGCGCCCACTCCGTCGGCGAGGTGACGTCCAAAGGCAGGTCGCGTGCCCGGCCGCCCTCGGCGCGGATCTCCTCGGCGACGCGATGGGCGCCCTTGACGTCCACGTCGGTGACGAGAACGGACGCTCCCTCCGCCGCCAGTCGGCGGGCGGTGGCCGCCCCGATCCCGGAGGCGGCCGCGGTGAGCAGGGCCGTACGGCCGGTGAAACGTGCCGGTGCGGCGGCGACGGTCATGGCGTTCCTTCTGGTCGTGCTGGTCTGGCCGTGGAGCCGCGCAGCACCAGCCGCGGCTCGGTCGGTACGACGACGTCTCCCGCCGGCTTGCCCTCGATGGTGGCCACCAGTGCGTCCACCGCGGCGGTTCCCAGCTCGTGCAGGGGCATCGCGACGGTGGTCAGCGGGGGATGGAGGTGCGCGGCCACGGGCAGGTCGTCGTTGCCGACCACGGAGACGTCCTCCGGGATCCTGAGGCCGAGGTCCCTGATCGCCGCCATGGCGCCTATCGCCTGGGCGAGCGAGCTGGTGTAGAGGGCGGTGACCGGTGGCCGCCCGTCGCCGTCAGCGGGGCACAGCAGTGCCCGCGCCGCGGACCCGCCGCCGTCCTCGGTGAACTCCCCGGACGCGACCGGAGCCGCGTCCAGCCCCAGCGTGTCGGCGTGCCGCAGGAACGCCTCCTTGCGGACCTCGCTGGGCGTGATCCCGGAAGGGCCCGCGATGTGTCCGACCACTCGGTGGCCGAGGCCGTGCAGGTGGTCGAGCGCGGTCACGCTGGAGCGGGCGACGTCCATGGTGATGTTGCGGCCGGAGCCCTTGACCGATCGGTTGAGGAAGACGTGCGGGATCGCGCTGCGGCTCAGCGCGTCCAGCAGGAGATGGCCTGGGCGGGCCGAGGCGATGAGCAGCCCGTCGACCCTGCCCTCCTGTACCAGGTCGTGGAAGGACTCGTCTGCTTCCTGCCCGTCGAAGTCCTCGGCCAGCAGGGAGAGATAGCCCAGTTCGCGGGCCCGCTGGTAGGCGCCGCGGGCGATGGTGACGTACGTGGGGTTGGCGAGGGCGGGGATCAGCAGGGCCAGCGCGTGGGTGCTTGCACCGGCCAGAGCCCGGGCTCCGGAGTGCGGCCGGTAGCCGAGTGCCTCGGCGGCCTCATGGACGCGCCGACGCGTCTCCGGCCGTACGGACAGGTCCTGTCGGCCGTTGAGCACCTTGGACACGGTGGCCTTGGAGACCCCGGCCGCGTGGGCCACATCCACGAGCCTGGCCCGGACGGGCTGTTCCGGCACGTGCTCCCCCTCTCCAGTGGGCGTTGCCCGGTCCGCGCTGCTGCGGACAGAGACGACGCGTTTTTGCCTCTTGACACCTTCTGGCGACGCAACCTAACGTTCGCGAAAGTTTCAGTCAACCGGTTTCCTCGGACGGGAATAAGCGACAAGTCCGAGCAGAGCCCTAGAAACAGGTCATACCGAAACAGCAAGATATCGGCCACAGTTGACCGCAAGTCAATTGGGCCGGGAGCCGCCCCCGGGCTCGCCGCACACGCGACCACCGTCGCATCCGCGGTCTCCAGCCACCGGTGTGTGTACCCGTCCACGCAGACGGATGCGCTTGGTCCCGGGTGCCTTGCACCACCGTCGAGCGAGCCGGTGTTCCACCGCCGCCGCGCTCTCCCTTTCGCTTCCCCACGGCAGCCCCTCCTGCCGCCATGCCCCCCGTCGCACGTCCCCGCAGCCGCCGTACGCCTCGCACTCGCGTACGTCCCGCACGAAAGGCCATCGGCATGCTCATGTCAACGTCGACATCCCTTGACAGGCGACGCTTCCTCGCCGTCTCCACCGGAACCGCGCTCGCCGCGACCGGTCTGTCTGCCTGCGCCGGCACCGCCGGTAACAGCACAGGCGGATCAGGGAGCGGCAGGACGACGCTCACCGTGATGACGGTGCAGAACGAGTGGGACAAAAAGGCCCTCAAGGCCGCCGAAGACGCGCTGGGGATGAACCTCAACGTCATCATCTGGGACCCCACCAAGCTCAACGCCATGCTGGCTGCCAAGAACCCGCCGGACGTGGTCCGCGGCTTCGGCGCGACCGAGACCCCGTACTTCGCCGCCCGTGGCCTGATGACGGATCTGGACCCGTACTTCGCCAAGAGCTCGGCGCTG